>JBNKSG010000087.1:0-13834 GCA_050297195.1 Opitutaceae bacterium | reverse complement strand
CAACCCTGCTTCGCGTACCAATGTCCTCGTGAAGTTTTTTTGCCGCTTTCGCACCCTTGAGAATTGATTGATCGTATCCCATCACTTTGACTTTTTGCTCTTAAGAAACTTGGCAAACTGGAGTAGTTCTTGCTGATCCTCTGGAGTCAGCTCATTAGCCGTACGAGCCAAGAACTCGACTTCTTCAGAGACCCCCGGGACTTCAGTTCCCAGGAAGTAGGAGACGGACTGATTATAAAACTCAGCCAGTTTCTTTAATTCAAGTACTTCAACCTTACGTTCACCTTTTTCGATCAACGAAATTGCAGGTCTGGCTATGTTAACTACTTTAGCTACTTCGTCCTGAGAAAAACCGAGGTACTCTCTGGTTTCTTTCAACCTGCGAGCGACGTCTAGGCGTTCATTGTTTGATTCTTGAGGCATAACACGATTTTTTGTTAAGTTACGCACAGAGAGCACGAATCTGCGGGATAAGATGATTCTGCATCTCTTCCACAGTCGAATACCCCCCGCGCTTAATAAACTTAGGTGGAATTTCCTTCTCTACTATTTTTTCAATTCTAATCAAAGAGTCCACGACAGCCAGCGAATCAACTGAAGGAAGCAACTCATGAAGAGTTCCTGAACCATCCGAATCGTCCGAATCGTCCGAATCGTCCGAATCGTTTTCTCCAAAAGGATCAGCGACTTCTTCCCACCAACTTTCGATTTCCGATCTCACGCGATCCTCGGGGAATTCGCTAAGATTCGTCTCTACTGCTGAATTCATATCTATAAGGGTAACAGGTTAGATTTCCTTCAGACTGCATCCTCATTGAACGATTGTCAAACACCATGTTCGTTTTTCGAACAAACCACACGGGTTTAAGAAACTGCGGCTATCTCGATAACCCAGAATTTCAAAATTTGCAGATTTGAAAAACCAATCGGGTCTGAACAAATTGTCCCAATTCCGCGATGCATGTGCTGATGACCAATGAATTAATCTTAGAGCAACGGACTAACCATCCGCTGTAGACCGATTTTGACCAAAACTAGTAGGATCTTCGCAGCATTTTCGGGTTAATCTGTTTTTTTGAAATCCATATGCCTAAACGCTAACCCTATGCCCACTTTTTGGATACATTTCCAATCTGAGGCAATTTTTGTAACCCACTTTGTAACCGGGTTACAAAATTTAGGCTAATTCAGGATGACTCAAGACGACCTTCAAACTTCCCTATCCCATTGACCTTCAAAGACTAGACTACTCCTGACGACTCAGGCTAATTCAGGCAAAAACGGCCTTTTAGGCTTTTAAGCCCGCTGCGTCTACCGATTCCGCCACCAGGGCAATGGGTTGGAAAGATCGGAAATGCAGCAGACTTGCCCGCGAAAAACAAGCCTGCGCTTAGCGATTTTACTGCAAGCCTATCGGCGTAACTGAACTCTTGCCTCAAATAGCACCATGAGCGAAGCTGATCGGAGTTCCTACCCACGAGCGATGCCCACCAGTCCCCACAACCAGCTGCTACCAAGCCTCCCTTCCCCCGCCAGGATGCAGGTCGCTCGGTTTCGCGGCGCTCTCGACTGGATGATCGCCCATCCGAAATGGGAGGACCATCTGGTTTGCTCCTTGAACGAACTGGGCTTCAAAGGGCAACGCCAGGGCATCAACCAGCGCAGCGCCTTGCGAGCCCTGCCCATCGAACAAAAGCAGGAGCTCCTGCGCCACGGTCTCGAGCAAGGATTGCCGACGCCCAGTTTCGCAGAGGCGAAGCGCCTTGCTCGCAATTGGGGCGTTACCCAATACCGAGCCCGCAGCGACTTCGGCCGCCCCAGCCAAACCGAGTGGCTCGCCCTGCAAAAGAAAGTGCTCATCCGGATCTGCGCCCGCTACGAGCAGTACAAGGAATCCCAGAGCGAACTCTTTTCCCAGTACCAGCACCTTCCGGTCGAAGGAGCCCTCGCGCACTGCAGCAGCCCTTCCCAACGGGAGGACGCCTGTCAGGAAGCGCGGCTCGCCCTCCTGGAATCGATCGACCGCATCGAGCCGAACGCCCACTTCGAGGCCTACGCTCGCCAATGGATCAAGCGTCGGATCCTGAATTTCCTGATGCAGGAGCGCGTACCGGTCAAAGCGCCGATCAATCTCATCTCGAAAAGCTTCCGGGGCAAAGCCGGAGCCAGCCCCATCTTGAAAAAAGCGATACGGGAGGGAACGGTCCAGCTCGACAATCCCCTCCACGCAAACGAGCTACTCGGCGATAGCCTTACCTCTGAACCATGCCGCTCTCCGCAACGCGCTGCCATGCGCTCCGACGAAATAGATCGACTGAACCAGGCCCTGTCGGCGCTCACGCCCAAGCAGCGCGAGGTGGTCGAGCGACGCTTCGGCCTCGGCGATACCCCGAGCTGCCAATCCCTGTCCCAAATCGCGGCAGGCGCCGGAATCTCGCGGCAGCAGATTTTCCAGCGCGAAAAACGCGCCCTCCAAGCCCTAAAGTCGAAACTTCTCCAGTTGGAGCCCGAGCTTCAATTCGAGCCGGCCGGGGCGAGCGGCTATTGACAGTCCCTCGCTTTCCAGAAGACCTTCGCTCGGTGACTAGGCGCATTGGAATAATTGGCGGCAGCTTCGACCCGATCCACAACGGGCATCTGATCATCGCTTTGGACGCTTGCGAGCAGTTCGATCTGGAGCGCGTCCTCTTCGTTCCCGCTTTCCAAGCCCCCTTGAAGGACAACGCTCCCACCAGCACGCCTGGGCAGAGAATGGAAATGGTCAAACGCGCCACCGAGGACGAACCGCGCTTCGAGTGCTCCGACGTCGACTTCCGCTTCGAATCGACCAGCTACTCCGTTCGCACAGCCAGAACGCTCAGCGAGGAAAACCCAGGCGCCGACCTGTTCTGGATCCTCGGGGCCGACCAAATCGCCCAGCTCCACCATTGGCGAAACATCGAGGAGCTCGCCGGGCTGGTGAGCTTCATCGCCTTCGAACGCCCTGGCTCCAGCAGCCAAGCCAGCGACGAGCTTCCCTCCCACATCCGCATTCTCCGAGGCAAAAGCCGCCAACTAGAGATCAGCTCTACGGAAATACGGGAGCGATTTAAATCGGGCCGTCCCGCCAAGTACTTCTTGCCAGCGAATGTCTTTGATTACATCAAGGCCGAAAATCTCTATCTATAGAGAACCAAAACACCATGAGCACCAAATCGAACGTAGAACTAAAAGGCGAAGAGCTGCTAGCCCTTTGCTGCAAGACCTTGGACGACGCCAAGGCGGAGAATATCGTAGCCCTCGACGTACGGGAGACATCCTCCATCACGAACTACTTGGTGCTCGCGTCCGGCTTGGCCGAAACCCACCTGCGCGCCTTGCGCCGCGAAGTCGACAAGGCCCTCAAAGACCACAAGGTCAAGATCCTCGGCGTGGACGAAGGCGACTTCAGCGGTTGGGCAGTGGTCGACGCATTCGACATCATGGTCCACCTCTTCTCTCAAGAGACCCGCGAGACCTACAAGCTGGAAGCCCTCTGGAAGGACGCGGTGCAGATCGACGTCGAGAAGCTTCTCGCCTCCAAATAAGCCCCTCCCCCCGCGCCTGATGCTTCAGGTTAGGACCGCAAATCGCGGCCAACTTCCAACGCAGCCGCTAAAACGCGTAGCCAAGGGAACTGATGAAGCGGCGATCTTCCCTCAAGTCCTCGTCTAGGGAATTGTCGAAGCCGAGCTCGTAACGCAAGGAGAGCTTGACCGACTTGGAGACCGAAGAAGTCAGGGCTGCTGAAAAATTGATTTCGTAGCCATCGGTATCCTCCAGAGGCATCGCGAACTTAAAATCCTGCCGCACGCGCACCCGCTCCGACATGCGGTAGTCCCAGTCCTGGAAAACGTTCACCAAGTAGGCCACTTCCTCATCCTCTTCCGGAAAGGTACGCCAACGCCCGCTCGCCCCCAATCCCGCCGAAAGCACCGAATCCTCGCGATCAAGGAAACGCGTCCCAAGGCCCAGCTTTTGCTCCACGTTGGAATCGATCAGCTTGACCTGGTCACTGAAGTACTCGGACTCAGATTCATAGAAGACCCCCGGGGCAATGTCCTTCCGCCACCGATACGTCGAGCTCAAGCGATCGCGCGTCTTCGAACCGTTCGCCTCTCCGTAGGCGTATTCCGCTTCAAGCTTGATTCGACTCGACTCGAACTTGCGATCCATGTCCAAACGGTAGTTCTGCGTCACCTGATCCTTCCTACCCGAACTGGAGTCATATCCAAGCTGCAGGCTCTTGTCCCACTCCGGCAATAGATCCAAATCCTCCTCGAGATCGCTCATCGCAGCAAAGAAACGAGCGACAAGCCCCCGTTTCGGCTCCTGCGCCTTCTCCCCTTCAGCAGACGTTTCAGCCACCTTCGGCGGAGCCGGCTCGTCCTTCACCACTCTTGGCTTCTCCGGGACCGGCGCGATTTTCGTTTCAGCGATCGCTTCCGCAGGCGGCTGCGTCGGCGCAACCATAGCCTTCGGCTTCCGGAGCACTTCCTCCACGCGATCCATAGGCAAGGAAATCTCGCCCAGATAGTCCACCGACAGCTTCAGCTCAGTTTCGCTTTCGCTCACAAGCTCCCCAGAAATGCTGTCTCCATTGTCCAAGATCACCTGCACCTCGCGGGCATGAGCCGCCGAGAAGGAGAGCGCTAGGAGAACAAGGAAAGGCGACAGGAAAAACTTACTCATGAAGACTAGGTGACCAGCTCTATTCGGAGCGGGAGATACACAAAAACTCAACCGGTTAATTTTAAAAAAGGCGTAAACGACCCCAAGGTTCCAAATTTTCCCTACAAAGCCTTCCAAACAGTTAAAGAGCCCATTCGGACCTGCCGTTTTTCAATGTGTTCGTATCCAAATTCATCAACCGAACATCAAACTTAGGAAAATATCATTATGCATAAGAATACATCTAAAAAAGGTTTCACACTCGTAGAAATTATGATCGTCGTGGTCATCATCGGCCTCTTGGCAGCGATGGCTATCCCTGCGTTCAAGAAGGTTCGCACGGACTCCAAGAACGGCACTCTGCACAACGACGCGCGCCAGCTCGCCTCCGCTGCTCAGCAGTACATGCTCGAGAACAACCTCACGACGGTAACTGCAACAATCGATGGAAGTGACGGCACAGTAGGCACTCCGCTCAACGAGTACGTCAAGCGCGTCGGAGCTGGGACAGTGCCAGCCAGCGTGACATTTACCTTGGACGGCACCTTCACCCTCGGCCATCCACAGGGAGAGACTTTCACGTACACCGCCGAAGGTCAGAAGCAGAACTAAGGTATTGCTCTAGCCTTTCTACATTTTGTCTTCAAAGCCATGCTCTTCGGAGCATGGCTTTTTTCACGCCCTCAGCAGGACGACTGAGCGATTCAGGCAAAACCGCTCATGCGAAAATACAATGCTCAAGCGCTGTGCGAAATCGGCGATCAAAGAAAGTCGCCCTTTACCCGCCTAGAACGTTCCTTTATCCCCGATCTTAAAATGATCCTTAGATCTATCCAGTTGTCGCTTTTCCTTGTCGTCGCTCTCGGAGCTACCGCTATTGGATTCTGGTCCTACTCCCCATCCGAGGGGAAGGAGCTCTTCATCCAATTCGGCTATTGGAACATCCTAGGGCTCTTCGCCATTTCCATGTCAGTATTGGGATTCCAATACGGCTCCCAGCTCAAAGCATTCGTGCTCAACCGAAGAAACTGGCTCTCCATCGCATGTTGCTTCGCCGTCGCCCTCTTTTTGTACACACGCGACACACCCTCCTTCAAGATCGTCACCGACGAGCTCCTTCTGAGTAACACGGCCAAAACCATGCACCAAGACCGAGAGCCGCTCTACAAGGAGACCGCTCTCTTTGGATACGACGCCCCTTCGCAGGTCGACAAACGCCCCCTACTCTTCCCTTTCCTGCTTTCCGCAGTCCATGACATTACAGGCTATCGAAGCCAAAACGCATTCTATCTCAACGGAGCGCTTTGCTTCCTTTTCCTCCTGCTGCTCTTTTCTCTTCTGCAAAGGCTTCATAGCAGCACTGCCGGCTATTTCGGCTTACTGCTCGCCGCCGCAACTCCTTTGCTTGAACAGAACGCAAGCAGTGGAGGCTTCGAAACACTAAACCTAATCGGCATCCTGATCGTGACACTGACAGGCATGGAGTATTGGAAGACGCCGAACGAAAAACACCTCGCATGCTTCCTCTTTTCCACAGCCCTCTTTTCCCACGTTCGCTACGAATCCCCTTTTCTTGTTCTTCCCGCAGCGATCATCGTTGCCCTCGTTTGGCTACGCGAAAAGAAGATATCACTCCCTTGGCATTGCATAATCATCCCCCTCTTCTTTATCCCAATCGCTTGGCAACAACGTTTCGTCGCAATCGAACCAGCCTACTGGCAGTACAAAGCGGAAGGCGACGGAGCTTTCAGCCCACTATACCTATTCGAGAATCTGGGTCATGCCACATCTTTCCTTTTCACGCCGCTTAGATACGCTCCCAACAACCCAGTCAGCGGAGCAATCGGCACTTTATCAGCTTTCATCATTCTTTCCCTTTTCCTGACACGACGCTCGCAATGGGCAAAAGCGGATTCCAGCAAAACCGCAGCCTGGATTTTTGGTCTCGCGATCATTGCCGAAACCCTGCTCATACTGGGTTTCACTTATGGGCAGCTAGACGACCCCATCGTTTCACGCCTCGGCTTGCCCCTCGTGCTGCTAACAATCGTTTGCGGCGCCATCGTGCTCACCACGCTATCCCGCAAGAGCTATTCCTCAAAACTCGTGGCTTACGCCCTGATGTTCTCAGCCTTCATCTTCGCCCTCACGAAATACGCTAAGCTAGAGTACAATCCCTCCACCCTCATGCGTGACCGATTTGCTTGGGTGATGTCTCACCATGAAAAGCTTCCTCAAGGCAAATACCTCTACATTTCAGACCTCACTCACCTATTCGAGCTAGAACAAATCGAGAACATTTCGCACAAACGGGCCTACACCAGACCAGCCGAAGTGAAGCTCCACCGAGACTTCGGCACCTACGATGACGTATTCGTCGTTCAATACGGTTTTTCACAACCAGATGGGGACCGCATTAGCAAAGAGCTACTCAACGGAAACGAGATCGGAGATTCCTACAAGCTTGAGACAATCGACGAGACCCAGAACAGCCCCCTAAACTTCATTCGCCTGAGTCGCGTTACCGACATCGTCTACGACAAGGAAGCGGACCCTGAAGCAATATCCGACGCGTTGAGCAAGCGGCCCAAGCGCATTGAACACATTCGTACACTGGACGATGAACCCCTCGAAACTTACTTGAAGACGCTACCCTAGATTCTGATCTTCACGACTCTGAACGTCCGCTTGGCACAGATCAATCCATGTCAAGCCTCCTCGAAATAGAGAAGAGCGAAACGAGAAGTAATCCAGCCGCCCAAAGCAGATAGCAATGGAGCGGCTCCAGTGCCTTGAGAACCTTCGAACTGCCTGAGTTCTAGAATTAAGAGTTTAGAAAGCTCGTTTATTTAGACTCGAAACAGCTAGGCAGGCACACTCAATTCTGAGTTGCCTTGCGGCCGACCAAAATCAAGTTTTTCCCAACCGGTACCGGCAGCACTTTTTCGACCAACCGCGTAACCGGAACGCCAATACAGTCATAAAGTCCGACGCTTCCCTTGAGTTTCCACTCCCCGCTCCCACTTCCGCGACATCCCCTTTCAGGAACGGCTCGAACTCGCTCATTATCCAGCGTGGATAATTTACCGCGGCATCCATCGCTTCCTAGTCGGATCTATCTTAGTCGAAGATCGATTCGTTTACTCCCGATAGACGTGAAGTCGAGAAATTGCTCGAGAGGGTCGAATTCATTGCGGATACTGGCGAACAAGAGCACAACGTGCTAATGGACTATCAGCGACGAATCCCTCAACTTGAATTCGGGAAATCCAACTTCTGAAACACTGAACCATCTCTTCCCGGCACTACAGTCCTCTGGCCCTCGTCCGATTGAAGCTTATCGCAAGCGGCGGGTATTCGAAGGGATTCCTCGCCATCTCCAGCACGACCGACTCAGAAGCGATCAGACGACTCACACCCGCTCCAGATGCCCAACACTCGAATACCAAAAACCGCACTGCTTCTCGCAGTCGTTGCCCTCTACTCCCTCGCCCACCTGACTTGGTACCTCGACACGCCGCTCGGCATCAAACCGGTGCTCGACGGTCAAGAGAACCTCATCCTCGCCCAGCAAATCCAGGACGGCTCCCTCGCTCGGGAACCCTTTTACCGAGCCATGCTCTACCCGGCCCTGCTCGCGGTCCTTTCCATCGGGCACAGCCTACTCGGATTGCTCTGCCACCTTGCCAACACAACCCTAGCCGCCCGGCTCGCCCGGCGCTTCTGGCAAGACGAACGCTCCGGCCTCATAAGCGGCGCCCTTGTGGGCCTGAATCCGGTCTTGCTCCACTTCGCTTTCGACCCGCTCGACACCACCCTCGCCATCACCCTCTTTCTCGCAACCTTGACCGTGCTACAAACGGCCCTCCAACCCGACGCAGGCAGCAACCGTTGCGGCCTTCTCCTCGCCTCAGCCGGCGCTCTCATCAGCCTAACCGCACTCGCACGCCCTCATTTCTTACTCACCCTTGCGGTTCTCTCCGCCCTCCTACTCTGGGCGACCCTTCGAAAACGCATTTCAAGAACCCACTTCGCCAGCTACGTCGCTGCTTGCATCCTACCTCTGCTCGCATTCGGACTCGTGCAAAAAAGCTGGTCCGGCAGCTTCCAAATCCTCCCTTGGCAAGGGGCCTACAACCTCTGGATCAGCAACAATCCAAAGGCCAACGGACTCTACTACCAACAGTCGGTTTCCTTCCATCACCTTGAGCAGCACCAAAACCCCAACCGCATGGAAGCCGCCCTTCTCTACGAGCAAGCGCACGGCCACCTCGGAACGATTTCGGAACAAACCGCGTATTGGCGAACCCGTACTCTAAGCCATGTCACCAGCGAACCGCTGGCTTGGCTGAAACTCGAAGCCTTCAAGCTCTACGCTACGCTCAACAACTTCGAACAATACAACAACAAGACCTACGCTTTCCACAAGCAGTTGTCGCCGTGGCTTCGCTACAACCCGATCGGCTGGGGCCTCCTGCTAGCACTCGCAACCTTCTGCGCCGCCACCCTCTGGCGTCAAAAACGCTCGGAGCTGCTGCCCCTCCTCGCCATCTCCAGCAGCCTCGTGGCCGGGCTCTTGATCTACATGGCAAGCGCACGCTTTCGCCTGCCGCTCACTCCTCTACTCGCCATCGTAGCCGGCGGCCTCCCCCTCGCCTGGGCCGCGTTTTCCAGCTCCTCAAGCAAGCTGAAACGCAACGCCCTCATCGCGACCGCCGCAGCCCTCGCAATCGCCTTCACGCGCTTCGCAGGAGTCGCCTCAGAAAAAACGTTTCCGCAAGACGCTCTCCTCATCGCCGACGCCGCTGCCCAAATCGGCGACGACGATACAGCCATCAAATGGTCGAGCTACGCGCTCGAGAAAATTCCTAATCAACAGCAAGGCCTCAGACTCAGACTCATCTCTCGCTACAACCAAATCGCCAGCGGAGAGAGAGCTGGAACAGAAAGCGAATGGCGAAAGCTCTACGAGGACAACCAGTCCCTCGAACTCCAAGACGAGCTCCTGAGCTTCATCCGAGGCGTCGTGTTCTGGAACCTAGACCAAAAGGAGGCCGCACAAAAGGAATGGCAATCCGGATACGCAACTTTCGGCCCAAGAGCCTCCGCCTGCTTAGCCGCCCTCACCCTCACTGGAAGCCCGATTCCTTTTGAAGAGCTTCCCGCCCCTCTCGAAAGCTACCTGGTAAAAGGCAACCATAGTCTCCTCGCCTACGCCATCGCCACAAACAAAGGGGAAGAAACCCGTCAACATTTCCTCGCAGCAATTGGCCTGTCAAACGCCGCCTTCCATTCGATTGGCGCAAGCATGAAGCGCATCATCCCAAGGGAATAGCAACCCCGCCCCCCTTAACATTGATCGCTCCACTGAAGTTCAGTAAAGAGCTGCAGTGATCGCGAAAACAAAGAAGAGTTACAAAACCGCGTCCAACTTCCTCAAAACCGGACCATGTTTCTTCTCCAGTCCAGGCCGCACTCCTAGCGGAGCAATATCAAGAGCAGACTCAAGCTCATCCTTAGCCTCCACCAATCGATTCTGGCGTATCAGGTAGTACCCGTATTCTATCCTATAGAAATAGGGAGCGGGAGATTCGTCTATAAGCATCTTATACCAACTATCCAGATCCCCCTCACCTCGGCGTTCCCATTCAGACAGCCAATTATTCGCCCCCCAGGTAGTAGCAGGAAAACGATACAACGAAAGCGCTTCAAAGGAGGTTTGTGATGGAACACGATCCCTCAACCAAAACGCTTGAAAATGCACAAAACAGAAAACAATAGAAGACAGCAGCGTAACAGCGGATAGACTAGGTAAAACGAAACGTCCTACCGGACGCTTTTCTACAACCATCCCGCCCTCCTTCGCGGAGACCCCAAAAAAAGTTCCAAGCAGGACCGAGATATAGGCAAGCGGCAAAGTCCAAACAAGAGTGCCATCAACCATCGAATAAACGCCATACGACAGGACAAGGCTAGCAATAATCGGTAAAAGCTCACCCCGTTTCGATAGCTTTAGTAACCGAAAAACAAATACGACGACCAACACAAATCCAAGCAACCCCAGCACCCCAGACTCGAGAGCGACGTCAACAACGGCGTTGTGCGGCTCGAGCAATCGATTCGGGAGCTGCGGTTGCGAAGCGTACTGATCCGGGCCGATCCCCCAAAGCCAGTTTTCAGCCCAACGGGATAGTCCGTCCAACCAAACCGTTAATCGCCCACTCGAATAACTGTCTACTGAACCACTTGAGGCAGTTGCCACTCTGCCCACAATTCTCAACGCACCCCATGACCCTCCTTGAAGAGGAGTAAATGGAATCGAGATTCCAGCACCCACGACACATGACGACAATGAAAAGGTGAACAGTTTGCCCCAAGGCAGCCTCCCCTTCGTAAAATACGCTAAAGCACCGATCCCAACGAACGCACTCAAAACGCCAGCACGACTTCCCGACCATCCCAGTACCCCCCAACCAACAGTCGCAACAACCCAAAGCAATAAAACCGACAGTCGCTTTTTCGTATCCGAGAGTTCTTGAACCTGCTTACAAAAAGGCAGCCACGCAAACACGACGAGAGCTGGAGCGGCTGCAAAGCCAAGATTCCTGAAATGGAAATAGCCAGGAATAGCAAAGGTCCAATCCCTCGCTCTTGGATCCCCCGGCGTCTGTATCCATTCAATATATAATCGTATATTGCTTATGCAATACGCGCCAGCAATTGCAGCAATGATATAAATAATTCCCTTCGGTCGATTCACCACATAACAAGCGACACAGTAAACGACACTCCCTGCCCAGCACAACTCCAACACTCTGAGCCACGCTATCGTTGAACGTTCAGCGAGTATCGCTGAAACAACGAGCCCGACGAAGATAGCTATCCCGCCCAACCTTGCCGTTCTGTCAAAAAGCGCTGGAATCTTTAGCCTACGTAGGTGAACTAAAGAAAGAAGCAGGAATGGTAAACTTGCGAGGATAACCCGTGCTCGATGTTGGTCTGTCGTCCCCTCGTACAACCATGGGACCGCTAAAATAAAAGAGCACAAAGCCAAAAGGGACAAGTCAGGCTTACCCTCCAAAGCCTCGGGATGTGGTTCAGATTCTTCTTTCATTTCAGTGCAGGCCCCTTTCATCGCAATTGTTGAAAAGAAGCAACCGTTTCAATAGACTTCGACCTCAAATCCAGAGTCTTGAATGCCTAGCCCCAACTACAAGTTACGCGGGACATGATAGGTATAAGATTGAAATGCGACAAGGCCCGTATCCTGTCAGGGCCTACTTGGCCTACCTCAGACTCGCGCCACGTAAATCACCGTCTCGCAATCAGTCTCCAGAGGATCGAAGCCCCCCCTATCGCCTGCTCGTAAAAATTTACTGTCACTCTTCAGAGTTTCGGATACCTCCCTCGACTATCGACGTAAACCGGCCCAGCCTAAGCCGACCAAACTACAAACGCCCTAAATACACCAGCGACTCGCGCTTCGGCGGCGTCAGGTCGAAGTCCATAGCAAATCCTTTTCCCTCCCACTTTGACGTTTTGCTACCGCATAATCGTCCTCGAATCAAACCCGAGGAAAACAGTTTCGCCCTCACCATCCACAAGGCGGAAGACATCCTTTCCCCAATCCAAGTAAAGGATCTCTCGATCTGCATAGTAGCCCATCAAGACCTCATTCTTATCCCCTAGGTCCCGAGCCCAAATCACCTGAGCCTGATCGATATCAGCATCGTTGTATACCCAATCGTAACTAAGGTAAGGCTTTTCGCTGTCGCGCTTGATCACCACATACTTCCCCCCTCGCTCAGCCAACACCTCCAAGACAATGGAGCGCAAAGGCGCCAATCCACTAATTTGGTGCTCGAAGCGATGACGCCCCGCATAGAACAAGCTTACCACCATCAAAGAGAAAAGGAGTAGAAATGGCTTCTTCCCGATGCTCTCGATCCATTTCATACGACGCAATCGCTGCATACCAAATACCATGGCAAAGAGATACAACCCGAACGCTGGAGCTTGGTAATGCGGGAAAAAGCCTCGTCCGACAATCAAAGTCACAGAAAATGCACCGAGGGCCAGCAACAGGTACCTCACCCGCAAATCCTTGAATCGCAAAACACAGAAAAGTCCTGCAAGCACTCCACCAACGCCAATAAAATTGGTCGCCGTATCCCAAACCCTCACAAAGTACGCGAGCCCCAGACCATGATTCAACATCGCATTAGGCAGAAGGGAACCATTGCGAAACTCGTATAGAAACCGATTATTGAACTCCGGAGATTCACCCGGCTTATCCCAGATAAACAGAGGGATGTTCAAGTACTCACGTTCCCAAAGAACATACGGAAACAGCAGAGGATCGCCAGTGACCTTGTAATTATAGTAGGCATTTACAGCTAAGACGCAGAGCAAAAGGGCAAAGACAGGAATGATGAAGCGAATCCATGTTCCCGGCGCCTGCCAACGGCTACGAAAAAGCTGCACTGCCAAAGCGAGCCCCAATACGAGGCCTAAACAAAATCCCTCGAAAGGGCGGCTGAGAGAGAGCACCAAAAGGCCTAGGCCCAGAGCGGTCGCATCCAGAAATCGACGATTGTTCTGCAAAAATCGGGCCGCTGCTCCAATTGCAAGGCACCCACCCATAGCCGCAACTGACCCACCCCAAAAAGTGCAGGACCAGTAGTGCACAAGAGACAAGTGCACGGCACAATAGAGCGTCACCGAACTCGCCAAAGAAGCGCGATAAACAGCCGCCAGCATCCAACGGGCTGAGCAAACCAGCAGAGCGCAGCTCAACCATACCCCATAAATCGGATTCCCCAGCAAATAGCCGACAGCGATGAATGCGCTTTGGGCCGGAGGGAAACGCGACGCGTAGCTCGGCTTCACCATAACGTATAAAGCCTCGAAGAACGGCCACAACTCGTGCTGCGGCTTCGACAGGTGTCCCTGCGAAAAGATTTCTCCCCCCAATAAGTAGGCAAACTCGTCGTGAACGGTCGGCCCCCTGACCCCGAAAATAGATTCGGATATTTGACACAAGCCAAGGGTCAATATGCATATAAATGCATAGTTCCAACGACTTCTCAAAAAGAAGTCGCATATAATAGAAGAGTAAGGACGCATACCTTGATTCTCAGTTGCT
>JBNKSG010000086.1:0-13954 GCA_050297195.1 Opitutaceae bacterium | reverse complement strand
CTGATAGACGAGGACGCCGTAGGTTTCGGATACGAGCTCCTTGAGCAGCGGGTGAGGGATTTGGATCTTCTTCGGGTCGCGCTTACCTTCGATGAACTGTGGGATGAACTGCATAGGCCCTGGTCGGTACAGGGCGATCAACGCGATGATTTCCTCGAAGACGGAGAGGCCGATCTGTTTGCAAAGGTTTTGCATGCCGCCGGATTCGAGCTGGAAGACGCCGACGGTATTGCCCGCGTTTAGCAGGTCGTAGGTCTTTGGATCTTCGAGCGAAACCTTTTCGATGTCGAAGTCCGGCATGTTTCGCGTGCGCTGGATGTTGTCCTGCGCGTCGGAAATGACGGTGAGGGTTTTGAGGCCCAAGAAGTCCATCTTGAGCAAGCCGAGGTCTTCGGACGGCCCCTTCGGGTACTGGGTGGTGAGGTCGCCTTCCTGGAGGGTGACCGGAACGAGGTTGGAGATCGGCTGGTCGCCGATGATGATACCGCAGGCGTGCTTGCCGGTGTTGCGTACCATGCCCTCGATGACCTTGCCGTGTTCGACGATCTTCTTGGCGACGGGGTTGACGGCGATTTCGTTACGCAGGTCGGAGGACTTTTCGACGGAGTCGTCCAGCGAGATGTTGAGCTCGTCCGGAATCATCTTGGCGATCTTGTCGGCCTCGGCGAACTGCAGGTTGTTCACGCGGGCGAGGTCGCGCACGATCATCTTGGCCCCGAAGGTACCGAAGGTGATGATGTTTGCCACGGAGTCGTGGCCGTATTTTTCGCGTACGTAATTTACCACTACGTCGCGACGTCGCATGCAGAAGTCGATATCGAAGTCCGGCGGCGAAACGCGCTCGAGGTTGAGCATACGTTCGAAGAGCAGGCCGAAGCGGAGCGGATCGATGTCAGTAATCTTCAATACATAGGCGATGATACAGCCAGCGCCTGATCCGCGACCCGGGCCGACGGGAATGCCTTGGGAACGGGCGAAGTTGATGAAGTCCCAAACGATGAGGAAGTAGTCGACGAAGCCGGTGCCGGTGATGATAGCCAGCTGGAAGTCCATTTGGCCGCAGACGAATTCGGCGAAGTCTTCGCGTTGGCCTTCCTTGGGGAGGTAGGCGGCACGGTTGTCGTAGTCGACGCCGTAGCGGTCCTTGAGGCCTTTCTTGCAGAGGTCGAGCAGGACGAAACCGTTTTTCTTGTGCTTCGCTCGCTCTTCTGGGGTGAGCTTGCAGACGGTGTCCTCGCCGTTCTGCTTGTTGACCTTGGTTTTCTCTCGCTCGTAGATGTCGAGGATACGGTCGAAGGCGGCATGGTCGTCCTTGTATCCAAGTTCTGGAGGGCACTCGAAAATCGGGTAGTGATCTTCGCCGAACTTGATTTCGAGATCGACCATTTCGGCGACGTGCACGGTGTTGTCGAGCGACTCGGGGACTTCCTTGAAAATCTCGTACATCTCCTGGCGGCTCTTGAGGTAGAACTCCTGGGAGGGGTACTTCATGCGGTTCTCGTCCTCGATGATCTTGCCGGTCTGGATACAGAGGAGAGCGTCGTGAGGCTTGGCGTCCTCCTTGTAGACGTAGTGGGAGTCGTTGGCGCAGATGACCTTTAGATCGAACTCCTTGGCGAGCTTGAGCAGGCCGGGAATGATGCGGCGTTGCACCGGCATGCCGTGGTCCTGGATTTCAATGAAGTAGTTTTCCTTGCCGAAGATGTCGACGAAGGTGGCGGTCGCTTTGCGGGCGTTTTCCTCGTCGCCGTAGATCAGGTACTGGGCGGCCACGCCGTTGATGCAGCCGGAGAGTCCGATGAGGCCTTTTGAGTACTTGGCGAGGGTTTCGATGTCGGCGCGCGGTTTGTAGTAGACGCCGTTGACGTGGGCGTCGGAGACGAGCTTGCAGAGGTTTTGGTAGCCCTCAAAGTCCTTGGCGATGACGCCCTTGTGGTGAATCTGGTACTTCGGGAAGTCTTCCTTGGGCGGGATGTAGTCCTCGGGGATGTCGCCGATGTCGTCGGTGCGCTTGCGTTCGCGCTTGGGGCGTTCGGATTGCTTGTGGTCGTTGACGTAGTAGAGCTCGCAGCCGATGAGAGGCTTGATGCCGACCTTCTTGCAGGACCGGTAGAAGTCGATGGCTCCGAAGAGGTTGCCATGGTCGGTCATGGCGAGGGCGGGCATGCCCAGCTCGAGGCAGCGTTGGGCGGCGCGCATCGGCTTGGCGCAGCCGTCTAGAAGGGAGTAGTGGGTGTGGTTGTGGAGATGGACGAAGGGGCCTTCGGCGGGATTGGACATGAGGAGCAGTGAAGCTGGAAAAAGGAAGCGTGAAAAGGGAAAGCTTCTAGGAGTTATTCACATGCGGGAAAGGGGCGAGGGAACGGATTGTTTCAGAAACTTAGCTTTACTGTAACGTAGCGAGGTTGGCGTAGTATGTAAAAAGACCGATGGTTTGGGTGATGAATTTCGATGCAGTCCTTTCGCCCGCCAGTCGGGAATTTGAGTTGTACAAGTTGATGGTCGAGCAGCCGTGCCTCGATGGAGACGCTTTCTTGTCGGAAGCCTCCGATTTCTTCCAAAAGCAGGATTGCCGCTACGTGGCGGTTTTGGGCGATGGGGAGGTCTTGGGAGTTTGCAGCCGCTCTCGCGTGGGCAGTTTGCTCGGTTCCCAGTTTGGCTTCTCCCTGCACTCGCGTTCCAAGGTGAGGGACTTCCTCGAGGACGGGAGTCTGACGGTGGCGATGGGCGAGGACTTGGAGACGATCCTTTTGAAGGCGTTTGCTCGAGACGAATCGATGTACTGGCAGGACGTGGTCGTAACGGATCGGGAGGGGAAGTACATGGGCTTGATTCGGGCGAACACGCTCGTGCGGCTGCAAAGCGAATTGCTGGGCGAAAAGGTCGAGCATCTCGAAGCCCGCAGGCGAGCCCTCGAAACGACCACGGAAACCCTGCGGTTGACGAACCATCAGCTGGAGCAAGCGCGAGACTAGGGATTGCAGGCGGCGCGAGCGAAGTCGGAGTTTTTGGCGGTGATGAGCCACGAAATTCGCACGCCGCTCAATGGCGTGATCGGGATGATGACGCTGCTGGGCGACTCGAACTTGAGCGCGGAGCAAAGGGAGTTGTTGAGCACGGCAAACCAGAGCGCGGAGGCGCTTCTTTTAATATTGAATGACATCTTGGATTTTTCCCGCTTGGAGGCGGGGCGGATCGAACTGGAAAAGCGGGAATTCGAAATCCGGGAATTGGTGGAGTCTGTGCTTACCTTGATGCTGGAGCCGGCGCAGGAATCGGGCTTGGAGGTCGTTTGCGATATCGATCCGGAGGTTCCGCTTTCTGTTGTTTCCGATAGCGGTCGCATCCGCCAGATCCTCGCGAATCTGTTGGGGAACGCCGTGAAGTTCACGGAGAAGGGACGGATTCGAGTGGGAGTGAGCTCGAAGTCGCTGAAGGACGGGGAACTGCTGAGGTTCGAAGTCGAAGACACGGGGATAGGGCTCTCGGAGGAGGCGAGGAAACGGCTCTTCCAGCCCTTTATGCAGGCTGACTCGTCAACCACTCGCCGCTTTGGCGGTACGGGGTTGGGGTTGGCGATTTGCTCGCAATTGGCCAAAGCCCTAGGCGGCGATATCGGGGTTGATAGCGTGGAGGGGCAGGGATCGACGTTTTGGTTCACGGCGCGAGCGGACTCGTGGCAGGGCGGCAGCAATCGTTACCCGCCGAAGCGCGCGGACTCGGAGCAAGTCGCTTTGGTCTACGTGAAAAACCAGGAGGCGTCTCGGCAGGTAGAGCGGGAGCTCGCTTGCCGAAACATCGTGGCTTTACGGGCGAAGGACGCTGAGCTTTTCCAAGATCTGCTGAGTCATTGCGCCGCTAGGGTGGATTTGGTGGTCTGCGAAGCGGAGTTCCGAGCTGATTCGATTCCGTCGATACCTTGGATTTCCGTTTACCCGCGGCATGGTATGGATTTGGCGAAATTGGATCTCCCGCGCCATGCCCACTTGTACCTGCCGCTTCGTCCCAGCCAGTTTGGCCGCTGCGTCGAAGTGACTGCTTGGCAAGTTCCTCTCGAGGGCGCTGGCGCTTTGTCGCTGCAGTCGGGGGAGGCGGGTTCCGTTTCGGAAAAGAAGGCGGCTCGGATCTTGATCGTAGAGGACAACGCTATAAATAGGCGTTTAGCCGAGCATTTGTTGAGACGTCTTGGTCACGAGTGCGAAAAGGCTGAAGATGGCGTGGAGGCCTTGGCAATTTGCGAAAGGCAGGCCTTTGACCTGATCTTGTTGGATTGCCAGATGCCGCGGATGGATGGCTACGAGTTTGCTCGTCGGTTTCGCGAGTTGGAGTGCGAAGAGGTCGGAGCGGCCGGGAGAACTCCTATTATAGCCCTGACAGCGAATGCCTTGCAGGGAGACCGCGAGCTTTGCTTTGGGGCGGGGATGGATTGGTATTTGACCAAGCCGTTGAGGAAGGCTTCCTTGACCTCGGCGATCGATCTGGCCTTGAGCGGGAAAATGGATTCGATGCGTGCTGCTGCGAGTGGCGTAAAGACCTAGCAGGTAAGTCAGAAAAAGGGTTGACGAGCTCGAGGAAAAGGGCCTTGTTGGGCGTCTTTCAATTTTTCCATCATGGCAATCGAAGTAAAAATCCGCAAAAACGAACCTGTAGAACGTGCGCTCCGCCGTCTGAAGAAGAAGCTCGATCGCGAAGGCGTCATCAAGGACGTACGCGCCAACCGCTACTTCGAAAAGCCTTCGCAAACGAAGCGCCGCCAGAAGAAGGTTGCTGCCTTCAACAACATGATCCGCTGCAAGTACGACAACTAGTCGACCGCGCCGAATATCGAATTTTTTAAAGACGTACCTGAAAGGGTACGTCTTTTTTTGTGTGCTGGTGGGTGTACGACGTAGCGCCGAACTCTAGCCGGCGTCCGCGGAGCTTTGATCTTGCACTGCGGTCGCGGGCTTCCGTCTTCGCCGAAGCTTCGCCGCGACACGAAAGCTCCGCGCTACGGGGGTTACTGTTTTTCCCAGACGGTAAGTTCGGCGACGTTGTGGTCGAAGGTGCGTGCGGTTTTGCGGAGCACGTATTCGACGTCCTTGGCTTTGCCGAGCTGCTTGAAGTTGGCAGATAGGAGCTTCTCCAGCGTGTCGCGGGTGGTGACGTTTTCGCCATCGACCTTGAATCCGCCGAGCCAATGATCCTGTTCGGTCACTTCCTTTTGCCAGTCGTAGGTGGAGGAGATGACGAGCAGACCGCCGTCGTTGAGGCGTTCGTGCACGGACTCGAGGAATTTCTCGGGGTTGTACGAACGTTCGAGCAGCGTATCGACCAGGATCAGGTCGTAGCCGGTGTAGATCGGTTTCAGGTTGGCGAGATCGCCTTGCATGAACTCGACGTTGTCGCGGACGCAGTCGAGCCCGAGCTCCTGCAGGTTTGCTTGGTGGAAGGAGACTATTTCGCCTTCTTCTGGCAGCGTGTACTGGGTGTAGCCCTTGTCCTTCATTTGCACGCCGATGCGGATCATGCGGGCACTGAAGTCGATTCCGGTGACGCTTTGGTATCCGGCGGCGAGTTCGAAGGCGGAACGACCGGTTTTGCAGCCGAGAGAGAGGGCTCTATTTCGGGTGCGTTTGCTGGCTAGATCGAGGCAGATTTGGGCGATCCTTTCCGGGTAGTTGGAGACGCCGAAGTATTCCTGGCCGTAGTTGAATTCGCAGTAGGGAATGACTTCAGGATCGGTTTCCCAGGAGTCGTCGGGAATTTCGACGGGGGCGTCGCTCACGATGTAGCGGAAGCCGGCATGCTGGTAAAAGTGACGGCGGAAGGCGTAGCGCGAGTCGCGCATGAGCTCGTTGCCGGTGGAGATCCAGGAACCGCCTTTGATGATGTTGTGCTTGGTGTCGAAGGTGGGCGTGGAGAAGTCGTCGTAGAGCGGGTGGATTTCGAAACCGGCGTAGCCGCGAATCGGGGTCTCGGTGTGTTGCCAAACATTTCCGACGATGTCGTAGAAGCCGTGTTTAAATTCGTGGGTGTCGACCGGAACGGAGGAGGCAGGGCCCTCTAAGTTCAGGTTGCCGGGAGCTTGTTCCCACTCGGGGGCGTCGGGAAGCTCGATGTAGTCGAGAAGCCGATACCATTCCTCTTCCGTGGGAAGGCGAACGGGTTGTCCGGTTTTGGCGGCTTTCCAATTGCAGAAGGCTTTGGCCTCGAGGTAGTTCGTTTCTGCGGGCCATGACCAAGGTATATCGATTTCCTTGAGCATGGTGCGGAACTTGTAGCTGCCGTCCTTCTGTGGGAGCCAGAAGCGTGGGCAGGTGGCTTTCTCATAGGTGACCCAATTCCAGCCTTCCTCGGTCCAGTAGTCGCGGGTGGTGTAGCCGCCGTCCTCGACGAACTCCAAGAATTCCTTGTTGGATACGAGGTATTTGCTGGCGGAGAAGGTGGCAATGTCCTTGCTGTAGCTTCCGTACTCGTTGTCCCAACCGTAGAAGGCATCGTCGCGGGATTTGCCGAGTTCGACGGTGTCGCCGGGGACCTCTATCAATTCGTTGGTGACGGGAGGAGTATCCAGATCGCTGATTTGCCAAGTGGGGTGATCGCCGTCGAGCAGGTGGAGTGGTAGTTGCCGGATGAGTACAGAGCTCGTCTCGAGGTGGATGCGTTCGTGCTCGATCCCCATCATGATGGGCCAGAAGGGGCTTTCCCATCCGATGGGCAGGTTGATGGGCAGGTCTGTGATGAGTTTGTCGATACAGTCGCGAACCTTGTTTCGGTATTCGCGAACCTCGTCTGGGTCGGGCCATTCGTAGTGGGACTCGTTGAGGTCGTCCCAGGACATTTCGTCCACGCCGATGGCGAAAATCGACTCGAAGCTTGGATTGATTCGATCGACTAGCTTGGCGAGCACCAGCTTGTTCATGAAGAAGGTCGCGGTGTGGCCGTAGTAAAAAATAAGGGGGTGGCGAAGGGCGTCGGCTCGAGTGCGGTAGGCTACTTTTTCGAGCATCGGCTCGAAGAGCGCCTCGTAGGCGTCGTAGGTTTCATGGAAGTAGCGACGGATTTCTTCGCGTTTCTCTTCCGGATCACCGTCGGCTAGGTTGACCGTGTAGGGGGTCTTTATTTCGGAGGGGGCCGATTTCGTAATCATAGTTCTAGTCGGTTGGAGTTGTCTTTGCTTGGACGAACGAGGAGCTGTGATGGCTGCAAGCGATTCAGGTTGCTGCTTAGTCGTTATGCAGCGATGGGAAACTCAACGGTAGTTAAAAGAGTTTCCGTCTCAAGAGCTGGCTTTACTTTGCTTCGTAGCGGAACAGGGAGCAAAAAAAGCCGGAGCTCGAAGGGAGCTCCGGCTAGGAGA
Organism: Opitutaceae bacterium; assembly: GCA_050297195.1. GTDB lineage: Bacteria > Verrucomicrobiota > Verrucomicrobiia > Opitutales > Opitutaceae > Pelagicoccus. The sequence goes on along the minus strand of JBNKSG010000086.1, from coordinate 6,612 downwards.
GAGTTTCTGCTCTTTTTTTAACAGCTAAAGCTGGTGGTGAGCGGGGGGACGATCCGAAGTCTGGGCGGCCGCTTTTTTTTGAGAGCTGGTAAGCTTTCCTCGCGAATGCGGCTAGAAGTCGCTTTCGATTTCCGGAATTTTGTTGTCCGTCTTCACGATGGTGACCGGAATCTTGTTTTTAATGGCGATGCTTTGTTCCTTGAGGAATCGTGCTCCGACCGCTTCGCAAGCCTCGCCCACAGTCTTGCAGGGGTACTTTCGGCCTTTCTTGGAAATGTTGTACTCGTAGGTGGCGCGGATGAGGCGGTCCATGGTTTCGCCCACGGGATCGTCTTCGGGGATCTGGGCAACCCATCCGACGTAGTCCTGGTCGGGAATGGTTCCGTTCGGGTCGGAGACGATGAGGACGAATTGCTTTTTGACGGTAGGCTCCTTGTTGGCCTTTTCAGCTTCTGCCTCGGCTGCCGCCTGCTCCTCGATTTGCTTGAGCACGGCCTGGATCATGTCGGGCTCCAGGTTGTTGTTGGTGAGGACTTCGTGAATCAGTTCTACGGAAACTTTTGGCATAGTGGTATTTCGGAGTTTTTTTACTCGTATCGTGGTACGCGCTCTGCTGGCGTTTATCTCAGACAGCCTTCTCAGATTTCCGCTCCTCCCACTCCATGCAAGAAGATATTTTCGACATCGTTGATGAAAACGATCGAGTCGTCGGTCAGGCGACCCGTTCCGAAGCCCATGCCCAAAAGCTACGTCACCGCGCGGTGCACGTGCTCATCTTCAACGATGAGGGGGAGGTTTTCTTGCAAAAGCGATCGATGTCCAAGGATTCGTGGCCGGGCGCTTGGGACTCTTCGTGCTCGGGTCATGTCGATAGTGGCGAGGACTATTTGACGGCGGCGCATCGTGAGCTCGAGGAAGAACTCGGCTACCAACCGGAGCAGGAACTGGAGATGCTTTTTAAGCTGCTGCCTTGCGAGGACACGGGTGAGGAGTTCATCCACGTCTATCGTGTGACGGGTAACGGTCCCTTTCGTTTGAACCATGACGAGATCGAAATCGGCGAGTGGAAGCCGATTTCAAAGCTGCTGGAAGGCGTTGGCTTCACGCCGCAGCGTTACTCGAGCGCCTTGCGTTTGATTCTCGTGCGGTTGCAGGCTTTGCAGTTGTTGCCGGTTTCCTCTTAACGCGATGGCTAAGATTCATTCATCGGCGATCGTTTCGTCGGAAGCAAAGATCGGCGAGGACGTCGAAATCGGACCGTACGCCATCGTCGAGGGCGACGTGGAAATCGGATCCGGGTCGAAGCTCGAGGCGCATGCGGTGCTCAAGGAAGGAGCTCGTATCGGAAATTCGGTTACGGTTGGCAACTTCGCGGTGGTTGCCGGATTGCCGCAGGATTTGAGCTTTGATGCGTCGGTTCGCACCTTTGCGAGTGTCGGCGACAATACCACGCTTCGAGAAGGAGTTACGATCAACCGGGCTACGAAGCCGGGGGGAGCCACGGTCGTGGGCGCGAACTGCTTCGTCATGGCGGAGGCCCATGTCGGACACGACTCGGTGGTGGGGAACCGCGTGGTCATCGGCAATGCGAGTTTGCTGGGTGGTCACGTGAGCGTGGGTGACAACGCGTTCTTGGGCGGCTGTTCGGGGATCCATCAGTTTTGCCGGATTGGGGAGAGTGTGATGTTTGGCGGTCAGTCGACGGCGACTATGGACGTGGCGCCATTCACTATTTTCGCGGAGCGGAACGCGCTTTTTGGCCTGAACTTGGTGGGACTGCGTCGCCGCGGCTTTTCCAAGGAAACGATTGCGGAGCTGCAACGCTGCTACCGTAGGGTTTTTCTGGGTACAGGTAACATGCGCGTGCTGGTTGCTGCCCTGAAGGACGAGCGTTCGGACTTCTCACCCGAAGCGATGCGTTTCCTAGAGTTTTTTGAAGGCGGCAAGCGTGGATTCGCCACGCCCGGTCGGTCTTCGAAGTAATCCTCCTATGCGACGAATAGCTATCACTTGTGGCGATCCCTCGGGGCTTGGGCCGGAGCTGATCGAAGCCTGTCTTCGCGAGGAAGATTATGGGGATGCCCGATTCGTCGTCTTCGGGAGCAAGCCATGGTGCGAGCGTTTGGAGGCGATAGGCGAAGGCCGCGTTCATGGCGTTGCTCTGAGCGATACTGAATTTTTGGTGGGGCAACCGTGTCCCGATGGGGCGCGGCTCGCGATCGCTGCGATGGAGGCGGCTGCCAAAGCGTGCCTCGACGGCCAATGCGACGCGGTGGTGACGGGACCCATCTCCAAGGCGCTCTGCGTCGACGTAGGCTACGCCTTCCCTGGGCAGACCGAGTTTTTTGCGGATCGTTGGGGAGGGGAGCCGACCATGGCATTTGTGGGCGAGCATTTGAAGCTTTGCCTAGCGACGTGGCACATTCCCCTCAGCTCGGTGCCGGCCGCATTGGACGAGGCGACTTTTAAGCGCAGCGTGCGCTCGGCAGCTCAGCTCGGGCAGCGTCTCGGTTTCGAGTGTCCGAGGATCTTGGTATGCGGGCTCAACCCGCATGCGGGAGAAGGTGGGCTATTGGGAAGCGAGGAGATCGAGTTTCTCAATCCTTGGCTTGCCGAGCTGCGCGGGGAGGTTGCGGCGACGATTGAAGACTGCGTTCCTGGCGACACGGCTTTTGGCCGGGCTATGAAAGGGCAGGCTGACGTAGTGGTGGCGCTTTATCACGACCAAGGCTTGGCTCCGTTTAAGGCGGTCGATTTCGATAGCGGGGTGAACGTGACTTTGGGGCTCAAGCGCTTGCGAGTCAGCCCGGACCACGGGACGGGCTTTGAAATCGCTGGGAAGGGCGTCGCCAGCAAGGGGAGTACGCATCACGCGATCCAGTTGGCTTGCCGGATGAAGTAGCCTCTGGGCGCCAAAGGGATCGAGGCTGGACTTGATTTTGATCCAAGACGCTCCGATATTTCCGAGGTGCCAGAACAACCAACAATCCAGTTGCCCGAGGGCGTACGCAAGGGCGATGAGCGTTTGATCAAGCTCACCGACGCAGCGGTGACGAAAGTCGCGAAGCTTGCGGCCAAAGAGACGGACAAGCCCTTCTTGCGCGTTGGCATCTCCGGCGGTGGCTGCAACGGACTGTCCTATAAGATGCGCTTTGTCGCGGACGCGAGGAAAGGGGATATCTTGGTGGATTTTGGCGACGCCCAAGTGCTGGTTGACAGCAAGAGCGCGCTTTACCTGAAAGGGACGCACCTCGATTATTCGGATGCCCTGATTTCCGGTGGCTTCAAATTTAGCAACCCTAACGCTACCTCGAGCTGCTCCTGCGGGGAAAGCTTCAGCGTTTAAGGGAAATTTCTTAGTTCGAGCTCGCGAGAGGCTTTTGTCGCTTGGATTTCAAGTGTTTATGAGTAATTAGTGTTGATCCTGAGGGGAAAGCCGCGATTAGATGCTTCCTTCATTTGATTTAATCGAAGTACAAATATTGAATGCCAAAGCCACGAGGTAAGCGTAGACCCCCACGTAAATTAGACCCATTCGCCCAAATTAGGCGAAATCACCGAATTCGGGTTCCCAAAATCCGAGTCGTTGGACCGGACGGAAAGCAGTACGGTGTCATGGACACAAAAGAGGCTTTGGAAGTCGCTCAAGGCGCAGGCTTGGATCTAGTTGAAGTTGCAGCCCAAGCACGTCCTCCTGTTTGTCGTATCATGGACTTTGGCAAGTACGTGTACGAGCAGCAGAAGAAGTCGAAGGACAGCAAGACGACTTCGAGCAAGGTGAAGGAAGTCAAGTTCCGCCCTCGCGTCGAGCAGCACGACTACGAGACGAAGCTTCGCCGGGCCGAGCTCTTTCTCTCGAAGGGCAACAAGCTCAAGCTCACACTTTCCTTCCGTGGTCGCGAAATGTCGCATACGGAAATCGGATTCGAAACCATGCGCCGCGCCATTGCCGATCTGGAGACGATGGGGCATGCGGACAATCAACCCCGTTTGATCGGCCGCAACATCAATGTAATGGTTTCGCCACTACCAGCCAACAAGCGTAAGCCGAAGTTCCTCCGCGAGGACGACGACCACGACGAGATCGAAGCTTCCGAGCATCACGATGAAGATCACGATGACGAAGAGCACGACGAAGTCGAAGGTGGCGAAGCTGAGGCGACGAAGGAGTAGTTGGTTGTAGCTGATCCCGGATTTCCTGATAACGGATGTACCTTTTTGAACGAAGCGGCACGCTAACACTGGTAAGCGTTGCCGCTTCCTTGTTTTTGTTTGGCTGCCAAACGACTGATTCCACGAAAATGGAGGAAGTGGAGCCGGTGCTTACGGAAGTGCCTCCCCCGGATTTGCAGAGCGAGGTCCCGCAGGAGAAGGACATCGAAAAGCCGAGCGATGCGGAGTTTCGAGAGCTTGAAGAAGCCTTGGTTGAGGAGGCTCAGGCGAAGTCGAACGAGCCTCGTTCGCTGCAGGAGCAAGCGAAGTTCTACGGTGCCAAGGCGACGCGATTGGCCGAGTCGAAGGAATGGAAGCTTACCAAGGGAGATCGAACCTTGCTTCTGAAGGAAGACAGCCGCAATGCGAGCTTGGATGGCGTGAAAGTGATTCTGGATGCTCCGCTCAAGCGCGTTCGCGGAAACTGGCTGCTCAGCGAGAGCGATCAGGTTGTGGTGCTCGATTTCGCGTTTGGCGCTTCAAAGGCGGGAGGTTTTGGAGCTGGCACGATTGTGATTGATCCGGGGCATGGCGGCATCCACGACGGCGCCAAGAACGAGAAGGTCGGAGTTATGGAGAAGAACCTGGCCTTGGATGTGTCGACCCGGCTTCAGGCTCATCTCGAGAGGCATGGCTTCAAGGTGGTGCTCACCCGTTACGACGACCGGCACGTGGAGTTGAAGGACAGGCCAGCTATCGCCAACGGGTTGAAAGCGGATCTGTTTGTCAGCGTTCATTTCAACGCAGCTGGGAATCCAGAGCCTATGGGCTTGGAGACTTATCTCTTTACGCCAGCTGGCTACCCCAGCAGTTCGGCAACGGAAGTAGGGGAGGATGCGATTCCTTTTCCCGCCAACGCTCGCGACCAGCAAAACTTCGAGTTGGCCTTCGCTATCCAGAAGTCGCTCGTCTCGCGGCTGGGGCGCGAGGATCGCGGCGTGAAGAAGGGCCGCTGGGCGGTGCTCAAAACCTTGAATTGCCCAGGCGTACTGGTGGAGTGCGGTTTTGTCTCCAACGATGATGAAGCATTGCTCGTCAGCACGGCAGGTTATCGGGAGCGTGTGGCGCAATCCCTCGCCGACGCGATTCTCGCGTACGCTGGAGTGGATACAGGGGAGTAGGAGTCCAGGTGTTTGCTTGGCCAGCTAGTTTGGGGCTGAGAGGCGCGGAGGCCCAAAAAAGCCGCGTTCCATTTCGTGGATACGCGGCTTTGTTAAACTGAATTTTGGCTTCGCTTAGATCTTGTCGATGATCTTGTCGGCGAGGCCGTAGTCGATCGCCTCCTGGGCGCTCATGTAGAAGTCGCGATCGGTATCGGTCTGAATCTTATCGAGCGGTTGTCCGGATGCCTCGGAGAGGATGCGGTTGAGTTCCTCGCGGGTCTTTTCCATGTCTTGGGCGAAGATGTGGATATCGACTGCGGGACCTTGGAACTGCCCGCCGATGAGCGGCTGGTGGATGAGTACCTTGGCGTGTGGGTAGAGGAGGCGGTTGCCCTTCTTCGGAGCGGAGAGAAGGATGGAGCCCATGGAGGCGGCCAGGCCGGTTACGACGACGGTCACTTCGGATGAAATGAGCTTGATGGTGTCGTAGATGGCGAGACCTGCAGTTACGGAACCGCCAGGGGTGTTGATGTAGAAAGTGATATCTTTGCCGGGGGCGTCCGCTTCTAGATAGAGGAGTTTTTCGGTGACGTCCTTGGCGGATTCGTCGGAAACCTGTCCCCACAGGAAGATCTTACGCTCTTCGAGAAACTTCTTTTGGATCTGGGATCCGATTGGGGATTCTGATGATTTTTCTTCTTTTTTGGGCATCTTGTAAAATTGGTTGTAGTTGTTGGTAGCCAACAAGCTTCGATTGGCAAGGAATTCGGCGAAAAAGGCGAGAACTGAAGTTCTCGCCTTTACTCAAGTAATTGCGTGACAAGCGCGTGCCTGCCTCGAGCTAAACGAGGCCGAGAATCATGCGGCCTTCTTCGCTGATCATGCTCTGGTCCCAAGCTGGTTCCCAGACGAGATTGACTTCCGCTTCGTCGGCACCTGGAACGAGCAAGATCTTGCTCTTGGCGTCTTCCGCGATGGCAGGGCCCATGCCGCAGCCAGGAGCGGTCAGGGTCATTTGGACGACGACCTTGTTGGCGCTGTTCTCGGTTTCTTCCACGACCATCGAGTAAACGAGACCCAGGTCCACGATGTTGACCGGAATTTCAGGATCGTAGACGTTGCGCAGCTGCTGCCAGATGGCTTCCTCGTCTGGCGATTCGCCGGAGGGTTCTGCCTTTTTCTGGTCCGCCGCTTCTCTAGCTACGGCCTGTTCCTCGGCGATGTCAGACCCGAGGGCATCCGCGTCCCGACCATCGATACGGGCGAGCCCGTAGTCGGTCATGACGGTATAGCTTCC
>JBNKSG010000085.1:0-14039 GCA_050297195.1 Opitutaceae bacterium | reverse complement strand
TGTACGGCAGCGTTTCTGTAGTTGTTTCGCTCATTTTAAAATAGGTTGATTAGGTGTTAGGTTGAAAGGCTGTAGGCTGAATTCCTAGCGTGCCTTCACCGCCTTCTTCAGGGCAGCGACCTTGTCAGTCTGCTCCCAAGGGAGATCGTCCTTGCCGAAGTGGCCGTAATTGGTAGTGCCGCGATAGATCGGGCGGAGCAACTTAAGCTGCTTGACGATGTTCGCAGGCTTGAAGCTGAACACTTCGGAAACCGCTGCCTCGATCGCTTCCTCGGAAACCGAGCTGGTACCGAACGTTTCAACCGTAACGCTTACGGGCTCCGGGTATCCGATCGCATAAGCGACATGCAACTCCGCCTTCGAAGCGAGCCCCGCGGCTACGATGTTCTTGGCAACCCAGCGGCACATGTAGGCAGCCGAGCGGTCGACCTTGGACGGATCCTTACCGGAAAATGCGCCGCCTCCGTGACGGCCTGCTCCTCCGTACGTATCCACGATGATCTTACGACCGGTGAGACCGGCGTCGCCCTGCGGACCACCGATTACGAAACGGCCCGTCGGATTGATGAGAAACTTGGTGTTCTTGGTAAGAAGCTTCTTCGGCAGGCACTTCTTGATGACCTTGTTGATCATGAAGTCCTCGATCGTCTTCTTGGAAACATCCGCCGAGTGCTGGGTCGAAATGACGACCGCGGTGATCTCAGCGATCTTGCCGTCTTCGTAGCGAACCGATACCTGGGACTTGCAGTCCGGGCGAAGCCACTTGGCTTGGCGGCCACCATGACGTACGCGAGCGATCTCGCGGCCGATGCGGTGGGAGAACATCAAGGCGGCCGGCATGAGCTCCGGAGTTTCGTCGCACGCGAAACCAAACATGATGCCTTGGTCGCCCGCGCCTTGCTCGGCTGTGTCCTTGCCCTTCGCCTTCTTGGCGTCCACCCCTTGGGCGATGTCGGGAGACTGGCTGGTCAAATTGTTGGTGATGAATACTTGGTCCGCGTGGAAAACGTCGTCGTCGTTGACGTAACCGATCTCGCGGATCGCGTTGCGCACGATCTCCTCGTAGTTGAGCTTCGCCTTGGTCGTGATTTCACCGGCGAGCACCACTTGGTTGCTCTTAACGAGCGTCTCGCAGGCGACGCGGCTCGTCGGATCCTGCTCGAGGCAAGCGTCCAAGACGCTGTCGGAGATGAAGTCGGAAACCTTGTCAGGATGGCCCTCGGCAACGGATTCAGAGGAAAATACGAAATTTTTTGGCATTTGTTTGCGTGCGGTTTTTCAGGTTTTCAGACGACGAAACGCATAAGTCCCATCAACGTATACGGATTTGTTGATATGTTTCAGCCAAAAATCAAGCGCCGAGTTGCAAATGTAATGTGAAAGAGCCGGCAACTGTGCATAGATAGGCGACGTCCATGAAAATCCGCCCTTACAAAGTGAACGATCGCGACGCATTGGTTCAATGCTCTAGCAAAGCTGCGGCTTGATCATACCGCGAAACAACCCCGAAGGCTACGCCGAGCGAAAGCTGCATGCGTGCCCACAAGGCAACTTCGCCAGCTTGGGCAAAGGCCTCACCTCCGACCAGTAGCCAACCAATCCTTCTCAAAAAGAAAGAATGACTCCTCCCCCCATCCTCTACCGCGAGGACAAGAAGCTCCCTCTCGAGCAGGTCCAGACTCTCTACGCTGCAAACGCGTGGTCATCCGCTCAGATCCCTGAGACGTTGATTACCGCCCTGGAAAACTGCCACTCTGTTATTTCCGCCTGGTCGCAAGAAACGCTCGTTGGCCTCGGAAACGCCATCTCGGACGGACACCTCGTCGTCTACTACCCGCACCTTCTCGTCCTGCCCGAGTATCAAGGCCAAGGCATCGGCAGCGAAATCATGCGACGCATGAAATCCCGCTACGATGGCTTCCACATGCACATGCTAACCGCCGACGGACAAGCCATCGACTTCTACAAAAAGCTAGGCTTCGAACGAGCCGGCCAAACCCAACCCATGTGGATCTACCAAGGCAACGACCACTGATCCCTCCCATGCCAATCGTATTCAAGGTTTCCTTACCCAGCGAGTCCGCGAGTCTCAGGAAAATCGCCATCAATTCAAAAAGCCACTGGGGCTATTCCCGGGAGCTGCTGGAGAGCCTGAGATCCGCCTTTCCCATAACAGAGAACTATATCAGGAAAAATATAGTCCGCACCCTTTGGGACGAATCAAGCCCCGTCGGTTTCTTCTCCATAGTGAAAGGGCCACCCGCTCTCTTAGACCACCTTTGGCTACTCCCCTCGCACATCGGGAAAGGCTTCGGCAGGCTAGCCTTCGAAGAAATCTACGCCCTCTGTCGGGCAGAGGCGATTTCAGAGCTCAACCTCCTATCCGACCCAAACGCCGCCAGCTTTTACCTGCACCACGGAGCCCTACGAATCGGCGAGGTCTACAGTGAACTTCAAGACGCCATGCTCCCAAAACTCACGCTACGTATCCAACAGTCCCCAACTCCGAGAAGACCATGAAAATCGCCAACACCCACGACATGAAAGAATTCGGCTGGACCTCCCCTTCCGGCAAATTCGCCGGAGCCGGCAAGCAAGTCTCCGAAGCGCTCGGACGCGTGCCAGACTCCACCGACCTCGAAAAACGCCACCCCTTCGATGTCGAAATCCTCCGCGTCCCTCCCGGAAAATCCCCCTATCCCTACCACTCCCACAGCGCCCAGTGGGAATTCTACCACGTCCTATCCGGCCGCGGAAAAGTTCGGCACCTCGAAGGACGAGATCCGATCGCTCCCGGCGACGCTTTCCTCTTCAAACCAGGGGAACCGCACCAACTCATCAACGACGGAACCGAAGACCTAATCGTCACCGTCGTCGCGGACAATCCCATCGGCGAATCCTGCCACTACCCCGACAGTAGCAAGTGGCTCGTACGCTCCCCAAAGAGTCGAATCATACGCTCCGAACCACTCGACTACTACGACGGCGAGGACGAACGCCCCTTCTAGACAACAGCCTCTCCCTAATAAATTCCCGTAAAACGAGCCCGATCCCCTTGCCTTCACGGCCCTCCACTCGATAAGCTTTCTTCGAATGCCACTTGTCCAAATAGCATACGCCAGCGCCGCCACCAAGCCCTTCACCAAGGAGGAGCTCGTCAGCCTACTCGTTAAAAGCCGGGACAAAAACAAGAAGGCCGGCATCACCGGCCTCCTCCTCTACAAGTCCGGAAACTTCCTGCAAATCCTCGAAGGCGAAAGCGCCACCATCAAGGAAACCCTCCAACGCATCGAGCTCGACCAGCGCCATCGCGGCTTCCTCACCATCTTCAAGCGAAACATCGAAGAACGAGAATTCCCGGACTGGTCCATGGCCTTCCGCAATCTCAACGACCCCGAAACCGACCGCCTCCCCGGCTACAACGAGTTCCTCAACCTCAGCTTCGATCCCGAACTCCTCGAGAAAGACAGCTCCCAAGTCGAGCGCCTCATCGGCACCTTCGCCCACGCCATCCGCTAGGCCCCCATCCTCCCCCCCGCCCCACGGATTTCCACAAATCATCAGGCCGGAAACGCATTCGCGCATTTCCCTCTTTACCCCGTCACGCCTCTATCCCTAAGTGGCAGCGTGCTCGTCAAGAAGACTATTGAATCAACGGAAATAGCAGCGGCCATCGACGCCATGGCCGACGCCATCGCGACCGCCCACCCCAAAGCCGACAACCTCGTGCTCGCCGGTATCGCCAACGGAGGCCTCCCCCTCTGCAGCCTCCTGGAAACCGCCCTCGCCAAACGCCTCGGCAGCTCCATCCCCAAAGCCATCATCGACATCTCCTTCCATCGAGACGACATCGGCCAACACCCCATCACCAAGGAAGTGCAAGCCACCCACATGGCCACCGACCCCGAAGACTCCACCATCATCCTCGTCGACGACGTCCTCTTCTCCGGCCGCACCGTACGAGCCGCCATCGCCGAAGTCCTCACCATCGGCCGCCCCTACCAAGTCGAGCTCGCCGTCCTCGTCGACCGCGGAAACCGACGCCTCCCCTTCGCCGCCAACTACACCGGCCTCGTCGAAGACACCACCCCTGAGCAAAAAGTCGAAGTCACCCTCGACTCCCACTCGCTCGAAAACGCCCGCATCGAAATCATCGAACCCTGAGCCTCCCAACTTCCACTCCTCACCACTCACACCTCACCACTCACACCTTCTCCCCGTGTCCTGGAACCGCAAAGACCTAATCTCCATCGAAGAGCTATCCGCCGACGAGATCAACACCCTCTTCGAAACCGCTGACGCCTTCAAAAAAGTCCTCGGCCGCAAGACCGCCAAGACCCCCGCCCTCCGCGGAAAGAACGTCGTCAACCTCTTCTTCGAAAACTCCACCCGCACCCGCGTCGCTTTCGAGATGGCCGCCAAGCGCCTCTCCGCAGACGTCACCTCGCTGGACATGAAAACCTCCAGTACCGCCAAAGGCGAAACCCTGCGCGACACCGTCGAGAACATCCGTGCCCTCGCCGCCGACATCATCATCATCCGCCACTCCGCACCCGGCTCCGCCGGCTACATCGCCAAGATCCTCGACATCCCCGTGCTCAACGCCGGCGATGGCGCCCACGAGCACCCCACCCAAGCCCTGCTCGACTGCTTCACCCTGCGCGAAAAATGGGGCGACCTCAAAGGGCGCAAGATCGCCATCCTCGGCGACATCCTCTACTCCCGCGTCGCCCGCTCCAACATCTGGGCCATGAACAAGCTCGGCGCCGACGTCACCCTCGTCGGCCCCTCCACCCTCGTCCCCCACGAGTTCGAACGCCTCGGCGTCAAAGTCTCCCACGACCTCAAGTCCGCCCTCGCCGACAAAGACGCCGTCATGCTCCTACGAATACAGCACGAACGCCAAAACGCCTCCGCCTTCCCCTCCCTCAACGAATACACCAGCATGTTCGGCCTCAACGCCGACCGCTTCTCCTGGCTCAAGAAAGACGCCATCATCATGCACCCCGGCCCCATCAACCGCGGCGTAGAGATCGACTCCGACCTCGCCGACTCCTCCCAATCCGTCATCCTCGAACAAGTCACCAACGGCCTCGCCGTCCGCATGGCCGCCCTCTACCTCTGCAACGGAGGATCCGCCGAAGCCGCCATCGCCTAGAAAACCCTTCTGGGAGAAAACCTCTTGTGGGAGAGTGCTTGTCACGCGATCAAACACCACCCGATCCCTACAGCCTAAAATCCACCGCCTTAAACCCTTTCCCAAATGCCATCCGCCACCATAATCAAAAACGGTCGCATCATCGACCCTAAGAACAACCGCGATGAAACAGGCGACCTCTACATCCTCGACGGAAAAATCGCCGCCAAGCCCAGTCAGGAAATTCTGGATACCGCCGACGTCATCGACGCCAAAGGCCTCGTCGTCTGCCCCGGCCTCGTCGACCTGCACGTACACTTCCGCGTCCCCGGCCAAAAGCACAAGGAAACCATCCGCTCCGGCACCTCCGCCGCAGCCGCCGGCGGCTTCACCTCCGTGGTCTGCATGCCCAACACTTCCCCCGCCGTCGACAACGCCGGCACCGTCCAGCTCATCAAGGACATCGTAGACAAGGAAGGCGTCATCAACGTCTTCCCCACCGGCACCATCACCGTCGGCCGCGCCGGCGAAGCCCTCGCCCCCACCGGCTCCCTCTCCCGCATGGGCATCGTCGCCATCTCCGACGGCGGCAAGTGCGTGCAAAACGCCGGCCTCATGCGCCGCGCCCTCCAGTACGCCCACATGTTCGACATCCCCGTCATCGACCACTGCCAAGACTACTCCCTCTCCGCCGATGGCGTCATGAACGAAGGCTTCGTATCCACAAAACTAGGACTACGCGGACTCCACAAAGCCGCCGAAGACATCATCGTCGCCCGCGACGTCAGCCTCTCCACCCACACCGGCGCCCACATCCACCTGCAGCACATTAGCTCCAAATCCGCCGTCGATATCATCCGCCGCGCCAAAGCCCGCGGCATCAACATCACCGCTGAGGTCACCCCCCACCACCTCGCCCTCACAGACGTCGAAGTCGAAAGCTTCAACACGAACTTCAAGATGAACCCGCCGCTGCGCGAAGAGGAAGACCGCACCGCCCTCCTCGAAGCCCTCGAAGACGGCACCATCGACTGCATCGCCACCGGACACGCCCCACACACCGACTACGAAAAAGACGTCGAGTTCGACTACGCCCCCTTCGGCGTCATCGGCCTCGAAACCGCGCTCTCCGTCAGCCTCGCCCAACTCTACCACAGCAAACGCCTCTCCCTGCTCGGCACCCTCAGCCTCCTCACCAGCCGCCCGGCAGAGATTCTCAAGCTGAACAAAGGCACCCTCAGCGAAGGTGCCGACGCCGACATCACCCTCTTCGACCCCGACGAAACCTGGACGCCCCAAGACAAAGCCTTCTTCAGCAAATCCAGCAACTCCCCCTGGATCGGCCGCGAACTCAGAGGCAAAGTCAAAAAAACCCTCGTCGCCGGAAAAACCGTCTTCGACGGCCACCAAATCCTCGCCGACTAACCCGTAGCGCGGAGCTTCCCTGTCTCGGCCTAGCGTTAGCGAAGACGGAAGCCCGCGACCACATACCCGTTCTCGATTCCGCCTCCGGCTTCGCCACCGTGGCCTCCTCGCCGTACGCCGCCGCAACTAGAAAATCTTTAAAGACACCCATGCAAAAGCCGTCTCCCACGCGAGACGGCTTTTTCGTATCCCAATCTCAATTACAGAGAAACAACCAAACATCGTTCCCAACCAGCCACCCGCTCCCGCCCGCGCAAATTTCCAGCAACCTTATTAAAAATCTGCGCAAGCGACAGCTCGAGCCGCCACAGCCGCCTAGGGCCGCGGACCGCCGCTCCGCGTAGGCTGCCAGCTGCTCGTCGTTCAAGCTCTCAGCCGCTTGCAGGACCAGCTCGTCCCGCATGGCTCGTTCGTTAAAAAAAAACGTTTCAATGCCGGAAGCATCGATAGCCGACGGGTCGCGACCGCGCATCTGACTCAATTCCACCGAATACTCGAAAGACTTCGATGCCTCGCGAATCCCCCCCTGCCTAGCTCCTCACTCAGGGCCTACGCCTTCTCGCAATCCTGGCGCGTACCCTCCCAGCAATACGTGCCTCCGCCATACGCCAACGTCGCCATCGGGTAGCACGGCTCCACCGACAGCTTCATATTATTTCGCCCCCCATCCCATGCCGAAAAACGCTCCTAATAAATACTATAAGTATTAGCGAACCCCTTTCTCCACAAGGTTTTTCAGCGGCTTCATCGCCGCGCTGACGCCTTGCTCAAGGAGGACATTATCAGGGCATCGCTTGGGCGAGTACAACAGTGTTTAACGATTAACCTGAGCAACGGTAAAGGCTAGAATCGAGCCAGTCGTTACCATGCTGTCATTTCGAAACCAATACGTGATGACTCACAAGCTTCAGTATTGGCCGTTCCTAGCAATCGCTCCATCGCAAGCGTCTACGGACAGTTCGAAACCATAACAATATCTAAAGGCAGCAACAAAAAGAACAATATATAATTATTTAACAAACAATATATGAATAAGAAAAGCAGACTAAAGAAACAGGCGTTAGCCGTCATCGGCCTCGCCGCTGCAATTGCAATGCCACTCACCGGCTGGAGCACTGAGAACGAAGCGCTTCAGCAGATCAAGCAGGATGGAAAGATCCGCCTAGGCATGTATCTGAATTTCGAAGGACTGAGCTTCTCCCAACGAGGAGAGACCATAGGGCTGGAAGTCTCCCGAGCGGACTTGATGTGTAAAGAGCTCAGCAAGGAGCTCGGCCGCGAAATCGAGCCCGAGATCGTGAACCAAGAGTGGGCTCAGATCGTGCAGGAACTGCGAGCCGGGAAATACCATGCGGCGTTTTCCGCAGTGATCCCGTCTTCGCTGTATTCTCCTTTAAATATCAACTACACCCAAGCCTATCTCGAGACAGGACCGGTCATTTGCTGCCAGGAAGTGGACGGCAATCCCGCAAAAGAAGTGACCGCCGAAGTGTCATCGCTGGCCAACAAGCGAGTTGTGGTCATAAACGACCCAGCCGTGCGTCGCGTTCTCCGCAGAGCAGGCGTTTACGTGCCAGCCGACGAGGGCAAGACCGACGCGGCTAGATTCTTCCCGAAGGCCGAGACCGAAGCCGAGATGGCAAAAGCGGGCGCCACCGGCGAGCTGATACCGGTCACGGAAATCCTCCAATTGGACGAGATGCCGGTGATATACAAGATGATCGCAGACGGAGAGGTCGACGCGGGGGTCATCGATCTGGGCATTATCTGGTGGGTCGCCAATGATTCCCGTCGCTGGTCCAAGAAAATCCACGCATTCCCCGAACCAGTAGGTCCCTACATCTACTCTGCCGTGACCCGAGCCGAAGACGCCGATTTGAACGACATTCTCAATACCGCGATAAGCCGGATGAAGAAGTCTTCGGAGTACGAGGCGATCATCAAGAAATGGCATGGCTCGGAGATACCGAACTGGGGACTCACCCCCGCCGATTTCCTGAATTAGCTGCTTCCACCTCACATACGGGACAGCCCGCCAAAGCTGTCCCGTATCCAGATTCCGCCCACTTCACCATAGACTTCGCCTCAGCAAAAGAATTCCACAAAATGAAACATTCCACAATAGGACAAAAATTGCTTCTGCTATCCACCGGACTGATGGCCTGCCTCATCGGCCTCGGCCTATTGTCATGGTTCAACTCCCGTGAATTGAGCTCAACGATCGAGAACGCCAGCGAAAGCATCCATACCGTAGTCAACGAGTCCGCGACCAACGCAAAGCAACTGGTCAAGGAGTGCAGATCGCTTGAAGGCCTGATCGTCACCTCAGACAGCGATGCCGAAGCCGAGCGGGCAAACACCATCAGCGCCCTATCCGAAACGGCCTGCAAGCTGATGGACCTCCGCATCGACAACACAAAATTTCTCTCCGACGCCTGCGTTAAGTCAGCCAACGTAAGAAAGGCAGTCGATGGCTTCTGGCATTCGAATCTCGAGGAACTCGGCGAGGACGTCGGCGAGTGGGCGCAAGACAGCGACCCATGGGATGACCGGGCCGAACTCGAAGACTTCGTCGCGGGCCTCTCGTCATCCGCAGGAGTAGACTTCTACGCGATCGTCGCCCTGAACGAGCCCCTCAAGGGCAGCGTACTAGCCAGCAACAAAAGCGAGCTCTACGACCTCAACCTAGCTGAGACCGCCCTCTTCCTAGCCTCCACGCGCAGCAACCGCATCGCCAAAGGCTACGACCGTATCGCAGGAAACCTCACCCTAGGAGCCTCCGCCTTCATCAAGAACGAAAAAGGTAAAGACATCGCCCTACTGATAACCGGCTATTCGCTCGACGGCGCCGCGCTGCGCTTCCTGGCTGAAGACGCCCGGGCAAGCCTCGCCCTCTATCTGCCGGACTCGAGCGGCAGCTTCAAGCTTGAGCACAGCACCGTCACCAACGCCAATGGCGAACTCGCGAGCAACGTACCCCTGCCCCCCCAAGTGGTCACGGACTTCCGGGACCGCATGGCTTCCGCCCGCTCCAACGCAGTAGACGGAGCCATCGTTCCCTCCGCAATCCGCGGCGATTTCCGCAAAGTGGAGACCGTCTCCACCGGAGATCTCCACTACACCGGCGCCTATCAAGCGATACTGACAGAGGACGGCGAGATCGGCGGGATTCTCTTTGTCGCCAGAGACGCCACCAAATCCATCGACAAGAGCGAGCAGATCCAAAAAGGCACCGCCACCGCCCTGGCCAAGGCCGACGAGATCGAGAACGCATGGGGCAACACAAACGGCAACGACGCCGAAAAGGCAGAGAGCAGCCTGGACAAAGCCATCCAAGTCGCAGACGAATCACAGAGCATTCTGGCCCGCACCGTACGGATCATGTTCATAGGGATCGCAGTTGCCCTCATCCTAGGCATTGCCTTCTCATGGCACGTAACCCGGAGCATCACCACCCCACTCTCCAAGATCTCGGAGACCCTTTCGCAATCCGCCGCGCGAGTTCGCGGATCCGCTGATCAAGTCACGAATTCAAGCCGATCCGTCGCTGTAGGCTCCAACGAGCAAGCCGCCTCGCTAGAGGAAACAAGCGCTTCTCTCGAAGAGATGGGCAGCATGACCAGCCGAAACGCCGAAGACGTGCAGATCGCCAAGGCGACCGCCGGAGAGACCCGTAAATCGGCCGACGACGGAGCCCAGCAGATGAAGTCGCTCCTCACGGCCATGGAATCGATAAAGAACGCCAGCGAAGACGTCACCAAGATCCTAAAGACCATCGACGAAATCGCCTTCCAGACAAACATCCTAGCGCTCAACGCCGCCGTGGAAGCCGCCCGAGCCGGCGAGGCCGGCGCGGGATTCGCGGTCGTCGCCGAGGAAGTGCGCAACCTCGCCCTACGCTGCGCCCAAGCCGCCCAGGAAACTGCGGAAAAAATCGAGGACAGCGTGGAGAAGAGCCACCAAGGCGCCCAACTCAGCGCCAACGTCGCCGAAAGTTTCGACAAGATCCAAAACAACGTCGTCGAGCTGGACCAGATAGTCGAACAGATCGCCTCGGCCTCTCAGGAACAGAATCGAGGCATCAACCAAGTTGGCGTTGCCGTCAGCCAGATGGACAAGGTCACCCAAGGCAATGCTGCCAACGCAGAAGAAAGCGCCGCCACCGCAGAGGAGCTGACCAACGAGGCAAGAGCCCTCAAGGATGCGGTCGAAAGCCTAGAGCAGCTCGTCGGCAACACCTCCAGCTCCAACGAAACGCATCCTCCAGCGCCAGCCGCCCACCCCTCCAGCTCCATCGAAGGTCTCGAGCCATTCATGGACAGCTCCAAACGAGAGCGCCAGACGGCGACTTTCAACACCAGCGAATGGTAGCAAGGAACGACAACCGCCAAGCCAATCGTTCCACTTTCTAGATTCCGCAGTTGAACACAAATAGGATAGCGCAAACGACTGCAGTCGATCGCCGCGAGCAACTGCGGAATCTAGGTTTTAAATCGATGCACCTTCGTCCGACCCTGCTCGGGCAAAGGCATGAAACAACGTAAGCCACCGCAAGCGCGCCCCCCGACGAAACCTGGACGCCCCAAGACAAAGCCTTCTTCAGCAAATCCAGCAACTCCCCTGGATCGGCCGCGAACTCAAAGGCAAAGTCAAAAAAAACCTCGTCGCCGGAAAAACCGTCTTCGACGGCGAGAAAATCCTCGCCGACTAAAAGCCAACAGGAAAAGCCCTAACCCAGAACCGTCGGACGATAGTACTGCTCTGACGAGTCATCCTTGTCCTCAGGCTCTTTCGCCGGGGCGAGCTCTACGCCCATGGACTTCAGGATCGAGCGAGCACGCTCGTTTCCTTTATCCATGATTATCGTCAGTCTCTCCTCGAGCAGAGAACGATAGGCCTCTCCAACCTCTCCGATCACAAAAAGCTCCCCCAAACGAAGCGTCGCCTTGTCGTATCCAGAATCCGACAAATGGACGAAATAGGTCATCGCCATATCTCTATTCTGCTCGCACCCAACCCCATCCCACAAGAAGTCCGCGTAAAATAACTGAGCTCTCCTATATCCAATATCTGCCGCCCGCTTCATCCACTCCGTGCACAACGCAGCGTCCTTTTCGACATGGCGCCCACTTCCGTACTCTTTGGCCAATTTGTAAGCAGCCGAAACCGCATGCCTCAGGAAACGTTTTTCCTGCACCGCTTCCTCAAAAACCTTACGATAGAGACGAAGGCCGAGCTTCGGCTTGGCACCCTTGACTCCCTCTGCGAGGTGGAGCTCCGCTAACAACAAACGCCCCGCAAACAAATCCGTTTTCTCGAAAAGCGAAGCCGTCTTCAACGCCACCTCTAGATCATGCCCTGCCCAATCCCCTTCCTTCAACAAGGACACATAAACTAGGATCGCTTCATAATCTAAGGGCAAGAAACCTTGAACGGCGGAAAGCTTTTCACTCTGAAGAAGCTCGTTACGCATTCTCACATTATTACTGCGACCCATATTTATGTACGCAGATATCCAATACATCGCCTTCAAATTACTGACCGGCACTCCAACTCCCTTCTGGTAGAAGACAGCAGTCTCCTTCATCGACTTCCGATCACCCGCTTCCGCAGCCTTCTCCCGCCAGTAGGCGAGTTCAACAAAATCGGAAGACGCCCGCCCTTCTTGGTAGTACTCGCACAAACGAAGCACCGCGCTCAAGTATCCGCCTTCGCCTGACTTCGCCAGCCACTCCACACCCTCTTCCTCGCGGAGCTCCACTCCATCGCCCACAAGGTACTTCTTACCTATGTTATAACAGGCCACCACCTCGTCTTCTCCGGCAGCGATCTCATACAATTCAAAAGCCTTCGCCTCGCTTTTTTCCACTCCCTTTCCTTCAAAATAGAAATTCGCGAGATTATTCATCGCCGCAGCGTCCCCCTTCTCTACAGCTTTTTCATAATAAGCAGCCGCGAGCGCATAATCGACAGGCACCCCCAACCCATTGCTATACATGTATCCAATCCTAAAATACGACAACGCATTATCCTGCTCCGCAGCACGCTCAAACCAACCAAGGGCCTTCTTGTAATTCTGGGCAGGTCCCTTCCCATCGAAGAATGCCCGCCCAACCGCGTGCTCGGCACGGTGATACCCCTGTTTCGCGCTGGCCAGATACCCTTTATACAGCTTCATCGGCTTGCTCTCCCGCTCGAGACCCCAACCGCGTTCAGCTCGTTTCGTAAGTGAAAATTGGGCACGAGCATCACCACGTTTTTCCCACTCCTCAGCTAGAGCCAAGTCCTCGTCTTCCGACAAAATCGACAAACCCTCTTCCCCATCCAAAGCGAGCTGCGCCGCGAAGTGCCCATTTTGGGCAGCATCCTCAAGCGACTCCTTGGCCTTTTTTAATTCCTCGGCATCCTTCGATTCCGACAGAATCAAAATCGCGCTGCAATAACGACCAACCGTAGAATTCCCCTCTGCCGCCTTCGCAAAAAGCTCTTTCGCTAGCTCTTGGTCTTGCTCGACCCCCAAGCCCTTCCAGTACAACTGTCCGAGAATCGATTGGGCAATAGAATCCTCACCATCCGAGGCCATCTTCAAAAGGGCCGCGGCAATCTCTGGATTATAGTCATCCGAGGCCTCTTTCAAAAACTCTTGCCCTAAGATTCGCTGACTATCGATCAACTCCTCCGCCAAGCGCTGCCCCATCTCTTCCGCCCCCTCTCGAATCTCTTCCTCCACGACCGGATCAACAATCCCCATCATGACCTTCTCAAGCTCTCGACGAACGCTATCCATCACCTGCAGCTCCACCAAGTCGAAGTAGGTCCGCGCCAGCTTCAGGTCACGCTCGCAGCGATCCCCCTTCGCGTACTCGAGCGCAAGAAACATACTCGCATAAAAATACCCCGTATCGGAAGCCTGCTTCATAAGAAGGATCGCGCGCTCATAATCTTCCGAGCCTCCTTTCCCTTCCACCAATAAGCCTCCCAACATCGCAGAGGACTGCGAACGTATCGACCGTATCACCCCAAAATCCTCCATTGGCACCGGAAAGTTCCAATCCTTCGCAACCAGAGGCTCCAGCAATTCACGAGCGAGCTCGTAATCCCGACGAACCCCATCGCCCGAAAGCACCGTCTCAGCATACGCCAACATCGCGGCAGGATACCTCTGATCCGAGCCGAGCTTTAGCCACTGGGCGGAACGCTTAGCGCTCTTCCTTACTCCCGTCCCATAACGAAAGAACATCCCAAGCATGTACTGCGAGCGCGCATGCCCCGCCACTGCCAGACGCTTGATTTCCTTCAGTCCCTTGCCGAGGCCGCCCTCGTTAATCAGCGAAAGAGCGTCCTGAAACTCCGCTTCCAAACGTTGATCCTTAGCGTCCCTACTTTCCTCGTACGCCTCATCGTCAAAGGCTTCCTGAGCCAAAACAACAGGGAGGGACAACAGACTGAACAGGGCGAAAAAATACAGTTTCCACTT
>JBNKSG010000084.1:0-14054 GCA_050297195.1 Opitutaceae bacterium | reverse complement strand
GCCATGGCGGTGGAAAAAACCGCCGAAGGCATCCGCAACTTCGCCAAGGACATCGTCAAGCTCGAGCAAATGATCGAAGGCAAGCTCTAAGCTTCCCTGACCCGAGTTATAACTTTCCACAAAACGCGTCCCAAAGAGGGACGCGTTTTTTCTTGGGTAGGAGCGAGCTTGCTCGCGAGCGGAGGAAAGAATCAGAACCGAGCTGGCTTGTTGCCCCAATCCCCATGAGTCGGACGCATTTCAATATCTCGTTGCATAATAGGTCTGGATACAATGGATTTGGAGAGGCGTTACCCACCTTTGTGCCAAGTATGTTAACCTCCAATCAATAGAACGTATGTCTGATACTGCTCCGCAGCCTCCTGCTGAAAATATACCCAACTACCTCGTCCAATCCATTCTGGTGACTCTCTTTTGCTGTCTTCCGCTTGGGATTGTATCCATCGTTTTCGCTGCGCAAGTAAACACGAAGATCGCCGCAGGCGATATCGAAGGTGCCCTCGAATCTTCCGAAAAGGCTAAGAAGTTTTCCATCTGGGCGTTGATCGCTGGTGTCGCAGTGATCGTCATCTACGGCATCCTCGGGGCTCTCGGTATTGCGGCCGGCGTTGCAGAAGGCGGCTACTAGTTCCGCGATGCTTCGCTTCTCTCTCTATGCCCTTCTGGCTTTCGTAGCTGGAACGGGCATTTTTTTGCTTTTCAATTTCAATCCGGAAGAAGTCGGGTTCTTTCCCAAATGCCCTTCGCGTTCGTTGACTGGTTTGGATTGCCCCGGGTGTGGCTCGACGCGGGCTCTCTATCACCTTTTGCATTTGGATATCGCCTCTGCGTTTGCTCGGAATCCTTTGTTGGTGCTGAGCATCCCCGTTCTGGCCCTCATGCTTCGCTTTCCTAAGATTGGACTGCATCGGGCGGCCCCATGGATAAGTTTTGCGATACTAGTGGTCTACGGTGCCTTGCGAAATATAAGCGGCTATCCGTTCGATCTGTTGGGTCCTTAAGTGCTGAGGGAATGGGCTTGTCGTGGCAACGCTGTCCCTTCCTCCGCCATAGCTCCTAGTTTTCCGGCAAGAGAATATCGTCACCGAGGATTTGCATGAGGTCCTTCTTTTCCAAGGTGCCTTCGCGCTGGCTGAGGCGGAGGGCTTGGTTGCGGATGACTTGTTCGAAGAGATTGCGCACGTAGCGGCCGTTGCCGAAGTCGACCTTGGGTTTTTGAAGTTCGTATTCAAAAACTTGATGCAATTTTGGCGTGGCGTCAGCGGCGAGCTCGTACTGGTTTTTCTTGCAGAAGATGGTGAAGATCTTTTCGAGCTGCTTGCTGGAATAGTCGTCGAAATGGATGGTCTTGCTGAAGCGGGAACGCAGGCCGGGGTTGGTCTGGATAAAGGATTCCATGTCCGCGGGATAGCCGGCCACGATGACGATGAGGCGATCTCGATCGTCTTCCATGCGTTTGACAAGTGTATCGATGGCTTCACCACCGAAATCGTTTTCGCCACCGCTGAGCAGGCTATAGGCTTCGTCGATGAAGAGGATTCCATCCAAGGCGCTGTCGATGACTTCTGAGGTTTTCTTGGCGGTGTGGCCGACATACTGCCCCACGAGGCCCATGCGGTCGGTTTCGATGAGGTGACCGCCCTTGAGAACGCCTAGCTTTTGGTAGATCTTGGCGAGGATGCGGGCAACGGTGGTTTTGCCGGTACCGGGATTTCCGGAGAAGACGAGGTGGAGAGAAAGGGGGGCGGTTTTGAGCTGGTGGCCTTCGCGTTGCTTTTGGATCTCCAGGAACCGAGCCAGCTTTTGGATTTCCTCTTTGACGGATTTCAAGCCGATCAACTTGTCGAGTTTGGCGAGCTCGTCCTCCAGGGTGCTTTCGGGTTCCGGGTTTTGGGTACTGGGTTTTGTGAGCTGGTTTTTGGGGGGGGCGAAGAGGTCGGGGCCGGGGCGGTCGAAGAGCTTGCGGGCTTGGGCTTCGGCCTTGCTGGCGGCATCGGAGTTTGAGCCGAATAGGGTATCGCAAAGGTTGGTGAGGAAGACCTGTTCGTCTGAGCTGAGAGCCCCGTCCGCTAGGCCGAGGGCGAAGGCGGCGGTAGCGATGCTTGTTCCGAGTTCGGGCCGTTCTCTGGCGATGCGAAGTTGGGAGAGGTCGTAGGTAGGGAGATTGTCGATACGGGAACGAAGCAAACTGTCGTACATCTCAGACCAGCCGAGGGTCTGGATGGCCCCCTCGATGAAGGAGCGTTCGGCTGCTACTGTATCGCCGTCGATGAGAGCGGTGATAAAGAGGGCGAAGCGGAGCTCGAAATCGATTTCGAAGTCGGAGCAGCCGTACCGTTTGACGAGCGTTTGCTTGAGCTCGGAGAAGTCTTGGAGGCAGAGGCGGGCTGCTGATTGGGGATCCTGCATGAGGTGTCGCTATTCAATGTGGGAGCGTGCTTGTCACGCGAATACAATGCTCAATCGCGTGACAAGCATGCTCCCATTTATGGGATTCTAAATGCTCGGCCCGCGGTTAATGGTTTGGGCAGTCGCTCGAGCGGGAGCAAAGCGTCGCTCGATTTCGGACTGTATCCGGGAAGCGACTACGGGGTCGCCGCAGGTGAAGATGTCGATGGCGGCGTACCCATGCTCGGGCCAGGTGTGCACTGCGATATGGCTTTCGGCGATCACCACCACTCCGGACAGGCCGTGCGGGCTGAATTGGTGGAAAACCGGTTTGACGACGGTGGCGCCTGCCGTGTCGGCGGCTTCGACGAGGGTTGCCGCAAGTGCATCCTGTTCGAGCAAAAGCTGAGCGGGACAGTTGGTAAGCTCGAGGAGGATGTGGGTGCCGAGGGCGGTTTGGGTAGGTGTATGCATGCGACGTAGCGCGGAGGTTTTAGTCCGCGTGTTTCGGTTGAGGACGCGGGCTAAAGCTCCGCGCTACGTGCGAGGTGTGATTCACTAGGCGTTGCCGAGCTTGGCCTTGAGGGCGGCGAGCTTGTCGTTGACGGCGGGTGACGCAGTTCCGCCGCCGCCCATGCTTTCGAACTCTTTTTCCAATGCGTCGTCGGATCCGCCGGAAACTTCGGCCAGCTCCTTGGCGGCGTCGGCTTCGTGGGATTGGCGCTCGGCCTTGGCCTTCATGCGAGCCATGAGGTCGTCGGCCTTGTTGTTGGAGGAGATGCGGGCCTTGGCTTCGTAGATGTCCTTCTTGACCTGAGCGGCCTTGCTTTGGGCGATGATGAAATCCTTGTTGCGCTTAAACTCGGCGAGCTCGTCGCCCATCTTGATGATCTCTTTCTTGAGCTCGTCGACGGCGGCCCGTTGGGATTGCCATTGGGTTTCGAGGGTGCCGAGCTTTTGCTCGTGCTCGGTGGCGCGCTGCAGGGCGCGGACGGCGAGGTCTTCCTTGCCGGCTTTGAGGGCGAGTTCGGCTTTCTGTTCCCAAGAGAGCTTTTCTGCCTTTTCCTTTTCGAGGAGGGCTTTGGTTTGGCGCTCGGTGGCGATGCAGCTTTGCACCGACTTCTTGGCTTCCATGATCTGCTTGTCCTTGTCGCGGATCGCTTGCTCAAGCATGAGCTCGGGCTTTTCCATCTTGTCGATGGCTTTGTTGGCTGCGGCTTGGCCGACTTTGAAGATACGTGAGAAAATGCTCATTATTCGAAAAGGGGCTAAGGTTACGCGTTCGTGGCGCTGGGCGTGAGGAGGGCTTCGGCCCGATCGACCGCGAGTTCCAAGGCGTCGAATACGCTGAGGATTTCGTGGTCGTTGAGGCTGCCGGTTTCGCGGCTTTCCACGAGCACGAGGCGCGGGTCTTCCGGGTTGGAATTATTGATTCCGAAGCTGACGGGTAGGATCTCGGTATTGAGGTCGAGCAGCTTGAAGTGGAGGGAACTGTCGCCGAAGGCGTGTACGTTTCCGAGGTCGACCTCGAAGTAGATGGCTTCCTCGCCGACTTTGAGGAAGACGGGAAGTTCATCGTGCCGGGAGACACGGTAGATGCTGTTGCCAAGCTCTTCGACATCGAAGCCGTTGAGCATGAGGAAGCGCGAGAACTCTTCCTCTTTTTCGATCTTGATATGGATAGTATTCATAAAGTGGTGATTGGGTTTTGGGTTGTTGGTTTTTTTAACCGCGAAAGGCCGCGAATGAACGCGAAAATGCCTTCGGGGGGGTGGGTTGGACTTTTTTTTTACGCGGTGAACGCCAATTTTTGGTTTAGTGAAGCGCGGTGCTGATGGCCGTGCGCGGGAGCCGTTTGACGACGGCTTAGAGTAGGGAATGCGGCGTGCCGCAGTTATCTACGGGATTTGGAGATGAGACTTTTTTGGAGATCGATTCAGGGCTTAGGCGGATTGTTTTTGCAGGATGTCTTTTTCGACGGAGAGGAAATCTTCGGCCTGGTTGGCCAGGATGATGAGGCGGTCTCCGCTTTCGATAAGGGTGTGTTTGGGAGGATTGAGTATGTGGCGTTCGCCTTTGATGATGCCGACCAGCTGCATGTCCACGGGATGCTGCAAGGTGGCGATTTGCGCGTCGACGAAGCGCTGGCCTGAGAGGGTGGTTTGGTGGATGTAGAACTGGCTGCCTTCGCGGGAGGTGATGAGCTGGTCGATGGTCTTGTGGATGCCGGGATAGAAGAACTCCTGAACGATCATGCGTTCGTTGACGCCGTCGGCGAGGATGATGCCGTCGGTTTGGGCTCGCTCCATCATACGCAGGTTGCTCGAGCTGACGAGCTCGACCACGGTTTTGATGGGGGTGTTGCTCTCTTGCTCGATGAGTTCGATGATGGAGCCGATGGCGTAGGTTTGCGCGTCGGAAGAGGGATCGCCGGTGGTTTCGGCGAGCACGAATACGCCTTCGCACTCGGTCACGTTGGCTTGATAGAGGGTATCTTCGGAAGTGGGCAGGCCTTTGACGAAGAGCACGCCGCGCTTGGCGAGGGAGGAGGGAAGCTCGTCGAGCTGGTTGGAGACGAGGGCCACTTTCTTGTGCGCGTAGTTGGCGTTTGCCTGCAGCTCGTCGAGGATTTGCGTGACCTTGTCGAGGCTTGGGTAGTTGCAGATGATGATGTGGTTCTTTTGCGATAGTTTCATGGCGCCTTTCCGCTTGAGTGATACCCGCTGGAGTACGGTTTCGGTTACAGATGCGAGCAAATATCCGAGCAGGCCGATGCCGACCATGAAGCAAGGATACGCGATGAGGAAACGTCCGGCGAAGGTTTGGGGAAAGTAGTCTCCGTAGCCGACGGTGGTCATGGTGACCATGGCCCACCAGATGGAATCGATAAGGGTGAGGCCTTCTTGGTAGTTGCGTTCCGCAAAGTAGAAACCGACCCCGAAGAGCAGGTTCAGCCCTGCTGCGACGCACACGATCCTCCACAGCCGGATGCTGGTGTTGCTGCGACGGGAAATGAATCTTCTGAGGATCTGGAGAATCATGGAGGGGTTACCGCAGATGGCAGACGGGTATAGCTTGCTTGGACAGAGCCCCTGAATGAAAGCGGCTACCGGTGTTCCGTTCCCATACTTGAGCCACCCTACTTGTAGATAAGCGGGTAGGAAGTCGGGCTCGCCAGCGTTTCGAGCTCGATGTCGATGTCGAGAGCCGACCAGTGGAGATGGTGTCCATGGAGGAGTTCGACGTCGAAAATCTTGCGGATTGGAGCCTCGCGAAACCAAGGGTAATCCTCGTAGGGCAAAAAATACTCCTTGTTGCGAGCGAGCAACCAGATGCCGTGTGGAGAGACATTACTGACTTCCACCTCCAAAGTGTTGCTTCCAGTGGTCTCGAATTTCATCTTGTTTCGCTTTTATCACCTCTTGGATTTCCTTCAACTCTGAATCTTTAAGCCCTTTGCTGAGAGCTAATTCGATTTCGGGCTCGATCCATACCTTCGCTTCGCCGTCCGGGCTGTAGACGTGAATGTGCATGCGGCTCTCTTCTCGGGAGAAAAAGAAGAATCGGTAGTTGCGATAGCGAAAGACCGTGGGGCTCATCTATTTAATATCGAAAATCGTATGGGCTCCTCTCGCTACAGCTCCCAGTCGTCTTCCCAGCGTTTCGGGGGAGTGGGTGAATTGTCGAAGTCGTTGGAGCGTTTCTTGAGGAGTTCGACGGCTTCTACGGTCGCGGCGTTGGGGCCGTCGGTGACGGCGTGGGCGATCTGATCGGAGTAGGGGCGGCCGTGCTGGTGCAGTTGCTCGATAAGGTTGAGGCCTTGGGCAATGACGTCCTGCAGGACGGCTTCCCCGGGGACCGCGCCTTGCTCGTCTTCGTAGCCGAGTTGCTCGGCGTGCAGGGCGGTGTTGCAGATGTTTAGGATTTCGTCCCATACGGAGCCGAGCAGGAGGTCGAACTCCCAGCCGGTTTCGCTGCGGCCGAACCGGCCTTCGTTGAGGAAGCTCATGAAAACGATCTCAACCGGGTCGATGCCCTTGTAGGCGGCGACGGCGATACGCAGGTCTTCCCAGCGATCGTCGGCGAGGAAGGACTTCCATTGGGCGGGATGGTTGAACTCGTAGTAGCTGGCGAAGGCGAACTCTCCGGCGCCCAGGTCGACGGCGCAAAAGACGTCGAAGAAGCTGAGAAAGTCCGAGTAGCGGGCCATGAATTTCTCGAGCGCCTTGCGGCCTTTTTGAGTGGGGGCGTAGCGTTCCTGGTCCTTGATTTCGATGAGGTCGCGTACCAGCAGCCACTCGAGGATGGACTCGAGGTCTTCCTCCCCGTCTTCGAGCATGAGCTGGAAGACTTTGGGAGCGTTGATCATGTACTCCAGCAAGTAGATGCCGGCGAACTGCTCTTTCTGCTGCTCGCTAACGGTGTAGTTGGGTGCTGATGGCATTTGTTGTGTTGTAGGGCTGGCGCTTGCGCCATGCCGCGTTGCAAGAGCGAAGATTTGGGAATTGCGGCGTGTCGCAAGCGACAGCCCTACTGGGCTAGGAATGGAAGAGGGTGCTCAGGATGAGGGCTAATCCGATGGCTGCGGCGCCTTCGATGAGTGCGGCGCCCCAATTGCGGTCCTTGGAGATTTCGTCGTCGAGCGGGGAACCAGGAAGGATGGTGCGGTCGATGGCGAAGCGGCAAACCGAGAGGAGGAAGACGCAGATGATAAACCACAGGGCGAGTCCCAGTATGGAACTGCTGGATACGATGTAGCTGGAGAGAATGATGCCTACGGCGGCGAGGGTGATGCCGAATCCGAGGCCAGCGGCAGCGTTGTCGCGTTCGATTTCGTCGTGCAGGTCGTAGGCGCTGAGCTTCTGGTAGACGATGGCGAAGAGAATGAAAGCGAGCTGGGAGACGATGAAGTAGGCGAGGGTGACGAGGATGTCTTGGACGAGGCTGCCGGAGGTTTCGCCGTAGGTGGCGGCTTGGATCATGAAAGCGGAGCCGATGTAAGCGCCTGCTTGTACGGCTCCGGTGCCGATGTTTTGGTCTTCGACCAGTTCCTTGACGTTGCAGAAGCGACGCAGCAGGAGCTTGTCGTTGATCACGCGTGCCACTTGCAGGAGCAGGATTCCGAAAAGGGACCAGAGCAAAGTGCCTCCGAGGTCGCGGAGGAAAAGCTGTCTGCCCGGTTCTATGTTTTCCAGGTCCTCGACGGGAATGTCCTGTCGGAGCACGCCCCAGAGAATGATGCTGATGGCGAGCATGTATCCAGAAAAGGATACGGCGATCGCCTTGTTGTCCTTGGTGGTGAGCTCGTACCCGAGTTTATAAGGGGTGCAGAAGTCGTTCACCATCTTCCCGATCCAGAGGATGAGAATGGAGAGGGCGAGAAAGACCATGGAGGCCGGGTCGAGGAGGGAGAGAGCGTCTTCGGTCCCGAAAAATTCGCTGAGTGTGCTGGTATCCATTTTTCTATTTCAGAAAGGGGTTCTACTTGCCTCCGCCGCGGTAGCTCGAAGTGGTGGTTTTTCTTAGAGAGGGCGAGGAGCTGCTGGTGCGGCCGAAACCGCCGCTGCGAACGGTTTTGGACGGGTTGCGCGCCTGGAAGCTTTTTTGCGAAGTGGTCGGGCTCTTGAGGGGAGCTTTGATATTGGTGGCCGTCTTGCCGGCGTTGGGCGAGGTTGTGGTGGAGCTGATGGTGGACGTTTTGGAGGAGCTCCACGTTGAGCTGCTGGTGACGTTGCGGGTGCGCTGGCGGTAGCTGTCGTAGCTGCTGGGCCGGTAGCGGCCGTAGTAGCTCGGGTAGGAGTTGTAGCCCCAAGGCGAGCTGTAGTAGGGGCGGTTGCTGTTGAAGAGCCAGCTGAGCAGGATGAAGTCGGTGATGCCGAAGCTGCTGTGGTAGTAGTGGTTGGCGCCGTAGATGTGGCGGTTGCCGTAGGTCTGCACGTTGGCGCGGCCGTCGGAGGTCTTCTCGATCTCGATGGTGGCGACTTCCTGGGTCTCGCCCGGCGCGAGATCGACCGTGAGGGAGAAGCCCTTAACGTTTCCGGAGCCGTACTCGGTGACCTTGATGTAGTCGACGGCGCCGTCCTCGTCCAAGTCGAGGTTGTTGACGCCGACGCTCGGGGTGTTGAGCAGACGCTCGAATTCCTCGCCGGTCTTGGCCTGCTTGACGAGGGCCCCTACCGCTTGGAGGTCGAGTCCGCTGGCGGCGTCCGCCCCGGCGATCTGTTGCACGGACACGTTGTAGGTGTCGCCGTAGCGGGAAGAGGACGAGCAGCTTCTAAACGAGGAAAAGAGAACGAGCAGGATGAAGGCTCCGACTCCGAGCTGTAACAGTGAATTCATAGGAAGAGAGAGAGGTTAGGGTGGCCGTGAGGCGGCAGGGAGGCAGGAGCCTTCAGAGGATGCCGCGGGTGTTTTTCCAAGCTTCTAGGTAGTAATTATAGATGCGCGGGTGAGTGATCGTGCTGATCTCCGTTTGGTTGGTATCGAGTTGGGATTTTCCGAACTGTAGCGACGCTCGGACGATCTCGGGTGTAAGATAGCGAGTCTCTGCAGTCAAGTCGGGTATCTTTGCGAGGGACTCGCGTAGCCGGCTTTCGCTGTAGAGCGTATTGCTTCCGCCGATCCACCAGCCCCATTCGCCGAAGGAAGGAACGTTTTCGTGGTAGGGGATCGTGGCCAAGCCAGCGGACGTAATCGTTCGTCCGATACAGAGAAAGGCTTCCTTGGCGTGATAGGGGGAAGTGGACTGCTGCACGAATATGCCGTCGGCGCTGAGCTTGTTGCGCAGGAAGCCATAGAAGTGCTGGCTGTAGAGCTTGGCGAGCTCCACGGAATTGGGGTCGGGGAAGTCGATGATGACCACATCGTAGCGTCCAGGGGCTTGGGCCAGGAAGGCGGCGGCGTCGAGGTTGAGCACCGTGACCAAAGGAAGGGTTTGATCGACGTGCTGCCCGAGGGGGCCGCGACCGGAAATCTCGAATTTCAGGTGGTCGGCGGTGGGTTCGATGGCGAGGTTTTCCACGGATGTGACGCGGGCGTCGCTCAGGCTGCCTTTGTTGAGTTGCGTGAAGTGCTCGTTCTTCATGGCCAGCTCGGTCATCACGGGGTCGAGGTCAACGAGGGTGACGCTTTCGACATCGTCGTATTTGAGGACTTCGCGCAGGGCGAGTCCGTCGCCGCCTCCGAGGATAAGCACGCGGTCGTGGCGGGGAGCGATGCTCATGGCCGGGTGCACCAGCATTTCGTGGTAGATGTGCTCGTCGTGCCCGTCGAACTGCAGGTGGCCGTTGATGTAGCAGGATACGGAGCCGTCGCGGCTTTCGGTGAGAACGACATGCTGGTACTTGCTCGTCTCCGAAAAAATGATTCGGTCGCGATAGAGGCGTTGCTCCGCGGATTCGGTCCATTCGCGTTCGAAGAAGAAGCCGAGGCCGACCAGTACGATCACGATGTTCGCCGCGGCAAAAACGAAACCGCTGTTGCGGGAGCGTTTTCGGAAGGTGCCGATAAAGAGCACGGTCGAGGCGAGGGTGGTGAGGGCCAGCAGGAGGCTGGTTTGCACCATGGAGAAGTAGCGGAAGAGCAGGAAGACCCAGACGAGGGCGCCGATGAGGGCCCCGATGTAGTCCATCTTGAGGATGCGGGCGAGGTTGGTACGAACGTCGTCGGAGAACTGTTCGTTGATGCGGGTGAGCAAGGGAATCTCGAAGCCGATTAGGATCCCGATGGCGCTGACGAGGGCGTATTGGGTGAGGATGAAGTGGGCGGGGAAGGCGCTGAAAATGTGCAGCATGGCCAGCGGGCCGAAGCCGCCGAGCACCGCTAAGCCGATTTGGCTGCAGGCGAGCACGTCGACCACCTTCTGGTCGGAGATGTAGCGTTGGATTTCGGCGCCGAGCCCCATGCAGAAGAGCATGACGGCGATGACGATGGCCCATTGCTGGACGCTGTTGCCCAAGATATCGGAGGCCAGCTTGCTGAGGGTGTACTCGTAGGCCATGCCGCAGCCGCCCATGATGAACATGACGAGCCCGATGACGAGAGTAGGCAGGGGGCTGGAGCTGCGTTGGGTGTGGTTGAGGGAAGAGTTCGAGGTGGTAGTCATCGATGCGTTGGCCGTGGAGAGGGACCCAGCCTTTTCACGCGAGGAGAATGGATTTGTCGAGTTTATGTAGGCTTTGGTTCCCGAGGAAGGGGGTGCGGGTTACAAAGAATGCGCTTGTTGGTCGTTGAGATGAGTGAGGGGGATCGCGTGACATGCGCGCTCCCGCTTCTGCGGTAGCTGAATTTGCCGCAAGAATCGGGTGGGCGATTGCTTTGGAGAGCGCTAGGGTCTGTCTGATGTCCGACTACGAACGTATCGCCAAGCTGATCCGCTACCTTGACCAAAAGCAAGGGGAGCAGCCGAGCTTGCAGGAGTTGGCGGACTTCATGGGACTGAGCCCGCACCACCTGCATCGGCTCTTTTCGAATTGGGCCTCCATCACGCCGAAGGATTTCCTGCAATGCCTGACGGCCGCTAAAGCGAGAGAGCTTTTGCGGGAAGGCCGGAGCGTTTTGCACACTTCGCTGGAGGTGGGCTTGTCGGGTCCCGGGCGTTTGCATGATCTTTGCGTGAAGCTTGAAGGGGCGACTCCGGGTGAGATCAAGTCGGGTGGGGCGGGCTGGGAAATCGTCGTGGGTTTTGTGGATATGCCGTTTGGGCGGGCTTGCATTGCTGAGAGTCCGCGTGGCATTTGCCATCTGTCGTTCGTGGATGCTGGGACGGAGGGCGCTACAATATATAAAATAGAAAACGATTGGTTCGGGGCGAAAGTGGTAAGGGATGATCGGAGAGTGGCGGCGGTGGGCGAAGTCGTGTTCTCGAAAGACGCGAGCGTGGGAGCGCCGTTGAAGGCGCTGGTGCGCGGAACGGAGTTTCAGGTACGTGTATGGCAGGCCTTGATACAGATCCCCGCTGGGACCTTGACCAGTTACGGGCAAGTGGCGGACGCTATCGGCCGACCTCAAGCGAGCCGAGCTGTGGGTACGGCGGTGGGGCGCAACGAGTTGGCGTTTTTGATTCCTTGCCACCGCGTGATCCGGGAGACAGGAGTGATTGGAAACTATCGCTGGGGTAGGGAGCGAAAACGCGCGATTATTGCTTGGGAAAACGGAATGAGGGAAATGAATCATGTTGACGGCTGATCTTGCTAGGCTGTTTGGCTTGTCGGCGGTCTGGGGCGCGTCCTTTCTCTTCATGAGAGTGGCGGCGCCGGCCTTTGGTCCGATCCCGCTCATGTTGGTGCGGTTGGCCACGGCCTTGCTTTGCTTCCTGCCATTCTTCTTGCGGCCGCAGGTGCGGTCGGGATTGAGAAAGTATGCGAAGCACCTCGCGGTGATTGGCCTTCTCAGTACGGCGACCCCCTTTTGCCTCGTCGCCTTCGCTACCCTGAGTTTGGAGGCGGGCTTTACCTCTTTGATCAATGCGACCACTCCGCTCTTTGCCGCTACGGTGGGAGCGGTGTGGCTGAAAATCCCGCTCAAGCGGATACAGGTGCTGGGGCTATTTATCGGTGTATTGGGAGTGTTGATACTGGTTTGGGGAAAGTTGAGTTTTACGTCCGGAGGGGCGGGTTGGGCGATCGCGGCGGGCTTGCTGGCGACCTTGTCGTATGGGATTTCAGTGCACTACTCGCGACGTTTCTTGACCGATGTGCCGGCGCTGGTGACGTCGGCAGGCAGCATGGTGAGCGGATCGTTGGCGTTGCTGCCGCTGGGGTTGGCCCTTTGGCCGGAGGCGAATCCAAGCTTGTTGGAGTGGGGGTGCGGGCTTGCGCTTGGGGTCTTTTGCACGGCCTTCGCTTACGTGATTTTCTTTGACGTGATTGCCCGCGCGGGAGCGACCAATGCCTCGACCGTGACCTTCATGGTGCCGGGCTTCGCGATTCTCTGGGGCGCGTTGTTTCTCGGTGAAACGCTCACGCCGCGTATCGTGGCGGGAATGCTGGTGACGCTTTGCGGTACGGCGTTTACGCTGGGGATTTTTCCGCGTTTGGGCCGGCGGGTGACGGTGGCTTGAAGGGGTGCGGGGGATTCCTGCTCGCTCTGGGGGGATCAGGTGGAAGGTGGATCTTGCAGAGCGGACGCTGGCTTCCGTCTTCGCTGAAGCTTCGCCGAGACAGGAAAGCTCAGCGCTACGAGTTGATTGCGTCCCAATTGGCTTCGAGCCATTTTAGGGCGGTTTGCGTGTCGCTGAAGGCTCCATCGAGTTGGGCCTCGTAGGCTTTGTCGAGGATGACCTTAAACTCAGGGCTGGGTTTGAGGCCGCGTTCGATGAGGTGGCGTCCAAGCAACAATGGAGCGGGGGCTTGCTTCTCCAGATCCAGTTCTTGGATACGTTCCTTGAAGTGGGCGATGCGTTTGTCTTGAGCTTCGGAAATGAGGGGTGGGCGTCCACGGTGGTCGGCGATCATGACGTAGACGAGCTCGTGTGTCGTCGCGGGAGTGAGCCGTTTGGCGAGGCGTCGCAGGGAGGCGTCACTGTGTCCGCCTTGGGGAACTGTATTCAAAAAGTGGTGGTTTCCGACGAGCCCCATGACCTTGTCGCGGATTTCGTGCGGAGCGCGCATGGCATTGAAGAATTCTTCGGCGAGCCAGACGCTTTGCGCATCGTGGCCGGGGCTGATCCAATGCTTGGCTCCGCGTTTGAGAGCCCAGCGCGTGCAACGGGCTTTTCCGAGGTCGTGGCAAAGGGTGCCGAAGGCGAGCACGCCGCGTTCGTTTTCGGGGAGGCTGAGCCAGTCGGTCTCGCGTTGCAGGGCGTCGAGGCAGCAAAGGGTGTGGGTCCAGGCATCGCCTTCGGGGTGCCATTCGGGATCCTGTGGGAGCTCGCGCAGGGCGTTGAGCTGGGGAAAGTAGCGGATCCAGCCGCTCTTCTCCAAGGCGCGCATCCCGTGGGAGAGCGAGCGGGAGCGGCGGGCCCATTTTTCCCATTCCGTCCAGACGCGTTCTTTGGCAAGGGTCCAGAACTCGTGTCCGATTTCTCGGCAGAGGCTAGCGGTCTCGTCGGCGAGCTCCATCTCGAAGCGGCCGGCGAACTGCATGCCGCGCAGGACGCGGAGTGGGTCTTCCTTGAAGGCGGGACTGACGTGGCGAAGGGTGCGGGACTCGAGGTCCGCGAGGCCGCCGAAGTAGTCGATCACCTCGCAGCTGGCGTGATCGTAGAGGAGGGCGTTGATGGTGAAGTCGCGACGCTTGAGGGCTTCTTCTTCGCTGAGATGGGCGTCGGCTTCGATGACGAAACCGCGATGGCCGGTGCCGCTCTTGGATTCGCGGCGCGGGATGGCGAAGTCGTATTCCTCGCCATGGGCCCAGAGCTTGACCACGGCGAAGGCTTTGCCGACCAGGTCGGTGCGGCCCAGCTTGGCGAGAGAGCTAGCGATGGTTTCGAGGCTGAGACCGTAAACCTCGACGTCGAAGTCCTTCGGCTGGATTCCGAGCAGGGCGTCCCGCACGGAGCCACCCACGATGCGGCAGGTCCCGCCCGCGGATTCGAGGGCGAGCAGCGCCTGCTTGAGGGGCGCGGGGAGCTCGAGGAAGAGCGGCTGGCGGTTGGGCTGCATGGGTTGGGATGAGTTCGAGGAGGTGGGAGCGTGCTTGTCACGCGATATTGGCATTGGGAATCG
>JBNKSG010000083.1:0-14138 GCA_050297195.1 Opitutaceae bacterium | reverse complement strand
ATGAAAAGCCGCCTCTCCTTTCCGGAGAGGCGACCGCTAGATCAGCTTTGCCAAGGACTCGCTCAAGCTACGATCGCCAAGGACGACCTGTAGGTTTGAGGTCTTGGAAACCGTTTCGAGCACTTCCAGCTCGCGTAGCTTCATGAGAACAGGGTTGCTCTCCATCAGCTTCGCGGTGTTCAGCTGCGAACGCATCGCCGCCGTTTCTTCGCGACGCTTGATGCCGTTCGCTTCCGAAGCCTTTTGAGCCTCGATCACTTGGTTGAGCAAGGTCTTCATCTCGCCAGGCAAGATGACGTCCCTCACGCCAAGGCTCACCACCTCTACACCGAAGCTATTCGCGACACTAGCCACGTATTGCTTCGCATTTCGAGCAAGGTCTTCCTTCCCGGAAAGCAGTGTATCGAGGTTTCGAGTACCAACTTCCGTACGAAGCGCCAACTGGGTTTCGCGGTACAAGGCTTGGCCGGAATCCTGAGAGGACTCGACGAACTTCCGCTCGTCCACGACCCGATACGCAAGCACCGCGTTGAGACGCAGCGTTACCTTATCTTGAGTCATGATATCCTGGCCGGATACGTCCATCACCTGTTCTCGCTTCTCGACGAGCTGGACCTTCACCTTGGCCACGTCCTTCCAGAAAACATGCTTACCGGCGGCAAGCGTCTTCTGGTAGGTGCCATCCACGAAGAGGGCCCCCACCTTACCTTCCGCAATCTCAGTCACGTCCAGAAACCGCGCGGCGGCAGGATTCTTCAGCACGGTCAACATATCCTTGCGGACGAACTGCAGCTCGTTCGCATCGTATCGATCGATCTCGACCTTTCGCAGTTGGTTCCAAAGTCCGTATAGACCGGGCCCCAGCACCGTATCGAGACGGCCGTCCACCCAAACGAGGGCACGTTCGTTGTCCTTCAGGTCAACGAACACAGCCTTGTCGGCCAGCGAAGCCGCCTTGCTCAGTTGCTGCAGCTCCGAGGAACGAATCCAAGGATCCTTCTGGCTAAGAACCTCAACCTTCAACGCGTTTTGGAAGTCGAAGAACCAATGCTTTCCTTCGCCGGCGTACTTGACGAAGCGTCCGTTTCGGAAGACGAGACCGATTTCATCATACTTGATGGTCTTTCTTATGGGTAGCAACATAGGTCGCTCCTTTCTAGTTTATGGCAGCCGAAGCCACCGGGTTAAATAACATGGGGATTGGCGTTCCGCAGCGCGGAAACCTAAAAAGAAATTGTGAGCCCCCTAGGCAGCGACGAGCGTTCCGGCCACAGCGTTTCCGCGGGACTCGCTTTGAGCAGCGACAGGGCATGCGCTGCGCGACGAAACGAGACAGTCGATCCAAGCGGCAATGCCGCGGCCTTCCATTCCGCTCCCTCCGTAGCTCAAGCCGCATCGCAGCGGTATCCAGCGATTCCAGGCGGTCCAGCTGCTTCCGCTGCCGCATCGCCGCAAGGCGACCCGACGCAAAAGACCAGAAAACCCGAAACTCCCCAAGGGGCTCTTTCTCTGGAGACGGCTATCGCGCCGCCAAGCGGGGAATCGAACCCGAGGTTTACACCTTTCCGTTTTTTGGATATGCCGGAGTCGAACCGGCGACAACATGATTAGCAGTCATGTGCTCTTACCACTTGAGCTAACATCATCGTTATGGTTTTCACGCCATTTAAAACCCACTCGCAGAACGCAGAATCGCGACGCTCGAGGCGGCGCCCTACGCTGCTGGAATCGGTCGTGAAAGTATCTGCCCACGAAGTACACGAAGAAACACAAAGCGAAATGCATCCAACACTCGAACCAGCAAAGAGCTGATTTGAAGACACGCCTTAGCCTGCATTATTCCTGAAATTCGTAGCGAGAGTCCGCGAGCCCAGTGCGGAAGCGGGTTTGACGCCGGTTCGCAGGAGAGGCTGGGTTGAAACCCCGCTTCGGTCGCGAACCAAGGCAAGGCCACTTCCGCGCGGGATTCGTGGGCGCGTAGTAGAAGTCTCATGAATAATGCAGGCTAGAGCAGTATTCGTTTCGATAGGCGTGCATCAAAGCGGTAAGAAACAGTAAAGGAGGGTGGCTCGGCTGTGAGCGCTTCGCTATGTCGGCAAGCCTCGGTACCGAAGACGCTCTGCGTGTTGGCCTTCCAGAAAGTCGTCTTCGGAGTGTAGCCGACCCACCTTACGCAACTAACTTAAAGAAAAATGCGTCTAAAACAACGGTCCCCGAAGCAAGGCGGGGTATTAGCCCCCAAAGGGAATAAACTCTAATCGCCTAACCCTCTGCTTCGCTGCGTCCTTCGAGAGCGACTTCTTCTTCCAACGCTTTCGGTAACGCGAAACAGAAGGTCGAGCCCCGATTCAGGCGGCCTTCCGCCCAGATCCGACCACCGTGGCGGGCGACGATGCGGTGAACGGTGGCTAGCCCGATCCCGGTCCCCTCGAACTCGTCCTCGGAGTGCAGTCGCTGAAACACGCCGAAAAGCTTGTCGACATACCGCATGTCGAAGCCCACCCCGTTGTCCTCGACCGCGAAGACGGTCTCGCCCTCGTCCTCCCAAGCGCGAACCTCGATCCGAGCCGTCTCCCGTAACCGCGTGTACTTTATGGCATTCTCCAGAAGGTTGGCCCAGATCTGCCGGACGAGGGAACGATCCGCAACGACAAGCGGCAGATCTCCGACGATCCATTCGATCGAACGCCCCCTAGTATCGCCTTCAAATTCCTCCAGGACCTCCTGCAGAACCTGATTCATGTCCACCTTTTCCTGTCTCATCTCAGCCCGACCGGTTCGAGAGAAATGTAGAAGATCGTCGATCAATCTACCCATCTTCTGCGAGGAGCGGACTATCGTATCCAGATATTTCCGACCTTTCTCGCTCAAGTCATCCCTGCAGATCGAGACTAGCATGCCAGCGTAGCCATCGATATGCCGCAGCGGGGCGCGCAGGTCGTGCGAGACCGAGTAGGCGAAGGACTCGAGTTCCTTGTTTGCCGACTCAAGCTGAGCCGTGCGGACGGCTACGTGCTGCTCCAGCTGCTGATTGAAATGCCGAATTTCGGTTTCCGCGCGGACACGCTCGGTCATGTCCTCGATAGTGAAGACGATGCCTTCTATCTCCCGCTCCTCGTCGAGGAGCGGCACGCCGTTGATCGAGAGAAGCACGCGGCGCCCGTCAGGGATCTCGATGGCTTGACGGACGTCATAGACTGGTCCCCCTTTCCGCATCACTTGCTGAAAAGGCCGCTGATCATCGGGAACGGGACGCCCCTTATAGTCCGTCGTATGCCACTCGGGATCATTGTAGGAGCGGCCGACGATCAAGTCCTGAGGCGCCTCCAAAACCTGCTCGACACGCGCGTTGGCGAAGGTGACGCGCCCCTCGCGATTCACCACAATGATGCCCACTGGGCTGCTTTCCATAACACGGGCGACAAGATCGCTCTCCCGCCGCAACTTCTCCAAGGTCAGCCGCAGCTCAGTCTCCATGCGATCGAAGGCGCGCCCTAGGTCCCCTATTTCGTCGCGCGAGGCGGTACGCGCCAGCTGCACGCTCAAGTCGCCCGCCTCCACACGCTGCAACGCCTTCAAGACCTCCTGCAATGGCCTGATGATCGAGCGGCGGAACATCACGAGGAGGATGATCGAAGTCAGCGCCACGATCGCCAGCGAACCCCCGACGAACAACCGCGCAACGTATGCTTTCTGCTTCGCCGCCGCCTCCATAGAGGCCTCAATGAAGACAAAGAAGCGCACGCTCTTGCCATCCACTCCATACAGGGGAGCCAAGGCGAAGACAGATTCCTGGTCCTCATCCTGCCACACCACCGGTTCAGTCCGTTCCGGATTCAAGAAATTCTCGTCGAACTGAGGCAAGCTATCTGCCGACCGCCCCACGAACGCCTTGTGAAAGGAATAGAAGACATTCCCGTTGATCCCGATGACATAGGCGCTGATCAGCTCCTCGCCCACGAGTTCACGCATTTGCCTTTCGTCGGTGACCGCATTCAGATTCAGCGATCCCCCATTCATCAGCAGGGCCGGGCGCAGGACATTGTCGGCGATCCGATGATCGATTTCAGTATTGAAATCATGGATATAGAATATCCCGGTGAGAACCGAAACGACGATCTCGGTAAGGATAACCATTACCCCGATCTTGCAGGCCAACGAGTGAATGAAGGAATTTCGGCGCATGCTTACCGCGCTCCGTCTCCGGCCGGCGTTGCCTTCGGCGACTGGATGAAATACTGGCATGGATTGGTCGGAGCCGGCTGGGGATAGTTCGCGGATGAAAACATGAGCGAGGGAACGTTGTGGAAATCGGGCTTCACGATCCCGTAGCTCACCGGCACTCGATGTATTCCTACTACTTGAAAGAGGTCCGCGGCAATCGCAACGATCTGCTGCATCAACTTGTTCTGCAACGCCGGATCGGCGGTTCGGCGAATTTGCCGATAGAGCTCGATGCTTTTCTTCACCATAGCCGGCGGCTCCTCCGCCTGCGGGGAGTCGGGATCGTCATACCACTCGAACCAACGCACCCCCTGCTGCGAGTAGACGCTCTCGACCGGCGCGTAGTGACGGGGCGCCAGCACGGCATCGTATCCTCCCGCGCCCGTGAACGCGGTCACGTCGTACTCGCCGCGTTTCCAACGCTTCTTAATCGCACTCTGAGGAAGCGTTTCAATCGACATATCGATGCCGACCGCCTTCCAGTCGGCCTGGATCATCGGCAGGTGGACATCGAAATCGCCACTATAGATGGGCGTCGGAACCAGAAGCGTGAAGCGGATGCTCTGCCCATCGGGACCGAGACGAAACCCGTCCACGTCGCGTTGACCATATCCGGCGCGATCCAGGTACTGGTTGGCCAGATCGGGGTCGTAGTCCAGGTATTGGGTCTCCATGCGCTCGTTGTAGAAAGGCGTCCCCGGCAACGGGGCCACCTGGGCCGGCTTGGCGTCGAGCCCGGCGGCTCGAATGATCGCGGGACGGTTGATGGCGTAGGACAGGCCGATGCGGAAGTCCTTGTTCCGAAAGATCTCACGCTTGACCGGATCGGAATGGGTCTGGTTGAACGAGATCGCCATGTAGTTCGAGAAACTCGAAACCAGCTTGTAGAGCCCATAGGCGCCGAGCTTCCGATTCTCCGGCAACGCGGCCGCCGCCGGGATGTTGCGGTCCTGCATATCAATCCCGCCCGCCTGGATGAGGGGCAGGAAATCGG
The DNA here is from genome assembly GCA_050297195.1 of Opitutaceae bacterium. Classification (GTDB taxonomy): domain Bacteria; phylum Verrucomicrobiota; class Verrucomicrobiia; order Opitutales; family Opitutaceae; genus Pelagicoccus. Next base: position 8,920 of record JBNKSG010000083.1, on the reverse strand, counting down.
CGGGCTCCTTCAGCACCTTGATCTCAAGCCGATCGATGTAGGGCAGCTGGTTATACTCCGTGTCGATCTTCCAGTAGTAGGGATTGCGAACCGCCTTCACGATCGGGGCGGGCCGACCTTCGGCATCGAACGAGCCGCGCTCCAGTATCCACGCGTTCAGCACGGGGAAACCTGGGACCGTGCTGAATAGATCTCCAAACAAGTCCAGCCTTGTCTTCTTCCTGAATAGCTCGACCCAGTCCTTGACGCCCTCCTCGGCCACGAGCTTGTCGACGTCGGGATTGTAGTCCTCGTGAAACCGAGCGAGATGATGCCTCGGAAAGCTTGTCAGAAAGATGCCCTGCATGCCGGTGAGCCGCTGGAGAAAGAGTCCCGAGGGCTTATCAAAGCGAAAGACGACCGTGTAGTCGTCCAGCTTCTCCACCGATAGCTTGCACCTGCTTTCGCTGATCCATGGATCCACCAGATACTGGAGTTCCTTTTTCGAGTAGATCGCCTCGTACCAGAACAGGATATCGTCCGCCGTGAACGGCTGGCCATCGGACCATTTCAGGCCCGGGCGCAACTTGAAGGTGAATGTCCTCGCGTCCGGGCTGGCATCGTACGACTGGGCGACGTTCGGCACGACCCTCGTCCACGCCTTGTCCCAACTGACCAAGCCCTCGCATCCCATGATCCGCCGCATGAAGATATTGTCGCTCCCGATCATGGCGAGGTGCCACACGCCACCATAGACGCCGACCCGCTCCTCAGGCTGTATGAGAATGGGGTTGAGTGGCAGCCGCTGCTCGACCGGTGGCAAGCCGCCGGTCGCCGCCAATTCGGCCAGCTGTGGAGCCTGGCGAAACACGCTGCCGGCAGACGGCGCGACGATGCCTAAAGGCCCGTTCGGCTCACCAGACGGGCTTTCCGCGCCCTTCCCGCAGACCGCCAAAACGAAAACGAGCGCCCCCGCAAAGTGTCTAATTGGCCATTCGGGGATCATCGTTTCCGGATTATCGGCATGCCATCAACAAGCGCAATTCCCAACGTATGAGCACGCCAACCAAACTGGATCTTCAGAAACGATCCCGCAAGGGAAACCATCTGCGGAGAGCAGCAGCGGACCATCTCCATCACCGCTAGAACCTGCGGGTCAATCGCGCCTTCACGTTGGTCGACGAGCCAGGCCATACGACGCCTCGGCCAAGACTGGCGGCGAGGTACTCCTCATCCAACGCGTTGTCGACGTTGAGCTGGAGCTGCCACTCCGGAGTGAACGCGTAGTCGATGCTTAGGTTCACCAAGGTGCGGGCGGGCAGGTAGAAACTCGGCTTCCGCGCCACGCCAGCCGGGGTGAAGCCGGAGGCGTTGTCGCCCGCAGTATCACTCGAATGGTCTACGCCCACGCCTACCGCCAAACCGCTTAACGGCGAATCCTCCAGGAACGAGTAGCGGGCAAAGACCGACCAGGCCTCCTCCGCGTTGCCTCGGAACTCCTGCCCGAACGGGTTTCGGTTCTTGTAGTCCGTATACGCGGCGATCACGGAGAGGTTGTCCGTCAAGGAACCCTGCAGCTCGATCTCTAGCCCGTGGGCGGTGCGGTTGGAGAGAAGATTCGGCAGAGAAGGCACGGGCGGCGGAAAGGCGAAGTTGCCGGGATTCGCCACCCCGAAGTTGTTCAGCTCGACGTCGAAGTAGCTGGCGATGGCGCGCAGACGGCCCTCGCGCGTCTGCAGGCGAATGCCGCCTTCATATTGCTTGCCATCCTGAGTGGTCGGTCCACCTGCGGCAATGTTGGCGGGAGGAAGCGGGGCCGCATTTTCCGAGTAGCTGTAGAAGAGCGATACCCACGGCACAGGCCGCGCCACCAGGCCGGCGTTGATGAGATTGGCCTCGGGCTTCGCGCGAGGGACTCGACCGGCCAGCCGATCGTCGGTCTCGAGATCGAAGCGGTTCCACGAGTAGCCGGCGTTGGCGACCAGGCGCCCATCCAGCAAGGTCACGCGCTCGCTGAGGTATAGCTGCCAAGTCTCGTTGGTGCCTACCTGATCGCGGGAAACAGCGCCTTCCACGTTGGGCGACAGCACGAAGTCCTCCAGCGTGACGGCAGGGGCCGTAAGCGCATGCCTCAAGTCAGTCTCGCGGGCGTAGCCGTAGGCGCCGCCAAGAAGGGTCTCGGATTGGAAGGCGCTCCCCCCGTCGTACTCGTGCAGGAGATCCACCTGCTGATCGTATCGCAACGAGCTGAAGTCGGCAATCTGGCCGCTGCGGTTGTAGGTGCGGGAAATCGAGACCGGACTGGACGCATAGGGCGGGCTCGGGTCGTAGACGAGCCCAGGCGTGTAGTTGCCCGTGAGTGGCTCGAACGAGTTGCCGTTGACTCCAGCCGACGTCGCGCCGCCCGCCAAGATGGTGGTCGCGAAGTCCTCGTCGGGCGTATTGCTATGGCGCCCCTGAAGTCGCAGCGAAAGCGAATCCGAGAGCTTGGCCGTGAACAGATAGGTGTTCTCGACTCGGACGTCGTGACGAAAGCTGTCTGGACCGTAGATATTCATGTCGCGATCGATCCCTTGGTAGAGCTTCGCCGTGTTGGCGCTGCCCGCCGTCGGATCGATGGCAATGCCATTGTAGTTATCGATCTTCCAGTCGATGTAGTGCGTCTGCCACGTAAGCTGCGCCGTCGAGGAGAAGCGGTAGGCGAACATAGGCGCCAGTATGCGCTGACGCCTCGGCAAGCCCCACCAGTCGTCGGTCGCCTGGAACAGGCCCAGCACGCGGACGGCGAGCTTATCCTCCGCCCCGACGATGCGGTTCACGTCAAACTCCAGGCGTTGCGAGTCGAAGAGTCCGACCTCGACCGCGACGCTGCCGAAATCGCGAAACTGGGGCTTCTTCGAGACCGCGTTGATCGTGCCGCCCGGCACCCCAGCTGGAGCGAGGATCGCATTCGGCCCCTTGACGATCTCGAGGCGCTCGATCAGGAAGGGCTCGAGATTGCTCTGGGTGAAGGTCGTGATGCCATCCAGCGTTCGGGAGGAGGTCTGGAAGCCTCGAATCGTGATGCGGTCAAGCCCGTTGGGAATCGTCGATTCCGTGACGCCAGCCACGTACTTCATGGCATCGAGGATACGGATGGCGCCCACATCGCCAAGCAGGTCGCTCGTTACCACGCTGACGTTCTGCGAGGAGTCCATGACGTTGACGCGGGCCCTCCCCCCCGAAATCGACTCGACGGGAACGTAACGGTCATCGGCTGCATTCGCCCGCACTTCGAAGGGCGAGAGCTCATACAACTCGCCAGAGGACTGATCCGAGCCAGACGTCTGAGCGACGAGGTCGCAAATGAAGGTCATCGCGACCACGGAAAAATAGCATACGCTGAGGTTTTTCATAGCGGGATTCGTTAATAGGAAGAGTGGAAGCAACGGGCACACCCAATGCTATCCAGCTAATCTCCTTTTGCAAAACGAGATGACAAGTTTCACAACCGACTGGAGCCAAACATGAAGGAAAGGCTATGAGAGATTCGGTACGGACTGAATACATCTGTCGCAGATAGACCGGAGAGATAGTGTTTGGCTTCATACCCTAGATACCTCTTCGCGTAGACTAGGGCGTGTAGGCTTCAGTGTTCACTCTTGAAGCTCCGAGGAAGCTAGCCAACAGACACTGGAGCGAAACGAACAACACAATCTGGCCGAACAGGCGATCCAGACGACCAAGCTGGGAATGAAAAACTGTCTCTGTATCGGAAGCCCTGACGCCAGCGAACTGGAAGTCAACACGCGGTAGAACGGACGCTTATCTTCTGTCTCCCGCCCTTCTAATGTTGTTAGTGGAGCCAACTATTCCAAACGGAAGAAAATCGGGTCCACCAATAGTCCCGCTTCATAAACGATCCCCACTCCCTCTTGATCGGACCGCGCAGAATTCGGTTGCGGGCTCCAATTCAGAAGATCAAAACTGATCGAGTGATCAAGTGGAGCGTCGGGCTTCACGCCAACGATTCTGAAGACGATAGCATTCTGCTCCTGGTCGAACTGGTATTTGGGTCGTTCTCCAAAGCGATTCGGATCAGTACCGAATTTCATTTCTTGCACGTTCGAAAATCCGTCAGAATCCGGATCGGCGTTCAGCGGATCGGAGAGATTTGCGATCGCGTCCTCCGTGAAGTTCGCCCCAAGCCAGGATTCGAATTCCGAACGATCCACGATGCTCAGCGGGCGAACCACGCGAGAGAAGCCATCCCAATCATCCCAGACCGAAAGCTCGATGCGATAAAACCCTGGCTGCAGATCCAAGCTCACGCTCGCCTCGTTCGAAACGACTACGTCATCGACCTTCCATTCCCAAGTTTCGGTGGTCCAGTCGTCTTGGGATTTTGAAACGCCAATCCGAATGGGCAGCCCTTGCTCAAAGTAGAGATAGTTCGATTCAGCGTCCATTTCCGCGACTGGGCGCCCTCCCTCAGTTCCCGTAGACCGCCCTGCGAGAACGTTCCATTCATAGTATTCGCCTGCTGGCTTGCCAAAGTGGAAGCTACCAACGTTACCCTTGCCAAACAGCAAGCCATCAGATCTCAAAGCTAACAATCCGGCGAACCCAGCGTCCTTGACTCCGGAATTCAAAAGCCTTTCCGGAGCCTTGAACATAAGGCCGGGATCATAGTAGCTTTCAGCATTCGCGACGCGCCATAAACTGCCATTAGCGAGTCTGACCAAGGCCTCGCCAGCTTGAGCAACCACCTGGACCACTCCTCCATCAAACTGTTTCCGCCATCGTTCCAAGCCCTCTCCAGGCAACATTAGGTCTTCACTTGCGGCCCGAGTCGCATAAAGCGACCCATCCTGCATCGTGACAAAGAGCCCCTTGTCGCCCGCAGCTACGGATACCGCGCCTTCGGACAGAACCTGATACGGCACGCGGTGGTAGGTCGTGCTGTCCCATTCGTCTGAAAACAAGTCGATTCCCATCTGCCATAGCGATCCATCCTCCTTCACGTAAGCGGCGATCGACCCTCCAATTGACGCGCTCACAACTCCCGTTTCGACAATCCGAGACAAGGTGGGTATGACCTCTTCCTCGCCCAAGCCCAATTGCCCCCGATAGTTCTGTCCCGCTCCCCACAGCGAGCCGTCATCCATCAACACCAAGGTGGAGTTCGGTCCAACGCTAACCGCTTTCGCTCCTGACGACACGACCTGATGCCACTCGGGGAACGTGAACGTGAACCCAAGGCCAGCCTGCCCGCTTCCATTGTATCCCCAGAACCATACCGAACCGTCTTTCCGGAGAAATGCTGCATTTTCATTGGAAACCGACGCATCCAGAACGTCATCGATCGGCAAAGCAACGCCATGCTGCTCGAATTCGCTGTCTTCCATCGTTCGATTCTGCCCGTTCCAGTTCGACACATAGGCGGACCCGTCATCCAGAATGGCGATCGAACAGAAGGGTCCGGCAGCTATATTCACAACCTCAAATTGGTCGCTCACTTCGACCTGAACTGTATCCGTAGACACCATACCTTCCGCATCAGATACGCTTAGGCTGACATCGGTGACACCGACTGGAAACGCGGCGTTCAAGGTACGCCCCTTGCGCATGTTCCCGTTCCAGGTCCATTCCCAGTCCACAATAAAACGATCATCGTGCGAGGCACCAGATGACAATACGACGGTTCTTTCGTCCCCGCCCGCAATAGCGTAGACGAATCGGTCTCCCCCCGCATTCGCTACCGGAGCTTGATTGTCGCGAGACTCTACGGGAGCGATAAACTCGAGAGGCAGGCCTTGGGTTCGCCCCGTCAACAGCGTCTCCCTCCATTCGGCGTACACATCGGATGTCATGCCGCTCACCCACAACGATCCATCTTCCAACAAGAACGCGCCCATTTCCCTTGAAACAGCGAAATCCGAAACTCCCGAACCAAATACCACATCCACCTCCTCCGAATGCACACGATACGCCTCTCCTCGCATGGATTGCGTCCCAAGCCCCAAGACAGAACCATTCTCCATCCGAACGAAAACCGCACGTCCCGCTGTCTCCAACTGCTCGATACGGCCGGACGCCAGTGGATGGACGAGAATATTCTCCTCGAGCGAGGTCGCGTTCCAGCTTGTTCCCGCGATTCGATCCCGCCGCAAAGCTCCGAACTCATCCGAATAAAACAGCGTACCTTCCCCCCACACGGCTTTCTCAACCTCTCCCTCCGAGAGTAAGTGGAACTCACGCACATCGCTCGACCATCCAGAAGACATCCAAAAGCTGCCGTCGAGCTTCTTGAACGAGGTCCCTCCGGACTCCGCAAAAATTTCTTCAACGTCTTTGTTGATCAGCTGTATCGGAGTTTTCACTACCCAATCATCGCCGCCACCGAGCTCACCGTAATAATTGGTTCCCATTCCCCAAAGCGAGCCATCGTCCTTCAGAAACAGGCTGTAATCGCCTCTACATTTGACGCTCGTCACCCCGCCATCCACGACCTTTGCGAAACCAAACCGATTCTCCCGAGCGCCATCCCCGAGCTGGCCCCAATCATCGCGCCCAGACGCCCACAGCGATCCATCCGATTTCAAAGCGATCACATGGTCATCGCCTGCCGCGAATGCGACGACGCCCGAGTCAATCAAGCGTTTCCACTCGTCCGTCGGACGGCCCGCATCGAGCTCTCCCAGTTGCCCGACGTCATTCGGCCCCAGTCCCCAGAGCCCGCCCTCAGCGTCCAGCAGGTAAATGTTATGGCGTCCCACCTCGACATCCACAAAGCGGGGCGGAGCCTTAACAAGCACCTGCAAATCGAGCTGCGTGACCGCGCCATCGTCATCCTCGACCTCCAAAACCAACGGCGTCGTTCCCCTCGGGAAACGCTCCTCGAACGAGGATCCAGACCACTGCAGGCCATTCCAAGACCACCTGATCGAGGCGACCGACCAGTCGTCGACGCTCGCGCCGGCATCCAAACGGACCGTGCCGAATCCGTCGCCTTTCACGTCGTAGACCACCAAGTCACCCTCCACGGTCGCGACCGGAGCCTTGTTTCCCCGATCCGACGGAGCAGTCGCCCACGGCAGCGGCACGGCTTGATCAAGGTATCCTTCGTCAGGACCGAGCCCCAGGTTGTGACCGTAGTTCTGTCCAACCGCCCAGATCGAGCCATCGTTCCGATGGATAAGCCAAGTGCCGAAAGCTAAATTCAAATCCTCGACCCGACTCCCGAACAGACGTACGAGATCCCGCGATCCCCCTTCTAAGAAACCGTCTCGGGTAAACAGCGTCTTGCCCACTCCCCACACGCTGCCATCTTCCAATTGAACTACGGTCGAGTTCCGGCCTGCCCAAACGTTGACAGCTCCCTCTGCCACTATTTGGACGGGTACCTTTGGTTCCTCGGGTTGCGTCCTTCCTAGAACCCACGTGTCCTCGTTCTTTCCCCACGCCCATACGCTTCCATCGGATTTCAGAACGACGGCGTGGCTGTCACCAACCGCAAGCTTCTCCACTCCTGACGAGAATAGCTCTACAAACTCCCCTCTAAGATCGGATTCCTCTCCAAAGAAGTAATCATTCAGGCTATCGTAGTACACTAAGTTCTTCCTCGCCGCCAAAGAACCATCCGGACGGTGAACCAGCACGCATCTATTACCAAGGTATAGTTTTCCAACACCGACTTGAGCAATCAGCTTCGGAGCGTTCCATTCATTCGTTTCGCCAGGACCAAACACATAATCCCGATTGCGTCCCCATCCCCAAAGCTCGCCCTTGTCGTTTAGATACATGCCAAGCTCATATCCGAGTGCTATATCTACTATACCCGAATCCACTAAAAGCTCGGGAGTGGAAATCCGCTTGTTATCTTTATGATCCTGATAATTAAATTGAACCCGACCGGATCCGTACAGAGCTCCCGTTTTCGTCAAGAAAAGCGACCTATCTCCATCACTACTAACCTTTGCGATATCTCCTAACAGCACGGGCTCCAGCGCATAGGCATCTCCCTCCCTGCCAATCCCAAGCTCTCCAACGGAGTTGTTGCCCGTCGCATAGGCCACGCCGTTTTCGCGAACCACGAACATCCCTTGTCCAAAATTCGACAACTTCACTATCGGAGAGCGCTCCACGACTTTTATGTTAACCGTGTCCGAACCCGACAGGCCAAATTCGTCGACCACCTCCAGCGTGAACGAATAATCGCCCACCGGCAGTTGCACGTCTACGACCTTTCCATCCGCAGATCCTCCGGGCCAGGACCAGTGCCATTGATGTACGTCCGGAACGACCCAAGTCCGACTACCGTCGAGGGTCACGGTCGCCATTTCGCTCCCTTCGTCCAGCTCCACCCACCTGTCAGCTCCCGCGTCCACGACCGGCGGTTTCGGCTTAAGAGTCCGATAGCCAGCCACTGATTGAGCGGAGTCGTTGAACGCTCTCACATTGTTCGCCGCCTTGCTCCCCGATGCGACCCCAGTCGGGACTCCTTTATAGAGCGTATCGGGATTCGAAAAGTAGTTAATTTCGATCCCTGGCCAGTAGGCCATCACCGTCCTGTGGTTGGTTGGGGAACCATAGTAGTCCGCTTCGAATCGATTGCCATAGGAATCCGGATACAATCCCGGACGGCTCGAGTTCTCTCGGTCGTGCGCTCCACCCAGATTGTGACCAACTTCGTGCTGAAGCACTAGATCGCTCAGCGCATATGGAGCAGCAACTACCCCAAATCCCATGTCCGGCTCTCCTTCAACTTTTTCCAAAAGCCAGGTCACGCCAATTATGACTCCGTTGGGGTCCGAACGAAAGAAGTAGACAAGGTCCGCCCCATATTCGTCACGCAGGTCGAAGACCGAATCCATCCTACCGTCACGATCCGCGAGGTGATCCAGATTGCCTTCCATGGAACTGATGCTCTCATCGTAGTCGACTTTCTCGAACCCTACCA
>JBNKSG010000082.1:0-14265 GCA_050297195.1 Opitutaceae bacterium | reverse complement strand
TTAGACGCGTGAAATCGCGTGACAACAGTCTTTGCTCGGCAAGCGAGCTACGCCCTGTCATGAGCACGCTCCCACAGTGGGTTGTGATTTTGGTGTAAGCGACTGGCTAAACGAAAAATGCTCTAGGGGGCGGGCTGAAGCCACGCCTTGGGGCACGAAAAAACGCGAGCCGGTTCGGGCTCGCGTTGATGGTTGAAGTTGGCTCGTCCTTTAGTCTGCGGAGACGGTGCGGAGCTGGATGGAGTCAATGACGGAGTCGGATGCGAGAATGTCGGACACGACTACGATTTTGTCTCCCGGGATGAGGTAGCCCATCCTCTTGAGGTGCTTCATGGCGCGGCTGACGGTGGCGTCCGGCTCGGTGCAGAAGATCATCTCGAAGGGGATGATGCCGTGGTGCAGGCGGAGCTGCTTGATGGTGTCGTGCGAGTTCGAGAAGGCGAATATGGGCGAGCGCTCGGGGCGGAGGGCGGAGACGCCTTTGGCCATGTTGCCGCTGCGGGTGAAGCAGATGATGGCGACTGCGTTGAGCTCGTTGGCCATGACGACGGCGGAGTTCTGGATCTTGGACTTGTCGCTATTGAGCGAGAAGTGACGCGCGAATCCGGTTTTTTCGCCGTTGCGGTCGACCTCGGTGGAGATCTTGGTGATGGCGTCCACGCACTCCTCCGGGTATTGGCCAACGGTGGTCTCGCCGGAGAGCATGACGCAGTCCGCCTCTTCGAGGACGGCGTTTGCCACGTCGGAAACCTCGGCTCGGGTGGGCATTGGGCTATTGATCATGGACTCGAGCATGTGAGTCGCGATGATGACGGGTTTGCCGAGCGTGAGGCAGGCCTTGACGGCTTTGCGCTGGATGGTGGGCAAGGTTTCGAAGGGGCACTCGATGCCGAGGTCTCCGCGAGCAACCATGAGGCCGTCGCAATCGCGAACGATGCTGGTGAGATTGGAGATGGCGGACTGGTCTTCGATCTTAGCGATGATGAGCGAACGGTGGGCGCCGTTAGCGTCGAGGAAGTCGCGCAGCAGTTGCAGGTCGGAGCTTTCGCGAACGAAGGAGAGGGCGTAGAAATCGACGCCTTCTTCGATGCCGACGCGGGTGTCGTTGCGGTCTTTCTCGGTGAGGGCGGGAAGGTTGACCTTGACGCCTGGCAGGTTGATGTGGCGGCGGCTTGTGAGCTCGCCGGGGATGAGCACCTTGCAGCGGATGCGGGCCTCGATCTTCTCGAGCACTTCGAGGCGGATGAGGCCGTTGTCCACGAGGACGATGGAGCCGACTTCGACGTCGTTGATAAGCTCGGCGTAGTTGACGTCGACGGAGCGGATTTCTTCGCCGCTGGTGCCGCGCGAGTCTTCGCCGCCTGGCTTGATGGTGAAGTCGAAGATCTCGCCTTCCTTCAGCTCGATGGGGGCCTCGAGGTCGCCGGTGCGGACTTCTGGGCCTTTGACGTCCATCATTACGGGGATATGGCGGTTGAGACGCTCGCCTACCTTGCGAACGCGGCGGACGACCTTGCGCACGTAGTCGTGGTTGGCGTGGGCCATGTTGATGCGGCAGATATCGACGTAGTGCTTGCCGATGAGTTTTTCGAGCATCTCTTCGCTGTCGGTCGCTGGACCGATAGTGAAGATAATCTTTGTGCGTCGAGGAATGCGATGTGAGTCCTGATACATGATGTATGAGTTCTGAGTGTGAAGAGAGATTGTTTAGGTTTTCGCGATCGCCTCGTAAGGCAAGGCCTGTCTCGTGGCGTTTGCGCCGCTGCTGTGGTCGATTGGTAGGCTGGGCCTACACGGCGGCGAGGGCGCAGCCTTCGCCTGAATGGATCGTCTCGATGTGGAAGGGCGCGTTTTGGCGCAGTTCTGCAAAGGTAGAGTCGACAGCAGCGGCGCTATTGCAATCGCTGCTCAAGTGAGCGAGGTAAACGCGGTTCCATCTCGGGCGCTCGATCGAGGCGAGCAGGTCCTTGGCCGCGGTGTTTGAAAGGTGGCCGTGGCGGCCACTGATTCGTTGCTTGAGAGCCCAGGGGCGACGGGTGTCGTCCTGCAGCATTTGGTCGTCGTAGTTCGATTCGACCACGAGCGTGTCTACGTCTTGGATACGCTGGGCTATGTTTTTGGGAGCGAATCCCAGGTCGGTGACCCAGGCCATTCGCTTGATAGGCGAGAAAAGGTCGTCGCCGCGTCCGGAGGTGAATTTGAAGCCGACCGGATCGTGGGCGTCGTGGGGAATGGAGAAGCTTTCGACGGTGAGGTCTCGAAACTCGAATTGGGCGCCGGTCTGGAAGAGGGCCCAGTTGGGCTTGTTCTTGAGCTTGGGCTGGATGGCCTTGGCGGTGAGCGGGTTTGCGAAGACCTTGGGTCCGAAACGTTTGGAAAAGGTGGAGATGCCGGCGGTGTGGTCGCTGTGCTCGTGGGTGACGAAGATGGCGTCGATTTCCTCGGGGCGGATGCCTCGTTCTTCCAGCATGCCGCAGAGGCGTTTGCAGCTGAAGCCCGCGTCGATGAGTACCTTGCAATTTTCCGTGAGCAACAGGCCGGCGTTGCCGGAGCTGGAGCTACCTAGAATGGAGAATTGCATGGTCATGATAAATTTTGGGCCGGATTAGGTATTAGACTGTGGAATTATGGAAACCAAAAATGAAAACGAGTCCTGTTGGGTGTAACTGTTAAGCGAAAATTAGCTAAGCTTACGTATCGTAAAACGTGGGCTTTTCGTAGGGCTCGCTTCGAAATGTAGGTGCTTGCCGAAAAGCGGGAGGTGCTCGTCTTCACGGTGGCTTACGAAGAGCAGGGTGGTTCGTTCTAGGGCGGCGAGCCGCTTGAGGCAGGTGAGCGTGAGGTGCCGATTGAAGTCGTCCAGTCCTTGGGTGGGTTCGTCGAGGATGACGAGGGGTGGCTGCTTCACGAGGGCTCTAGCGATGAGGACGAGTCGCTGTTGCCCGTAGGAGAGCGAGCGGAAGGGGCGCTTGGCGAGGGCTGCGAGCTCGAAAAGGGCGAGCCATTCGCGGGCGCTGGCGAGTTCTTGAGCGGAGCTGGATTCGTAAAGCCCGATGCTATCGTGAAAACCGGATAGGACGGCAGTTTCGACCGAGCAGCTTACCCGGTAGTCGCGGTGGAGCCCGGGGGAGACGTAGCCGATGTGGCTCTTGATGTCCCAAATGCTTTCGCCGCTGCCACGTCGGTAGCCGAAGATCTCGATCTCGTTGGTGTAGCACTGGGGGTGGTCGCCGGTCAGGAGGGCGAGCAAGGTGGATTTGCCGCAGCCGTTCGGACCGGTTATCAAGGTGTGTTCGCCAGCGACAAGGGTCCAATCGACGCCTTCGAACTGCGAAATGCCTGAGTAGTTAACCGAAAGATTAGCTAGACGAACAAGCGGTTCGAAGCTCGGTTCGTTGCGGGATGGCGGGGCGGGTAGGCTAATTTCGGCTGTGGGGTGGGAGTTGGAGAGGGAGGCGAAGGCTGCCCCCTGCAGGACCGTCCGGCGCGCGCCTTTCGCTAGAACGCGGCCGTCTTGCAGCAAGGCGAGGTGGGTGGCCCAAGGGGCAATGTCGTCGATGCGATTGACGAGGAGGAGAATCCTCTGCCCCTCGCAGGCCAGCTTTTCGAAAAGGGCGGAGCATGCGGCGTAGGCTTGCGCGTCGAGGGCGTCGAAGGGCTCGTCCAGGATGAGCAAGTCGGGCTTGCGGAGCCACTCGGCTAGGATTTGCGCGCGTCGGAGCTCGCCGCTGGAGAAGAGGCGGCAACCGCGGTCGAGCAGTTGGGCGATGCCGAAGCGTGTGGCTTGTTCAGTGGCTTCTTCTGCGGTGACGCCAGACTCGAGGAGGAGCTCAAGGCCGGTGGAACCGTGGTCCTGGCGGTCGAGGAAATCGGTTTCGTCGTTGGCGAGCTCAGCCTCGTACTGAGCTTGCAGGGGCTCGAAGCCGATCCAGGCGACGCGGCGCGGGAGGTCTTCTATTTCGATCTCTCCCGCGATGTCTTCGCCGCAAAGGGCGGCGGCGAGATGGCTTTTGCCGGAGGCGTTGTTGCCCAGAACGCACCAAATCTCGTCTGGGTGGAGGGTCCAGTCGTCGAGGTGGAGGGTCGAAGTTTGCAGTTTGGCGACGCGCACGTCTGGAGGTTTACGCGAAAGGAGCAGCGAGGTGCAACAGCTGGGGCACGCTGCAGCGGAGCAGTTGGTGGTTGGGTAAAATTGGGTTTAGGTTGTGCAGCCGAGGGCGAAGGCCTAGCGTTGACCTTGTTTTCTTGCATTTTCTCTGGCGAAACCTCTACTGGCGGCTCGTTTTTTTGTAGACGGCCGAGAGGGGGATCCTCGCGGGAGCGACTGCAAGCCATAATTCCGATGTCGATTAAGAATAAACCAAAGATGTACCTGCACAAAACCGATCCCGCGGAAGCGGCGCCGGTCAAGCGGTCGTACGATGCCGACTTTCAACCTTCCGAAGACTATCGGGAGTCCATGCCGGACATCATGGAAGCGGTCGAATCGGAGCAAGGCGCGGCGGTGCCGATCCAGCAGGTAGGCGTGTCCAATTTTAAGCTGCCGCTCACGTTTCGCGGAGCGGACGGCAAGCTGCTCACGCTGGAAGCCAGCATCACAGGCTCCGTATCGCTCGAAGCGAACCTGAAGGGGATTAACATGTCCCGCATCATGCGTTCCTTCTACGAGTTGAAGGAGGAGGTCTTTACCATCGATACGGTGCGTACGGTCTTGGACCTGTTTCGCGACAAGGTCGTGGCCTTCGACGCCCGGATCATCATCCGCTTTAGCTATCCGATCATGCAGCCGAGCCTGCGCAGCGGACTGGAAGGCTACCAATACTACAAGTGCGCCTTCGAGGGCTGCTTGTCCAAGGACGGAACCTTCGAGCGGCTGATCCATTTCGACTTCGTCTACTCGTCGTCTTGCCCTTGTTCGGCGGAATTGGCGGAGCACGCCCGCGACCTGCGCGAGGCCTATTCGATTCCGCACTCCCAACGCAGCAAGGCCCGCGTCTTCGTGAAGTTGGCGGAAGGGGCCAGCCTCGATATCGAGGACCTGCAGAAGCACCTGGCGACCGCGCTCAAGACCGAGACGCAAGTCATGGTCAAGCGCGAGGACGAGCAGGCCTTCGCTGAGCTCAATGGGGCCTACATCAAGTTCGTGGAAGATGCGGCCCGTCTCGTTTACGAGCAGTTGGCCGGTGACGAGCGGATCGCCGATTTCCAGGTTGCCTGCTCGCATCTCGAGTCGCTGCACTCGCACGATGCCGTGTCGGTGATCTGCAAGGGCGTTCCTGGCGGATTCCAGGCAGATTTCTCGGATTTCGACTCGTTGATTTGCTAGCGAAAATTCCCGTAACTTTTCATTGATCTTCGCGGAGTGGCTGTTCACATTGGCCGCTCTTTCAAATTCGGGCTATGGCGCAGCCTGGTAGCGCGCTTGTCTGGGGGACAAGAGGTCGTGGGTTCGAATCCCGCTAGCCCGACCATTTGAAAAGAAAGCCTCTTTCGTAAATCCTTACGGAAGAGGCTTTTTTTGTGCAGGGAGGGATCATGTGGTGGAACGCGAAAATCGCTTCGGCTTTTTGCGTTGCAGAATCAAGGTGTTGGTTGGGTTGTAAAAGGTCGCTTTCACTCGAACGCCTCGGAGCTTTACTTGAAAACGAAAACGCTTGTCCCATTTAGATAGTCCCAGCTGCGATGGGGTGTTTCCAGAAAATGGAGCTAGGCATGAGACGTCGAAAACGAAAGAACTAGAATTCGATCTCCGCTGGGAATTGGAGTTTGTTCTTGGAGCACCTTACGATCTGCTACGTGACGTTGCGGACGGCGGAATACCAGATCGTGTTCGACTATCGAGCGCGTTTGACGCTCGAGGGGCTCTATTGGAAAGTGGAGGAGTGGCAAACACTTGTAGTGATCGATTCCGGTTCGAGTGACCGGCAATAGGCAAAGGCGGCCCAGGTGGAGGACGTAGGAATTCGAAAGGAATTAATTAGATGGGGGCGATCCAATGGCGCCTGTTTCTGAACCTCAAACTGATCGAGAGTTTTCTTTGTTGTGTAATTGAAACTTGGATATGTAAAGCTCTATGCCCTAACCTTCGTTGAGGTTGATATGGGGGCGATGATACATTAGGAATGTAGGTCGTATCTCGGGTGGATTTGCCTTTGAAGGCTAGTTTGCCGTTGATGCAGGGACGATACGGTAGTAGATAGAGTGTGTGTTCGGAAAATGGATACGACGTTCTCCGTAGGCTCCGAGATCGAGGCTGGAGTTGCCATTGAGAAAGTCCTCGGTTTGGAGGGTGTGCCATTGGCCGGTGGCAAGGTCGTCGCAGGCTTCTAATCTTATCGCCCGCTGCAGTCCATTGGATGGAAGCTGCAACGCTAGGTTTAAGGAGCCGTCGGCTTCCGGTTCGAAACGCCAAGGCAACCCTTGGTGGGATTTGGGAGAAAGTCGGAACGCATAAAGCAGGGCGAGGGGATGACCTCGCGAGTCGGCAGCATTTGTGTCCTCCAATGTGTATCCATTATCCAGTAGCCACTGGCCGAAATGATTGGGGACGGCGAAGGTGGCTACGGCCTTGTTGTAGCCGGAGATGGATTTTGTGATCGTTCCATTATTGTCCGGCAGATCGGATACTTGCGTGTCGTTTACTTCGATCGTAAAGGCGATTTCGTAGTCGGTTGAAGCCTCTCTTCTAGCCGTTTCCGTGACTGCTAGTTTCAGCAAGGTTCCGCTATAGGGCTCCGAGTAACCGGGAGGATTGGTCGCCACATCGATTTGCTGTGTTTGCGGGCGACCGTCGATGGTTATCTTGGCAGTCAAAATGCCTTCGGTGGGAAGCGATTTCAAACGGTACGAATCGAGGATGCGTCCGTCAAATGCGATTGGGTGTGCAGAACCAATGGTCTCCAAGCGCATCTTCAGCCCGGAACTGCTCGCTTCGAAAGTGACTGTTTTGGTTCCGATCCCCGGGATATACACATCTACTACGTTTCGGAAGGTAGAGGGCGATTCGGAAATGTTCGCACCTGTAAAGCGGATCGCGGTGGCCCGCTGGGTCGTGGGGTCGAAAGTCAGTTGCGCGTCAATAGTGCCCGAGTGACGGATGGTTTGCCGGGAGGTATCTCCATTTGAATAGCCGATGGAAGCGAGCCGCTCGCTTTTAGTAATCGTGAAAACGATCGGGATTTCGTCGGAGCGGGCCGAGGTAGCTGCCAGCAGGACTAATGTTGTGACGAGTAAGGGGCGGATTCCAATCACGTTACTAAAAAGCGGATTTATCCGATTTAGTCAATTAGCGAGGAAGAGTTCGCATAAGTGAACATACAGGCCAAGCAATAGCACGCCTGCCAAGCGGATGTATGCGGACCCAAAAAGCCGAGCGTTGGAACTGGGCATGTATTGCTATTGCAGGTCTATTTGGGTGGATGATCCTTCGTAAGCTATTGCATGTGAAAGTCTTTTTTTCGTTATGGTAGGGATCATGTGGTGGAGCGCGAAATCGATTCGGGCTTGATCGCTCATTGGATCCGCCTTGGGGGCCGGATCGTTGTCTGAAAACGCGATGATGAAGCCGCTGATCGAGCAGAGCGAACGCAATGTCTGAAAAGCGGACGGCCCAGTGATCGCTACGGCTCGGAGAAATTCCGTCCGGCTTTACCGCTAGGTAGAACGCTACTCCGCGCTGGAGGAATCGCTTCAGGGGAGGGAGGGGTTTTTGCTAAATTGGCGTTCGTTCCAGCCGATAGCGAGGATGCGTCCATGAATCCGACGTTTCAGTCCGACTAATTTGACCCCATTCCAACGGAATTGATGAAGTTCGCGTTCCTGCTATGACCATTCGCAAACAAATTCTTGCCCTCGGCGGCATTGCTGTCGCGTTTACCCTCATTCTGTCGGGAGTGCTTTTTGTTCAATCGAGCCAGAAGGCCCAGTCGCTGAGCCGGTTTGGAAAGATTGCCGATCTGCTGATATCGCTCTCCGAGCTGGCGGATTCGATGACCAACGAGTCAAACAACTCTTGGAACGCCTGGTACGAAAACGGCCCGGATGCGGATGGCACGGAGGACATTGAGCTGTTCATGGAGACGGTTCAGCGCAGCGACGCCACCATCGCGAAGATCGAGGCGCTCGAAGCCGCTTTGCTCGATGGCGACGTAAAAGATGAGTCCGCAATCTCGCTGTTTGATATCGACGGGCTCAAGACACGGCTTGCGAGCTACCGAGCGAAGATTATCGGCCCGCAGCGCGCCGAGAACAACTGGTACACGACGCAGGAATACCAGAAGGATATCGTGGCGCTGGTCGGCAGCATCCCCTCCCTGAGCCAGCAGACCACCAACGGCGAGCTGCTGCGGCGAATGGTCGTGATTTCGACGCTGGTTGGCTTCAAGCTCGACTACACGACGCAGGCCGGTTCGAGCATGTACCGGCTCCAGACCAAAGATTTCGATAGCGACGTGTCCATTAGTTGCAACGGATTCCTGGAGAGGGCTAAGGGGCGCATTGCGCTGCTCGACACCTTCTCCACGCCCGAAGTGCGCGTGGTGATCGCCGATCAGGTCAACAATGGCGCGCTGAAGACCTTCCTGGGAACGATCGAGGATTTCGTCGCCTTCGGGCGTGCTAAGGATCCGCAGCCGGTGAACGATTCGGCGGAGTATTACGACTCGCTGTCTCAGGCTGTTAGCTCGTTGAACGATGGCATGGACGAAGCGATAGGCTTTGCCGCCGCAGACATACGGGATTTTACGCAGCGCGAGATCGCTCAGGCCCAAAAGGCCAAGTGGCGATCTTTACTGGTCGGGCTCGTTTGCCTTGTCGCTTGCGGCTCGCTTGGGCTGCTGTTCGCGAATCGGATTACGCGAGCTGTCACCACTGTCAGCGCGGATCTGAATCAGGAAGCCAGCAAGGGACTCGAATACGCGAGCCTCTTCGCGAACTCGAGCGAAAGCCTAGCTCAGGGCGGGTCTCGGCAGGCATCGGCGATCGAGGAAATCAGCTCTTCCATGATCGAGGTGGAATCCACCTTTAAGCTAAATCTCGAAAGTCTCGAACGCGTCATGACGCTGGGCTCCTCTGCGACCACTGCGGCCGAGCTCGGCGAGGCGGAGATGCAGAGCCTGAGCGAGGCAATGACGGAGATGAGCGACTCGAGTCGACAGATTTCGGAAATTACCAAGACAATCGAGGAAATAGCGTTTCAGACAAACATACTCGCCCTCAACGCAGCCGTGGAGGCAGCTCGGGCTGGCGAGGCAGGAACCGGTTTCGCGGTCGTCGCGGACGAGGTGCGCAGTCTGGCCCAAAAGAGCGCCGTATCCGCCACGTCGACACGCGAGCGGATCGACGAGGCAATCCGCCGGATAGAAACAGGCGAGGCGATGAGCGTCGCTGTGCAGGAACGACTCGTCGAAATCCGTCAGAGCTCACAGTCGCTCAAGAGCGAGGTCGAGAATGTTTCTACGGCGTCGCGCCAGCAGTCGATCGCGATGGAGCAGGTGTCGCGGGCGATCGCCGAGATCGATTCCGTGACGCAGCAAAACGCCTCCGAATCCGAGGAAATGGCTAGCACGGCCAGCTTGATGCGCAAATCCTCGCAAGATATGTTGAGCAAGACCGAACGCCTAAAGCAGTTGGTCGGCCTCGACAGCGAGCAATCAGCGTCGGCGCCCCGAGCCAAGAAAGCGGCCGTCTCAAGCGATACCGCGTTTGCTGCTCCGAAACGCTCGCGTAGCGCGAGCGCGCTCGCTCGCCGCTAAGGGGTGTGTCCCACTTGACTCCCCGCATGGACCCGACCGCGAGAGCGTGAATGCTCGAAGGTTGGCGCAATGCCGTTGCCCAAAACGATCGGTAGCCGGATCGGGCCATACTCCGCTAGTGATATTGGCTGAGATCGCGTCGTCGCCAGGCTGGCATTGATGCAGCTCGGCTCGGTTTTGGAATGCCCTAACCACACTTAATGTTTGACGGATCAGTATAGGTGAAACTTGTTGCGTGGAACCCCTTGTATTCGGATGTCGCGTTTTTCCCTTCTATCGGTGTCGGCAGTATTGTTGGCATTCGTATTTGCTTTTTCATGGGACCGCGTGTCGTCCCGTTTCGAAGACGATTCCATTGGCGGTGAGGGCCAGAGCGCTGATCGCCTTGTTGAAGCTGTTCTCGCTGAAACGGAAGAATCGAGTGTCTTGGTTCGTTGGTCGCAGCTCTCGGCCCGAGAATCTTTTAACCAATTCGTGTCAGCAGAGGCCAAGCTTCGGCTTGGCAAGACGATTCCTTTGGAACGGCGATTTGTCCGAGCGAATGGAGGGGACTTGATCGTTCGCCACCTCGTTGGAGTAGAGAACCCGTTTGGGCGTGTCGTGGTTGATGTGGCTTTCGACGGACTGTCTGGCTTGAAAGGAGGGATCGTTCGGTCGGAGACGATCTATGTGGCGAACCATGTATTGGCCTACGTGCCGGAAGGGCGTAAGCGTATCGTCGATACGCTGCCGGAATCTATCTATACCTCGATCGAACAGGTTCCTGACTCGCATTTCTTTCGCATCGTTTTGGCTACGGCCGACATAGGATCGGTGGCCGATGCATTGCGGCAGTCTGCTTCTTTGGGAAAGGTGGAGCCGGACTTCCTTGTATTTCCCTGCGATCTCTACAATCAGCCTGCGATCGCGTTGGATTCTAGCCCCGAAAGAGTACTTGATCCGATCGGGCAGCGTTTCGTGCCTGTCGATGGTAGCTCTTCGATGTCGGGTAGCGGTCTTCGGACTCTAGAAACTGGAGGTTTCGATCCTGATCTCAAGAGCGGGGAACGTGTCTTGACCTTTGATCCTCCTCTTGGGCGAATCGGGTCTTTTCGACCGGAGGTGCTGATGCACAATTTTGTCGTTTCGACTGGCGCCGACTCGATGTACAGCGGGGTCACTGTTCAGGACGCATACAACTATGGCTATCCTGACAACGGAAGTAACTACCTCCGTGTCTTGGAATCCGACGAAAGCGTTTCCTTTGCACATCGGGAGGGGCTTCCTTTTCGGGCAAACAGCATCGATTTGTCCGAGTATTCCACGGTCTTCGATTCTCCTAAAACCGTACTGATTACCGGATACAAGGCGGAGGGAAGTACGGTCAGTCAGACATTTGTCACGGATGGGGTTATCGATGGGACTGGTGCTCTTTCCGATTTCGAGACCTTTGCCTTTGGCGAAGACTTTGGGGATTTGATTCGCTTGGAAGTAAAGTCGTATCCCGTCCAGTTAGACAATGTCTCGCTAACGATTGATGGATTGGAACTGCCGCCTCCGCCAGTACCAGAATTGCCTTTGCTCTACGATGTCGATTGGAACGGGGCTCCTCACGAAGTCGGAAAGCCGTCGAGGGTCGGCGGCGCTTTTGCTATTTCGAGCAATCCCTTTGGTGGATCATTGGTGAGGGAAAGTCTGGCTGCCTTGCAGGATCGACCTCTGGAACTGACGTCTTTGCGACCAAACGGAGATGTCGAACCATATGGGCAGGTGCGTTTCGATTTGGAGGAGGGCGCTGATAGCTACGCGTGCGAATTCGATATGAGCAAAACGGGGGGCGCTTTGCTCGCGGTCTTTCTGGACGGAGAGGGAGGGTTGATGCGGTTCGATTTCCGGTCGTCGGTCAGTCTTTATGCTTCGCCGGCCAATGGCGCGAATCAGTTTAAGAACTATGAATACGATGAAGGAGCCCTCAATCGCTTCAGGATCGAATTGGATTTGCAAGAGGGAACCTTGGTGTTCGGCTTGAATGGGATTGAGCTCTATCGAGGCGAATCGGGATGGAACTGCGGTGACCTGAAGCAGATTCGTTTCAGTTCTAGCGACTACGGCTCGGGCGGTGTCGGTTTGGACAATGTCAAGATTTACGGATACGGATTGGGCGAAACCTTGGTCGCGGGAAAGCGTGCTTTGGTCTCCCCGGTAGAAGGCCTGGATTTCAATACGGTGTCCGTTAGTTCTGCGGCGAATCGAGTTGTCACAGTGCAGAATGGAGGAACGGAGGCGCTCACGCTTTCGAACGTGTCTGTAGAAGGCGAGGGGGTTACGGCTGCGCTTCCCGAGGAGATCGAGATTCCATCCGGAGCCGTTTACAGTGTGCTTGTTCGCTTCGAACCGCCTGGAGAAGGCGACTACTCCGGCGTTTTGAAGATCGATTGCGACGATCCAGCCAGCCCGACTTTTGCGATTCCTTTGGTTGGTCGCGCTGCGGGACAAGCCCGAGTGGATGTGACGCCGCAGGAGCTGATTGTAACCATTTTGGAGGGAACGGAAGGAGAGGAGTCGTTCGATATCTCGAATACGGGTAACGGCAGCTTGGATTGGCGTGTTTTCGATTCGAATAGCGAGTTTGGTCCCTACCCGGAAATTGCCGAGAGGGACGACCCAAAACTCGACGCTCTTTGGGGGATGGGCTCGGTTGAGCAGGGTGGCATTGAAGCCCGTCGAGCATGGTCGATCACGGAAGGGGATCCGGCTGTGATTGTGGCCGTGATCGATACAGGCGCAGACTTGGATCACCCGGACCTCGCCGCGGCTTGGTGGGTAAACGAAGGGGAAATAGCAGGCAACGGGATTGACGATGACGAAAATGGTTACGTCGATGACGTAACAGGCTGGAATTTCATGGGCAAGAATGCCGATGTGGACGACCTGCAGGGGCATGGTACCCATGTGGCGGGCACGATTGGAGCAATTGGCAACAATGGAATCGGCGTGGCGGGAGTCGCTTCTGGCGTTCGTCTCCTTCCCTTGAAGTTCCTTGAGGATTCAGGTTCGGTGTTCGACGCGATCTCGGCTATAAAATACGCGGAAAAGTACGGGGCAAAGGTTATCAATGCGAGTTGGGGAAGCGAAGGGCGATCACTGCAGTTGAAGCAGGCCATCGCCGAATACGTGGAAGCGACTGGGGGCGTGTTTGTTGCAGCTGCGGGCAATGAAAGTGTGGATACAGATCAATCCCCCCGTTTCCCTGCATGTTATTCCGACGAGGGGATCGTCGCGGTGGCGGCGAGCGACGGACTGTCGAACTTGTGTGGATTTTCCAACTACGGGGCGAAGACGGTCGATCTGGCTGCCCCGGGCGAGTTGATCCTCAGTACCTATCTCGGAGGAGACTATGCCTACAAGAGCGGAACTTCCATGGCCACTCCACACGTGGCAGGTGTGGCGGCCCTGCTGTATTCGTCAAACCCCGATTTTGGTCCAGAAATCGTCAAGACCATTTTGTTGAGCGAGGTAGACTCAGTCCCTTCGTTGGCCGAGGTGCTTGTTTCGTCCGGACGGTTGAATGCTTTGACGTACTTTCTCAGGATTTCGCTCGATTGGATCGATGTCGATCCTCGATCCGGACAGGTAGCTCCCTTGGAGCGGGAAACGGTGACGCTCCGCGTGGATGCCCGCGCCCTGCAGCCCGGCGTCTACGCGGCGCAGCTGGCCTTCGTTAACCGTGTATCTGAGCTCGCGGACTTCGAACTGTTCGAACTGCCGATCGAAGTGCGGGTAATATCCAAGGACGCTCAAAGCCAATGGGCCATGGAGCAATTTGGTAGTGGTAATCTGCTCTACACGAAAGAATCGCTAGGGGTTTGGGCGGAAGATGCCAATCCGGACGGGGATGCGTACCCAAACTACGTCGAGCGTTTGCTTGGATCATCCCCTTCGGTCGCGGATCGAGGCTTAATCCGAATCGTTGTCGCGGAAGGCCATAATCCGTCGCTCGTCTACCAGTTTGGTAGGCAGTTTTCCGAGGATCCTTGGCTGGTCGAGTGGTCCAGTGACCTCAGTCCTGGATCGTGGCAGCGAGACTTTCTTGTGGAGGTCGTTCAGCGCGAATTGGGTCCCATGATCCAACGGGAAGTTACTCTCGAAGGAGAGACGCCGGAAAAGCGCCTCTTCTACCGTATTGTGCCTAAGGCAGCGGGTGAATAGGAGCTGCTCTGGCTCGGCTGAATTAGAATTCTGCGGAAGCTTGTGAAATAGGGCATGAAATAAAACTAGTTACTGTTTGTTTCATGAAAGCCTTGTAAGAGATCGAAAAGAGAGATCGAAACGATGACAGGGAGTCCACCTCAAGGGTCATTGATTGGGGCGGGAGAGAGAAGGGGGGGCATTCCAATACCTCTGACATTGAGCTTCACCTGTCTCTTCTCGCTGTTCGTGGCTAGCCTGCATTATTGATGAATTTCGTAGCGAGAGTCGGCGAGCCCAGTGCGGAAGCGGTTTTGACGCCGGTTCGCGGGAGAGGCTGGGTTGA
>JBNKSG010000081.1:0-14341 GCA_050297195.1 Opitutaceae bacterium | reverse complement strand
GGACCTTAACATAGGGGGCCAAGTCCAAAGCAGCCAGATCGCGCGTCACCGTCATCTGCCGCGACTTTTCCCGAGTCGATACCTCGAGGCTCGCTTCTCCCGTCTTTCCAAGATGGAAAAGCATCTCCCGCGTTTGCGCATGGAAGGCCTGCTCGATCCTGCGATCCTCCGTGATATCGAAGGAAGTCTGCTTGAGGAAGCGGCTCGCAAGGGCATTGGCGAAACGTTCCTGCATCGCGTGAAATCCGTTCTGCGGTTGACGCGAGAAGTAAACCCGCTCCAACCCGAAGCGTTTGTTGAAAACCGTTATGTGCGTGGCGTGGAGCAATAAATCGAGGTGGAAGAGCCGCTCGCCTTCAGCGACGCCCCACAGCCCTTCGCTGTACAAAGAAGCCGCCGCCATGTCCACCACACCCACCACAGGCATCTTCAGATCGCTGAGGATGCCCAACAGGATACCGATGCGCTGTTCCGAAATTTCGTTTTGCTCGAGGTAGTGACCAGGCACCGCGATGACCACGCGATCAACATTCTCCACCTCGCGACGTAACCGGCCCGCCAGTTCCGTCAAAAACTTGTAGGCGATCTGCGAATACGCGATGCGCGATTGCCGTCCCTCGAAGTTCGTCGATTGCAGGGAAAGCTCGTCGATAAAGGAAGAGTTGACGCGTCGCGGGAAGACTTGCCCCAATTCCTGGGCTTCGCTGCCGAAGACCAAGGCGTCCGAGTTGGAGCCTGAAAACGCATAAGCAGGCAAGCGTTCCGAATCGCTTTCGAGCTGCAGAGTGCGTGTAGAGCCATCATCATTGATCACGACGCCGTGCACACCGACATCGCTCAGCTCAATTCCTAGAGTTGCCATACGTTTGGTATTGGTTGCTGGTTTGCAAAGGTACGATTAGCGGAAACTGATTTGGGTTTCCTCGTGCTCCGGCGTCTTCATTAGGGCCACCACCTTCTTAGTCGCAAAGTCCTTCAGGTCGATAAGAAGCTTCTCCTGCTTGGACTGGAGCAAGTGGAGGAAAAACATGAGCGCGATACTTAATAAGAGAGCGATCAGGGTGGAATTGAACGCCAAGCCCAAGGCCGCCGTTACGCCAGAAATGTCGCCCCGTATCGCTTCGTCCGCCAGGGCAAGGGCCTCGCCGATACCGCGTACCGTCCCGATAAACCCGACCGACGGGATCGCCCAAGCGAGGTAGCGAAGTAGTCCGAGGTCGGAGTCGAGCTCGTCGTAGGCCATTTCTGAGCGTTCGTGAACCGCGAGGGATGCGTCCTGGATGGAGCGCGTCGAATCGAAGCGGTGCAAGGCCGCTAAGATGATCTCGGGCAAAATCTTGCCCTGCAGCTTGGGCGTTCGCCGAACGTCCTCCTTCAGCTCCTTGTAGTGGGCGAGCGAGTCCTCCGGAATGATGCGCTCACCTTTGGAGATTCCCAGAAAGGAGTGGCTCACGATCGAGCGTTCGCGGGAGACGCCGTAAGCTTTGTAGGCCAAGATGATCAACGCCCACGTCATCAGCATCAAGCAAACCATCTGCTCCTTGTCCTTAAGGATGATCACCAAGGAGCGATTTGCGACCTTGGGCTTGTCCGGATTCTGGTTCGCTTCCACCAAACTGGCGATTTGAATGTCCTCCGCAACCGGCCAGACATAGTACCGATAGGCTGAAAAAACGACTAGGACCGAAAAAACGAGGCCTAAGGCCAAGACGATAAACTCACGGGACAGAAAGCTGTTCCTCTTCATATATTTGCTAGGTGGTCTTACTGTTGCTGGGGTAGGGATCTCAAAGTTAGCTCAACTCGGCGCGAATTCCAGTCTCGCATACGAACCTATATACGAGCTATGAATCAACATAGTTTCATTGAAAACTGCGGCCAATGGGACTAACTGTTACTTTGCTCGAATACCCATACCCCGAAAAATAAATTTAGCGAATCCAATCAATACATCTCAATCGTAGTTAACTTTGATATGAACCGGAAGAAAGCCTTAATCTCCACCCCGCTCGTGCTCCTCGCCTCAGCCGCCATCGTCTTCCAGACAGGATGTGCGGGACCCGCCGCCTCGAAAACCGTCAAAGGGGGCACGATGGGTGCCGGAGTGGGCGCTGTGGGTGGCTTGATTGCCGGTGAAGACGCGGGCGGGATCGCCGCCGCGGGCGCCGCCGGCGCGGTCGTCGGTACTGTCATCGGCGCGGTCGCGCAAAATCGTGAAAACAAGCGTCAGGACACCCTCGCCCAGCAACGCGCCTACAACCAAGCGATCGCGATGCAAAAACGAGCCCAGGAAAAGGAAAAATCCCAGCTCCAGGAAGAACTCGAAATCGCGGAAGGGTTTCGCATTACCGAAGAGGAACTCGACGAAATGAACAGCCGCGCCGAAACCGCGGAGGAAAAACTCGCAATCCTTCAAAAGAAGCGGGACGCCGCCATCGAACGTAAACGCGAACTGGACGAGCTAGAGGAGCGTGAACGCGAAGCACTCGCTGAAGCGGCTCGCCTCGAAAAAGAGCTCGCCGAGCTCGAAGGCGGAACCACAACCGCCTACAAGAAGACTACCACTGAAGAGCCCAGCGCCCCGCAGCTCTGATCCGGTATATCTTTCAAAAATCCCGACACAACAACGCCATGAGAAAACAATTACGCAACGCTGCGGTCGGATTGCTGATGGCCTTACTTTTGCAGGCCTGCAATACGACCTACGAGATGCAGGTCGACGCGATTAAGAACCCTCGCCCCGTGGACCCGGACGCAGATTCCTACGTGCTCATCCCGCGCGATCCCGCCCAAGACACCTCCGACCTTCGCTACCAAGAAACCGTCAAGTGGATCAAAACCGCCCTTTCCGCAAAGGGCATGTACGAGGCTCTCGATCCGCTCGAAGCCGACATGGTCATCGAAGTCGACTACGGCATGGAACCACCCCGACAGGAAATTCGCGTCGTCGAAATTCCGGAATACGTAACCGTGCGCGGTCCCGGCCACTGGGTGAAGCAGGCCGTCTACGATCCTACCACCAAAAAGACAAAAATCGTTCCCGTCTTCATACCCGGCAGAACCTCAACTGAGCTGATCGGTTACTCGCAGCAGACACAGACGATCACCATCAACGAGAAGTACATGGTGCTCACCGCTAAGGAAAACAAGCTAGCCGAATCCGGCGACGCGGCGGCGGAGGAGCTTTGGAGCGTAACCGTGCGCAATGAGGACGAAAGTACCAACCTGCGGGAGTACTTGCCAATAATGGCTTCGGCAGCCACGGACTACATCGGAGAAGACACCGAAAAGTCGACCACGGTCCGACTCAAGAGCGACGATGAAGTCGTTGCCTTCGTCAAACAAGGTCTCGCGAAGGAAGCCCTCTAAAGTGGGCTATCGCTAGCTTCAGAACCTCTCTTTTTGAAACCGGCTCGTGTCCCGCGAGCCGGTTTTCTTTGGCCAAAGCAAAAATGCTTCGCCACTGCCGCATCAGGCTCGACCAACCAAAAAACGGTCCATGCATGGGATCGTACATGTTGGTGGGTTCCGAAGTGATTCCGTTCAACTCGATCACCTTGATTCCCTCGCCTCGCTTCAAAGCGTCTTCACTCGGCACCCTTAAATCGTAACGGCCGAAGTGAAACCCTTCGATCCCTCGCGAAAAGCGGTCAACTTCGGCTTGAAGTTCTGGGGTGTTCAACGCCTCTCCATCCAAAAAAACGGCCCCGCGACTGTGCGTTCCAATGGAGGCGAGCATGAACCGATCACCCTCTTCCGGCACCGATTCCAGCTCCGCCGCAAACGTCTCCAGGAAATAGCGAGCCATGCAAACAGCCCGCTCATCCCGCAAGATCAAGGTCTCCAGATTGCTGCGTCCGTCGCCCACCACCGAAGTCGTGCGCTTATCGGTGATCGAAGTGATTTCCCCGTGATCCTTGCTCGCAAAACGCTGATAAAACACGCCGTACTCCGTCCCCCCCACAAACTCCTGAACGATCGTGTCCTCCTCCTGCTCCGCAAAAAAGCGCCGCGCCTGCTCCTCGCTGCGAGCGATCACGACGCCCTGGCCCCGTTGTCCCACATCGGGCTTGAGAACCACGGGATAAACCAAGCCCAATCGCCTCATGAAAGCCTTGAGTCGCTCCAGCTTCTCTTCGAGCGACAAATCCAACCGAATCGCCTCGAAACGAGCGATCGGCACTCCCGATTTCTCCAAATGCTCAAGTATCTGGATTTTGGATTCATACACTAATCCGCTCGCCGGCATGCAAGGGTTCACCGAAAACGGAAGCGAGATGGAACGATAGCGAATCGCCAGCCAAGCGATCTGGAAGACCACCGGAGCATAAACCGCCCACATAGGCCAAAACTCCCAGCTCACGCAACGCTTCCAGCTGCTGTAGAGCAGGCGACGCCCCTTCCAAGTCGCGAGTTTGGAAAGCACCCTAGCTCCCACC
Source organism: Opitutaceae bacterium (assembly GCA_050297195.1). Taxonomy (GTDB): domain Bacteria; phylum Verrucomicrobiota; class Verrucomicrobiia; order Opitutales; family Opitutaceae; genus Pelagicoccus. The sequence continues at coordinate 9,902 of JBNKSG010000081.1, read as the reverse complement.
GCGAAACATACGATGAGAACCACAATCCCGATCCATCCTCCGGCTCCGAGCCCTTCGAAAAATGCCAAGAAAGTCTCCCCGAGAAAGTAGGAAGCCAGCACCAAGATCGGAGTCCAAAGGGCCGAAGCAAGCAACAAGGCCAAGGTAAAACGTATCCAACCGACCTTGACGACTCCCGCCGCAAAATAAGTAGGAACTCGACTGCCCGGGAAAAATCGAGTCAGCACCACCAAGGCAACACCTCGCTTCTCGAACCAGTCAGTGCCCCTGTCCAACGCCTTGGCCGATACCAAATGGCGCAATACCGGCAATTCCAAAGCCGTCGCCCCAAAGACTCGGCCGATAAAGAAGATTCCCAAGTCTCCCAAGAAAATGCCAAGCAAGCAGCCGACGATAGCAGGGGCCAGTCCGACCGATCCGCTCGCGGCCAACAGACCTCCACCAATACAGGCAAAATCCTCGCTGGCCAAAGTCGATACGCCCAACAGGACCCCTCCCCAAACCGGAGGGAGCTGTACTCCCGCAAAGTCCTCAAATCGCTTCCTCGCGCTGGAACCGGCTCGTACCCCAGCGTCGCCGAACCGCCCCTCAAGCGCGATCGACGCGATCTCTTCTACTTTCGAATAGGAAACAGCAACCGCATCGGGCCTGACTGACGAATAAGCTTCCAAGGCGCCCGAACGAACAAAGTAACCGCCCGCCGGATACAAGACCCCCAAGGAACAAGATTGCTCAGCATAGATCCGGGAAGCAGTCTCCTGATCCGCAGCAAAGACCCGCTTCGCCGAATCGTAGTTATAAGGCAAAAGCCGAGTGTAACCAAAATGCGGAACCGCATTTTCTAAAACCCAAAACCAAGCGAGCTGGAACGACTTGAGCGCCGTATTCAATCGTTCGTCACCCAGCAGCTCGAACCTTGTCGAGACCGCCGGCGACACGAGAACCACCGACGCGGTATCCGCATCCAAGCGCTCCGCGACCTTCAAGGCATCGATACTTCCGTATCCGATCCCCAGCACGACGACGCGATCCGCACCGCTACCTGCAACACGAGCGGCCAACGCGTCGTACGATTCACTACCCGTCCCTAACCGAGGAGCCCACACCCTAGCCGAATCCGCTTGCGACAATCCTTTGGAAACGGATTCCAGTTCCGAACCGTATCCTCCCATCCGGCCAAACAGCACGTAAAGCACCTTGCCATCGCACTCCATCGGAGCCGTTGGCTGCAGCTCTCGATCCTCGCCGCTTGTGGCAAGCCATAGGTGGGAGGCAAGCAAAACGACCGCGTATCCGATAAAGATCTTAGTTTTCAATCTCATCAATTTCAGCTGCAGCGCCTCGAACCGTTGCCACGCGGCAGGCAAACCTTGGCTTCGGCGCCCAAACCTCGCGTCTCGCCAATCACTGCCTGGTACCGAAAGGCGACGCTACCCTTTTCCACCTCGACGTGCGACAAGCTGTGGGTTCGCGAATCTTCCCGCAGCATCATGGGATTGAAGGCCGCGTCCGGATGAGGTGTTGAGGTATGCAAGCGCAGCATCGCTGCAGGCTCGAGGCAACTTCTCCCCGCCGCCAATGCATCGTATTGCGATTCCCGATACGCTTGCACCTCATCGGTCTGGAAGGAGGAAGTCGTGATAAAGCAACGACCGCATTCAATCGGCTGAAACGCCTCTCCGTTCCAAGAAAACAACTCAACGCCATCACCGTTGGCGACCCCCAACAAGAACGGCCGGTAAGCTTCGAAGCTCTCGCCGTGCAATCCCTCCATCGCCGCTTCGCGGCTTCGACAGGCCGCGTACCGGAGCGGCAATTCCCCGCGGCTTCTCGGACTCCGCGGCTCCTCCGCCCGCTTCGCTTCAGCCCCGTAATTGTTCAAGAGAAAGACGCACAGCCCAAATTCATTCACCGCTAGCCACGTTCCTCCCGCATCCGGGTCGAGAGCGGCCAACAACCTCGTTTCATCTAGCGTCAACAAAGCGGGCGGGCTCGCCTCGCTGCGCGTTTTTCGCTCGTCGCGATTGAAGAAGAGCGACAGGCGCCCCTCCCCTACGCTCCAAGAAGCCGTACACATTATCGCCGGATCGAATTCAAGAACTTCAAAGTGGAAGGAGCCACCCCGAAACCCTCTTCTGGAAAGATCCCTTGCATGCGGCTCGCGATCGCGATCAGCGCGAAGTGATGCACCGTGTGGCTCACCAGAAATTGAAGCTCCCGCCCGAAGCTGGACTCCGAGTGCAAGTCCTCGCCTTCCGTCGAGGCGCATACCTTGACCCGCACCGAAGCGGCTACGTCGACTGCGGCAGACTCCATGCGACGCGAGATATCAGCAAGCGATTCCAGAGCGACCGATAGCTCCCTCTCTTCGCAGGTGTCCCGCTCCCGATTGTCATAGTCGATCAATCCAACCGTGATCCCCTCCAAAAACGAGCGGTAATGGTCGAGCACATGTCGAAAATGCGCCCCGATCCCCGACCCGTAACTCGCCGGATCAGTGGCGTTGAAGGTTCGATCGTCGTGGCGAGAAAGCAGCTGGATTCCTTGTTGCAGCAGTTCGCAGTTGGCACGGAGCAGGTTCATTAAAAAGGGATTCGTAAGAGAGTGGTTTTAGTGTCCGCCTATTCCGAGTAAACCCAGTTTTTCGAAAAATTAGCTCAGCCTTCGAGCGACCCGGCTTCCCAGCGTCCACAAAATCCTCCCGCTTCGCCCTAAACGGGATGAAAACAGGGACCGCAGCTCCCCCCCTTCCACCTGTCAAAACCTAGCGATCCTACCCCGGCAAATTCATCAAAAGGCTTTGACCTATCGCAACTTCAAGATTTGCTCAGAGCTCGACCAACCCTTGCCGCCAAATGCGTACCCTTACGCCGGTTCACTGGCCCTGACCCACCTTCTCCACCTCTGAACGAGCACGGAAACATGCCCCCCGAGCCCACAGCCGAACTCCCTCGCACCCAGCGGATCGAGCTCATCGCCTTTCCGGATAACCTAGGCGATGCCTTGAGGCGCGAAATTGCAGGCAAGTACGGCTGCGATTGCCTTCGCTTCAGGGAAATGCGCCTAGCGCCCGACATACTTCTGGGTGACTCCCTCGTGCGCTGCACCTGGCTTCCCGAGAACGTTCCCGTACAGTCTACAAACTTCGATGGAGCGCACATCGCCATCGGACAGGATCTGAGCGCCACCCGGCAGGCTGAAATCATCTCCGCTGGATACACAGCCGTAATCGACCTCAAGAATTCGAGCACCGAAGATGCGGCCCGGATCGTCGTCGCTTACTCCCAGCAATCTTCGACCCACCAGACGAACCAGCAGATTCCCAACAAGGACGGATCCCGCAGCGAGCAACCCGCCTTTCTCGCCCTTGACGAGAACGATACCGGCACCGAATTCCTCGCCGCCGCAGTGGAGATGCTCGAAATCGGCGTCTACGTACTCGACCAAAGAAACGGGGGACGCGTCACCGTCTGGAATTCCGAGATGGAACGCCTCTTCCTGCGCAACAAAAAAGAAGTCCTTGGCAAGCGCATCGAGGAGCTTTTCGAGGACCCGCTCGTGCAGGATGTATTCCGCGACATGCCAAATGCCTACAATCGCAACCGGGCCATCTTTCCCAGCAAAGGCATCACCCGCAGCAACTTCATCGCCGACATATCCAAAACCCAGTTACTTGGCTCCGACGGCGAGCCTTTCGCAATCGTCGGCATCATCCAAGACGTGACCAACCGTATCCATTCGGAAAACCGCTTGATCGCCTCATTCAACGAACTGGAATCCTCGAAGGAGAAACTTGAGCAGAGCAACCTCGAGATTCGGAAAGGCATCGAAAAGGCCAACAAACTCGCTGTCGTCGCCCAGTCCTCCAACAAGGCGAAGTCCTACTTCCTTTCAAACATCTCGCACGAACTGCGTACCCCCCTCAATTCCATCGTCAGCCTCACCCATGCCCTTTTGGAAGGAACCTTCGGCGACCTGAACCCCAAGCAGCACGAGCACCTCGAGATCGTCTCCGATTCCAGCAAGCACTTGCAGTCCCTTATCAACGACATCCTAGACCTCTCGAAAATCGAGCTCGGCAAGATGAACCTCAAGTTCGCCCACGCGAGCGTCGAGGATATCGCGCGTTCTTCGATACGCATGATCGAACAGGAAGCCTCCCTCAAGAACGTCACCTGCACCCTCGAGATACTTACGGATCAGGACGACCTCGAGGTCGACGCCAAACGCCTCCGCCAGATCCTGCTCAACCTCCTCGTAAACGCAGTCAAGTTCACCAAACCAAACACCAACGTCATCCTAAGAATCCAAGAAGACCGCGACCTCGAAGCCCTCGCCTTCCATATCACCGACCACGGCATCGGCATCAACGAAGACGACTTCGCCAAGATATTTTCGCCATTCACCCAACTCGACGACTCTCTGTCCCGCCAATACGAAGGCACAGGGCTCGGCCTCGCGATCGCCTCCAAGTTCGTCGAGTTGCACGGCGGAGGGCTCAAGGTCCAATCCGAGCCAGACCAAGGCTCCACCTTCACCGTCACCCTTCCGCTCTGCCAACCCCCAACCAAGGCCCATGGAGAAGCCCCGGCCCGCCAGAGCCTCGCAGAAATCGCCACCGACTCCAAAACCACCCGAAACCTTCTCCTCATCGTCGACGAAAACGATCTTTCCGCCCGCCGTATCGAGGAGCGGGTCAAGACACTTACCGCCTTCGAGCCGGTACTGGCGCTCCCCAACGAGATTTCCGCCTACCACGACCAGATCACGCCCCGCGCCATCTTCGTCGACCTGAACATCATCGCCACCCATGGTACGGACTGGATCCTAAACGCCAAGAAGCTCCCCGCGTGGAAGAAGACAAAGTGGATCGCTATCGGATCTCTCGACCTCCCCCAAAGCCACAAGACAGCGAGACGGCTCGGCTTCAACACCTGCAGCTGCAAGCCCCTTTCCAGTGCCCAATTGTCCCAGATCCTGCGTTAACGTCCCCACCCTAGCGATGCCCAAACTCTCTCCGTCCACGATTCTCGTAGTCGACGACAACCTCGGAGCCAGACGCTCCATCGAAGCGCTCCTCACCCAAGAGAGCTACCGCTTCATCCTCGCCGACAGCGGAAGCTCAGCCCTGCGAATCCTCGAAGAGCTAACCCCAGACGTCATCCTACTCGATGTCATGATGCCAGGCATGAACGGGTTCGAAGTCTGCCAAAAGATCCGCAGCATCCCCCGCATCTCCGAAATCCCCATCATCATGATCACCGCCCTCGACGACGAGGAATCCATGATCCAAGGGATTGACGCCGGAGCGGACGACTTTCTCTCGAAGCCCATCAGCAAGATCGAGCTCCGCTCGCGTATCCGCAGCATCCTGCGCCTCAATCGCTTCCGGAAGCTCTGCGACGAACGCCAAAAGTTCGAGCTAGTAGTCGCCCAGTCCCACCGCGGCTATGTCGTCATCGACCAAGGCATGCGTATCGTTTCCTCGAATACGGCCGCAAAAAACATGCTTCAGATCCCAGACGAACCTGAAACCCAGCATCCTAACTTCTTCGATACCGCTCGCAAACACTTCACCATCCAGCCAAGCGACGCCGAACAAAACCTCGAGCTAGAAGGAACTTCCCCCAAACGAGACCCCTTCATCCTCGTGCAATCTATCCAGAGCGATCAAGCCGCCCAGTGGATCAGGGTCACCTTTCAAGACCTCGGCCCCAGCCACGGCTCCCAACAGTTCCTCCAGCTAGAGGACATTTCAGACCGGATCGTTTCCTTTCAAAAGAAGCAGACCTTCTCACGAATGATCACGCACAAGCTCCTCACTCCCTTGAACGCGATCAAGGCAGCTCACCAGCTTTTGGACACAAAAGATCTCAGCGCCGACCGCCTCGAGCAAATTCAGGAAATCCAAAAAAAGGGTATCGATCGCTTGGAGTACGACATCCATTCCATCCTCAGTTTCCTTGAAGCCGAACGCTCGCCCAACAACACCCTCACAGTCGCCGATGCTCTCCACCATATAACGCGTCTCGCCGAAACCTCTCCATTCATCTTCAATGTTCAAATGGAAGACGAGTTCTCGCCAAACGACGCCCTCCGCATATCTGGAAACGGCTTCAACGCCTGCCTCAGGGAAATCGTAGAAAACGCCATTAAGTTCCATCGTGGATCAACTGTATCCATAAACTGCTTCATCCGCAAATCCCCCCAAACCAACGAAGCCCTCATCGTATTCCAAAACAACTCGTATCCACTCAGTAAAGACGAGATTGCAAACGCCTGGAAACCCTACTGGCAGGCCGACCGCTACGTAACCGGCGAGATCCCAGGTATGGGACTCGGCCTATCCTTGATCGCCGCAAATGTTTGGACAGCTGGCGGCACCTGCAAAATCGAGAACTACCCGCAAGCAAACGGAGTGCAACTCACGCTCTCCTTTCCCATCCATACCCAGCAAGCTCCGTAAAACGGCAGCTGAGCATCCAAGATTCGGCAGGCCAGACGAGACCCAACAAACCCGTTCCAAGGCCGAGACTCCGCCCCTATCCAAAACTCCCGAGCAGGACCTCGCCTACCGCGTCGGCCACCATGCGGCCGGCCGGAGTGAGACGCAACACATCCCCATCCCGCTCGGCCTGCCCTTCGGCAACCAGCTGGTCAAAGAGGGCAACTTGGCTGAGATCCTTTCCGAAACGCCGCCCCAAGGCCGCCAGGTCCACACCTTCGTTCATGCGCAAACCGAAGATGAGCGAATCCTCCAGCAACAATCCGTCGCTGAGCTCGACCCGATCGACCAACCCTCGCTCTCCTCTTTCTAGACCGGCCAGCCAGTCCTTGAGGTCCGGAGTGTTGGTGTGACGGCTGCCCGCCCACTGGCTGGAGCCAGAGGGGCCGATGCCAATCCACTCCGCCATTTTCCAAGTATTCACATTGTGGAGGCAAGCATGCCCAGGCCGGGCGTAGTTGGAAATCTCATACTGCTGAAATCCACCCTTTTCCGCCTCTTCCCACATAGCCGTGTAGAAACGCGCCTCGCGATCCGGATCGATCGAAACCTTACCTTGCTGCAGCTTGATGAAAAGCGCCGTGTCCTCCTCGAAGGTTAGGCAATAGGTAGAGAGGTGATCCGGCTCGAGCGCCAAGGCTCCCTGCACGTCCGCTCGCCACTCCGCTTCCGTTTGAGTAGGAATCGCGAAAATCAGGTCCACGTTTACGGAATGAAAGCCAATTTCGCGGATCAAGTCGTACGCCTTGTGAATCTGCTTGAGAGAGTGCTGGCGTCCCAAAGCGTCGAGCAGGCGCTCGTTGAGGCTTTGGATCCCCATGGAGATCCGCGTCACCCCCGCCTCCTTCAAGGCCTCAAGCTTGTCGCGCTTGACGGAGGACGGGGCCATCTCGACCGTCCACTCCTTTGCAGGCATTCCAAGGGCATCGGTTATCGCTCCTCCGACTTTCAGCATATCCGCCGCCGGCAGGAGCCCGGGCGTACCGCCTCCCCAAAACATGGTATCAAGTTTTCGGCTACCGGTATCGACCAGCTCCAGCTCGCGCTTCACTCCATCGATGTAGCTAAGGATTCCCTTACGGTCGGACTGGATCTGGTAGAAGCCGCAAAAGTCGCAGGAAGTGGAGCAAAAGGGTACGTGCAGGTAGAGCCCGAGAGGCGTTTCTTGGCCCTCCAGCAGCACGTTCTGTTTGCTTTTACTCACTCTTTGTTCTCCATTTCACTTAAATCGCTACGGACGCGTGAACTATTTGCTTCACCGCAAGTCCGTTATGTGATTGCAATACAGGCATTAATTCACTCTACCAGCCCGAAAACATGGATAAGCGAATTTCCAAAACCAACCGTAGAACCTGGCTCGCCCTCATTCTCGCTCCTATCGCCCTTTTCTTGGCGGGGTGCGACCTAAAGCTCGTCGACCTGACACCGTCGATCCACAAAGCCAATCCTTCCCGTACCTATTCCATCACGGCTCAAGTCGCCGTGAAGAACAACGCAGTCGTCGAAGGCAGCGTTCGCCCGGAGATCATCATAGACGGCAAGGCGCATGCCATGACCCGCGTTCCAGGCAGCGATTCACTTTACGAATACGACTACACCATGCCTCCGGGCCGCGAAAAAGCAGCCTACTACTTGCTCGTCCGCTACCAACGCAAGACGGCCACCGCTGTCGTTTCCAAGGAAATCCCAACCGACGTGAAGACCATCACCATCGAAAACCGCTACTCGGTCGAACTCGAGGTCAATCGCGCTCCAGTCGGCACCCGCATCGCCATCCTCGGCCGCGGCTTCACCCGCGACGACAAGGTTTTGGTAGGCGGCACCCCTGCGGTGACCCAAGCGGAGAGTTCCACCTCCCTCGCCTTCTACGTGCCAAGCCTCCCAGAAGGCCGCAATTACAATGTCACGGTCCTTGGACTCAACGGCGAACTCGCCGCCGGCAGCCTGCGCATCGACGCTTCGAATATTCGCGTTTCGCCCAGCAGCCTCAGCCTGCGCAAGGGACAACGCGGCATCCTCGCTTTCTCCATCCCGACGGAAGCCCCTCCAGGCGGACTCGCCGTCACGGTCACGACAGACGTACCGGACAGCGTGATCATGCCAGAGGTCATTATCCCTGCCGGACAACGCTCAACCAGCATCCGCGTCGAAGGTGGAGAACCCGGCTCCGGCAACCTCTACGTGGAGCTCGGCGGCTATTCGGATGTCGTGATTCCGATCACGGTCTCCAACTAAGTCCTCCGAATTCAGTTTTCCTAGCCCCGGTTACCCATGCGGCACCGGGGCTTTTTCGTGCACGGAGGGCGGCGCTCGTTGCAAGGTAATCAGAAGATTACTCGCATTCTTGATTGTTTAAGGCGCGACTTAGTCGCGATTTCACAAACAAAAGATGAAGTCACTTTCATACATCGTCCTCACCACTCTCGCTGTCTTGCTCAGCCTTGGCTGTTTGCAGTGAACTCGACCGGCTCGCAACCCAGCGTTACGGAATTGGCGAAACGCCCGCACGGCAACCCTGACAACGTGCCTGATGTCACGCTCCTAACGGGCTATGCTGGCGGAGAGCGAGGGCTTCGACATCAAAGGGATTTGCGATAACCCCATCCCCAAAGGCGAAACCTATCCCGAGGGACTACCCTTCCTCGCCGACTGTCTCGCTTACAGCTTGGACCCCTACGACCCAAACAGCAACTTCGAGCAATCAGCCTCCCGCATCCAGGAGGTAATCGCGGTCTTGAAATCAGCCGAGGCCCGACCTCCCGTGGCCATCAACTACGAAGAGCTGCCGACAAAGGGAATCGTGGACGTCGACCACGATCCAAGGGCGGCCTACCACGCGAAGAAAGAGCTCTATAATCCGCAAGAGCGACGGCGAAGCCTATTCTCCCGATTTCGCTTTCTCAGCCTTAGCAGCCTCGCGCTCGCGCTTTTTATCGCGCTTCTTCTGTTCGCGCTCTTGGCGCTTGTAGTCTTTGCTTGGAGTTGAGGCCATAGTATTTCGTTCTTGTTCTGGAACCTTCACAGAGGATCCCGAGCTAGCGAGAGACCCGACAACGGCCAGCCGGTCAACTCCCAATTTACCGCATTCCCACCCTCCAAGCCAGTTCTGCAGCGAAACAAGCTCCCTCGCATGCATGCGGATCGAGGCTGCCAGCCGGACCAAACGCAACGAGCCCCCCCCAGTCGCGTCACCTCTTTCCGAAACGTCCCCGTCGCCATCCGACGAGGACGCTTCATATCCAAAATGGATGTCAGCCCAAATACGCTTCGACTGCCGGTGATTTCCCTCTTCACAAGCCGCTTTTCAGCATTCACTCTTTCCCAAATGGATTCCCCCTCCTTCACCTCGATCACGCTTTCCCTGCTCGGCGGATTAGCCATCTTCATCCTCGGCATG
>JBNKSG010000080.1:0-14341 GCA_050297195.1 Opitutaceae bacterium | reverse complement strand
CGCCTGCTCGAAATAAGTAGGCAGCAAGCGGTTCGCCACGCCTTCCGTCTCCCGCAAGTCGTCCTTGAGGTATTCGAGAAAGGTTTCCCGGTCCTCGTCGAACATGTATTGGATTTGGGATCCCTCGATATAGGTTCGCTCTTCCCCTTCCATTGAGGTCACGCCAAAGAACTTGGCGACCTCCTTCAGCCCATAGGACATCATCTCCCGAGAGGTGATATCGAAAATCTGCACCAGCAAATACGTATCCACCACCGCACGGCCGGGAATATCGCAACGCGTGTAGTCGATCATCCGCTCCGCCACCCGGATCCGCGTCTTGCGAAAGCTCGCATCTTGCCCGTAGCGCCCCCACTTCGCAGCCAACTTGAATCGTTTCCCCCGACGCCATAAGTAGTCCAGATCGAACTTGAAGATGTTATGCCCTTCGATGACATCTGGATCCAAATCCTGGATACGTTCGCTCAGCTTCTTAAGCAAGGCTCGTTCCCCAGCATCCGTGCGTTCTTCCAAGACGAGCGTTTCGACCTGCTCGCCGCAGCGAAGCCCAATCGCCAATACGCGATCCCCCTTGCGGGTGGGACTACTAAAACCGCCCTCGACCTCGCAAGCCGTTTCGATGTCGAGCTGCAGTCGCCGCAGTTCGGAAAATTTCATCCCGTCGAAAAGCCGCAGGCGCCGCTCCATCAAGAACTGGCTCTCCAGCAAGCGTATCCAATCGATGGATCCACCGCGTCCATGCTCTTTCACCAAGTCTCGATAACGTTCAAGCGAGTCGAAGCGCACGAGGTGGTTGTATTCGCCATCTCCAGACAAGCGCTCAGCTACCACGCCCTCCATTTCAGCCCATGCCTTCTCCTCTCGGCCCCAGATAAAAGGGACAAAGGGTTTCGTCTCTTCGCGCCGCTCCCCGGATTCCTTCGCCCAAGTCAAATGGGCCACGCCATCGGGGCCGATCCATACGCCACAGAGAGATTCCAAAACAGAGCCAGTCATTCCAAACCGTAGCGCGGAGCTTCAGCCCGCGTCCACGCAAATAAGCGGCACCCGCATAGGCGCCTACACAGTCGGGTACCTGGCCATCAGACGAATGTTGTCGTCAATCTCCTCGGGCGTCCGAGCCCCGATGGTCATGGCATCGAGATAGCCAAGCTTTTGAGCAAACTCCATGCACTCGTCTCGCTTATCGGTAAGAGCGCCCGCACCGAAGATTTTCATTCCGATCACGTTCGCTCCGCGTTCCTTGAAACGACGTTGCACCGGCATCACTTCCTCCGGAGTCCCATCCATCTCCCTTCCGTACGGGTTGATGCGAGTCAGAGCGACTTCCACCCATTCCGTTTCGGCGGCTCGTTCCAGGGCGCTCAAAGTGTGGCAAGACATACCCAGCGCTCGAATCACACCTCGATCTCGATACTCTTGCAGCACTTCGAGATAGCCGGCCATATCCTCGTCCCACTCGGGAGAAGTAACGTTGTGCATCAAGAGGATATCGATCACATCCACGCTCAGCTCCATGCGAAACCGCTCCACCGCAGTACGAGCTGCCCGTCGTTGCTCGTCGAAGCTCAGGGCCTTCGGATTCTCGTCGTTGTAGCGCCACCAAAGCTTCGTCAGAATGGTCAACTTGTCCCGCGGGATAAACCGCAAGGCCTCGCGGAAATAGTAATGCGTGCCATACAAGTCCGCCAAGTCGAAGAGGCGTATCCCCCGGTCGTAACCGTGACGCAAGAGATTCACAAAGTTCTCGAACCCTTCCCGCGTCTGGGCGGATTGGCGATTCCATCCCTTGAACCCCGTTCCCTGGGCCAGTCGCGTAGTGGTGATTCCCGTTTTTGCAAAGGTCACTTTTGGAACTGCCGGTAATTCACCTTCGGGTTTCGAGTAAGCGACGGAGCTAATCAGGGGGCCTGCCATGGCAGCTCCTGCTACGCGACCAAGGAAATCTCTACGCTTCATATGTCAGACGGGGTTGGGGTTAACGAAAGCGATCTTCACTTTGATCGAGCCAAGGCTCGGCTCAACCTGAAAACAAAAAGTCCCGAAGCGGAAACGCCTCGGGACCGGAGAAAATTGCACGCTAAAGGAAATCTCAGAACGGCCGGAAATAGACCATGTAGAGCGCGATGCCTACCGCGACAATCAGCCCCGAAAGCACGAAGCCCTTCGGCTTCTTGTAGGCCATGCCCGCCAGTCCAGAAATAAAAAGCCAAGCCACTAATTTTACAATAACCCAGCCCTGAGTCCAACCTCCTGCAGGAAGTCCTTTGTAATTCATGCCAAGCATACCACCTGCAGCGACCAGTGCCACCAACGACAGGATACCAGTGATGGCCATCATTTTCTTCTTCTTATGCTTCTGCGGATTCGCAGCGATGTAGAAGATCGAGCCGCTGAGCATCAGGATCGAAAAGACGTGGATTAGGGAAAAGATTTTCGGGTCCATATAAGACCACCTCTACCAAGCCTTTAAGCGAAAGAGCAATCTAATGAATCACCCTTCGTAAAAAAAAGACGCGTACCCCACCATTGTGCCGTATGCCAAAGGGGCTCATAGTCCTGTTTAAATACAGGTGGGCGACCGTCGGACAACCTCTGCTTTCCGGTTTACGGCTTAGCATTAGCCACCCTTCGAGACTCCCGTAAAGGTAAAGTAGGCGATGAGCGTTTTATCAGCACCTCGAACACCGCAGGGTACGCGAAGACCTTGGATACTCGACGCCTCCGACCATGGGTCAACCCCAATGCGATCCGCCTAAAAGTTTTGCCGTTTTTTTGACGCGGGCGCTCGAAACAAGCCTCGAGCTAACCAAAAGCTGATCAGCAAGTTACCGATCAAGAATCCTAAGACCTTGGGCTCGCCAAAGATTTCACCTAGGCGAAATCCGCCCACGAAGGCGACCGCGACGCTGATTGCGAGCGCCTGCCAGTCGCTAAATGTCTTCGGTTTGGCGATGGCAAAGAAAAACGCGTTCGCCAACAGCGCCAAGCCTCCCGCGACCAACGAAGCCACCGCGAACTTCCCCGCGTTATCGACCGAATTCCGCGAAAGCGCAAAGAGGTCCATCCCCGCAAAAAGCAATTGGTTGAAAACCAGAAATCCCCAAGCCAGCGCCACACCGAGCTGCCAGGTTGCAGGCAGGTCCGTCTCGCCTCGCGGCAAGCGGCGAGCAAGATCGCAACCAGAGGAGCAACAATCATGGTTTTTCGCAGCTGTCTCGCCGCAGTGGATACAAGAATAACGGCTCATTTCCTATCGTTCGTCCTCCAAGTCTTCATCGTCACCGCCCCAGTCGTCCCCTTCGGCCGACTCCGTATCGCCTTCCCCAATCGCCGAAAGCTGAGAGATGATCAGCTCCTGCAAGCTCGCGAAAAGCGCATAAGCCGCGTATCCAATTTGCAATTCATCGGTCCACTCCACGCCTTCGAGGTTGCCCTCTTCCAACTGGGTGTCGTTGATCGGAGCCAACATCGTCTCCCGCAGCTTGAGGCGAATCGCCGAACAGGCGCGGATCACCTTGTCCATCTCGTCAGCCGCGATCAAAGCCCGACCGCTGAGCATGAACTCGTCGTCGAAAAGGTTGGCGATCACCTTCAGCTCCTCGCGTTGGGAATTGAGAAGATCGCTCTTCCAAAAGTCTTCCAGCAGCTCGTCCTCGTCCGGAAACTCGGCCGGCGTGGCCAACTTATCCTGCAGCTCGTCGAGCGCCGGTTGGATGGTCTTCAACAGCGAATCGACCAAAGCGGGATCTAGCCTGATTTCAATCTGCCTCATCACGTTCCAAGATCGCGTTCAGGTGCCACTCCTGCAGTTGGTAGACGTAGCCTTCCGCCTTTTCCCGGTTCCCCTTCCAAACGAGGGAGCGCCCCTTGTGGTGCACCTCCATCATGTGCTCCTCCGCCTTGCTGCGCGACATGCGCAGTACCCGCTCGAGCACCATGGTCACGTAGGACATCAGGTTGACGGGATCGTTGAGCACGATCACACCCCAGACATCGGAGAGAGCTGTTTCGTCTTTTGTCTGCGTATCCGCAGCCGGAGATCCAACACTGGTTACAGGTGCTACCATCAAATATCGTCTATCAACTATTGGGACTTCGCCTCGATTCCCTCGAGCAAAACGCGCTCCGCGTCGGCAATCGCAACGTTCTGCGAGGATTCCTCGTCACGCCACTTCATTTCCACTTCGCCGTTCTTCAGGCCGCGACCACCGATGGTGATTCGCAAGGGAATCCCGATCAAGTCCGCATCCTTGAACTTCACGCCGGGTCGCTCCGCGCGATCGTCCACCAGCACCTTGGCGCCCGCCGCTTCCGCCGCTTGCCCGAGCTTTAGGGCCAACGTATCCGCTTCTTCCATACCGGGATCGAGAACGGTTATGATGATCTGGTAAGGAGCCACCGACCACGGCCAAACGATGCCGTTCTTGTCGTGCTTCTGCTCGATGATCGACTGCAGCGTACGAGAAATCCCAATACCGTAGCAACCCATGACTGCTGGCTGGCGCTCGCCGTCCTTGTCGACGTAGAGAGCGCCGTATTCGCCATTGTCGCTATACTTGGTACCGAGCTTGAAAATGTGCCCCACTTCGATAGCGCGCTGGATTTCCAGTGGCTTGCCAGAAATCGGACAAGGCTCGCCCGCTTGTACCTTGCGGAAGTCGCCGAAACCATCGATGTCGAGGTCGCGCGTCACGTTAACGTTCCTCAAGTGCATCGACTTCTCGTTGGCGCCGGTCACGCCATTGCCGATGAGGCGAATCGCCTCGTCCGCGAAAACGCCATCGAGCTTAGAGCGATCCTTGATCGTTCCCTTCACCGCGCCCAAGCTACCGGGATACGCGCCCATGGCTTCAAATATTTCGTCCACCGTAGCGGGACGGATCAACGCGTAGCCGAGCGAAGCGAGCTTCGCTTCTTCGACCTGGTCGCAACCACGAACCACGACCGCGAAGAGCTTGTCGTCACCTACGAACAGCAAGGTCTTGAACTGCTGGTCGGCGGGAATGCCAAACTCCTGAGCGAGCTTCTCGATGGTCTTCACGCCTGGCGTTTCAAACTTCTCGATCTCGCCTACCGGAGCGGCGTCCGCGAGATCGGCGGGAATGATGCCGCTAGTCGCCTTTTCCACGTTGGCCGCATAACCGCTTTCGATGTTGTAGACCACATCGTCGTCACCCACTTCCGCAGGAACCATGAACTCGTGCGAGAAGGCGCCGCCCATCACGCCAGTATCCGCCTCGACCGAGATGAACTTCAGGCCACAGCGGGCAAAAAACTTTTCGTAGGCCGCCGCCATGCGTTTGTAGGTCTCGGTCGCTTCCTCGTCCGTCGCATCGAAGCTGTAGCCATCCTTCATGATGAACTCGCGAGCGCGCATCAGTCCGTAGCGGGGGCGGATCTCGTTGCGGAACTTGGTCTGCACTTGGTAGAAGGTTTTCCCCATGTCGCGGTAGCTGGTCGCCTCGCCGCCAATGAGCGGAGTGATGATTTCCTCATGCGTCGGGCCGAGCACGAAGGCAGGCTCCTCGGGAAATTCCGCCTTTTCGCCGGCGCTGGCGACTTGGTACATGATCTCGCGAGCCGCGCTCCAGCGAGGTCCAGCTTTCCAATAGTCCGCAGGCACCACCGCTGGCATGAGCAATTCCATGGCTCCCGCCCGATCCATCTCCTCGCAGCAAAGCCGTTTGACGTTTTCCAAAGCCTTGGTGCCCAAGGGCAGGAACGCGTAGATACCGCTGCCAATCTTGCGCACGAGTCCCGCTCGAAGGAGCAGCTTGTGCGATTCGATTTCCGCTTCCGCGGGGCTTTCCTTGAGGGTTGGGATGTATTGCTTGCTCCAGTAGTCCATGGTGATTGAGGGCCCAAAAAATGCGCTGCCGCCTCTCTCATACAATCCTTAAATACGCGCCAACGCCCCGCTCCAGCCATTGCCGCGCATTTCGGGCTTTAACTCGGCTTCATTTCGCGCTCCCTAGGCAATCCCATGAGTACGCCCGAAAAGCCCGAACCGAAGAACCAGCTGCCCAGCGGCATCGCCGACCGCAAGCCTTGGCCCATGTGGCCCATCGCGCTCTCCATCGTGCTCTTCATTGGCGTCTACACTTGGATCAACCTCGAGTACCGCAAGGAGGGCAAAGCCTTCGAGCCGTTCCAAGCCATGATGGACCGCAAAAACGCCATCGTGGAAAAGAATTTCTACGATTGGTACAGCATCAAGACCAGCCGGGCCAAGGACGCGCTCGAAATCGTTTCCCCCGCCAGCGCCACTTCCCGCGCCTACGAAGACGCGCTCGACCTCGTCATCCCCGAGCAACTCAAGTACTACATGGCCGGCAGGCCCGTTCTCGTGCCAGGCTTCATCAAGACCGAATCGCCCGACAGCCTCACTCCCGGCCAACCGCTTCCTATACGCTTCTACGTTCCCGCCCCCCTCGCCGAGAGCGACTTGCTCAACATCCTGAGCTTCTACAAGGAGGGTGAACTCTTCATCCTCGCCACCCTCTTCGTCGAGAAAATGGAAGACGTCGATCCAAGCCTGCTGACAGGCGAGCCAACGCCGACCACCTTCCTCGTCCCCACCGCTCCCATAGCCGCAGAGACGATCCAGGTAAGCTTCATCAACGAAGACCGCCTCGGCCAATGGCAGATCAAGAACCTCGATCCCAGCAAAGCGGTGGTAGAGGTGGAAAAAGACGCCGCCCAATAGACAAGCCGCCCCACGCCCTTCGTCGCTAGCCCCACGCCCCTCGTCCCAATCTCTCCTTGCTTCCACCCCTGCATTCGCTTGAATGCGACACCTTTACGAACCATGGACGCAAGCGAGAGCGAACAGACCATCAAGCCAACCGACCTGCGCGGCATCCTCAACTACGTACCCAGATTCCTGGGACAAACCTTCGTCGTCGCCCTCGACGGAGCCATCATCGAAAGCGACAACCTGCCCAACCTGCTGCTCGACATCGCCGTCCTGCGGAGCTTGCAAATCAATGTCGTCATCGTGCATGGCATCGGCAAGCAACTCGCCGACCTCTCCAACGCCCGAGCCGTCACCCCTAGCAACATCGACGGTAGCGGAGCCACAGACGCTCCGACGCTCGACCTCGCCATCCGCGCCTCATCCCGCGTGTCCCACCAGATTCTCGAGGCCCTCACCAAGGCCAAGCTGAAGTGCGCCATCACCAACTCCATCAAGGCGAAACCCGTAGGAATCCTCAAAGGAGTCGATCTGCTCAACACAGGGAAAACGGACCAGATCGACGCCGATTTCCTCGGGCATCTCATCTCCCAAAACATCATCCCGATCATCCAGCCGATCGGCTTCGACCGCAACGGACACACCCTCCGCATCAACTCCGACGCTCTCGCCGTCGATACCGCGATCGCCCTCGGAGCGACCAAAATCCTCTTTCTCTCCGAAGAAAACGGCTTCAGCAAAGACGGCCGGCTCACTCAGCAGATCCCTGTCGCCGAACTCGAGGAGTTCGTTGCCGCCCCTCATTTCAACGAGCTCTCCCCCGCCCTCAAAAGCAAAGCGCTGCAAGCCCTACGCGGCGTGAAAGCTGAAATCTCCAGAATCCATCTCCTTGACGGACGAATCCACGACGGCTTGATCCGCGAGGTCTTTTCCAACGAAGGAGTCGGCACCCTCATCTACGGAAACGAGTACCAGCAAATACGCCGGGCGAACCGGGACGAGGTCCCACTCGTGTACCACCTCACCCGCAGCGGCGTTGCGCGCGAGGAACTCGTGGAACGCTCGATGGCCTCCATCGAGGAGAAGATCCACCACTACTACGTCTACGAAGTCGACGGCAACATCATGGCCTGCGTGCTGCTCGACCGCTTCGAAGAAGCGCCCGACCTGCGGGAGATCAGTTCCCTATTCGTGCATCCGTTCTACCAACGCCAGGGAATCGGCCGAAAGCTGGTCCGCTTCGCCTGCCAACTCGCGGAGCAAGAAGGCGCCAAACGCGTCATCGCCCTATCCACTCAAACGCAGAACTTCTTCACCAGCCTGCTTGGCTTCGAAGAAGCCGGTCCTGAAATCCTCCCAGCTTCGAGACAGGCAAGCTACCACGCGAGCCAGCGCCAATCGAAGGTCCTCCTCCGCAACTTCGCCTGACGTAGCGCCGAGCTTTAGCCGGCGACCACATTGCAGGAGCCTAACTGAAACGCAGCTCAGTCCAAATGCTTGGATGCGGCCGAGTCGATCCGCAGCCGAGCCAACTTGCGCAGTTGCTCGTCGTTGGCCTTGCGAATCGCAGTCTCGAAGAGCTCATCCTCGGCTGACTTTTCGTTGATGCTTCGCCCGAGACCATTCAAGCCGATCATCGCGTCGCGGGAGAGGTTTGGGGCAAAAACGCCACCGAGGAGCTGTTCGAAATTCTTAGCTTTCATAAATAAACGATTTGAATCCCTGTTCATCGGATTCCCTCTTGCCCTCTTTAGAGACTCGGCTTGCATCCGATTACACCGTTTCTCCTTTTTTACAATCCATGCCAGCCCAGATCCGTATCGTTTCCGATCTCCACGTAGGCCACAAAGCCAGCGTGATCGATCGCTTGGACGCGCTCGCACCCCTCGCCGAAGGCGTTGACTGGCTGATCCTTAACGGAGACACCCTCGAGCTGAAATACGGTGACCTCGACGCCGAGCGCTACAATGCTCCTTGCGAGAAAGCTCGCTTCGAGGCGGAAACCAAAAAGTGGGGCTGCAAAGTCACGGTCATAACGGGCAACCACGATCCGGAAATCTCAGACACCCACTCGCTAAACATCCTCGACGGCAAAGTATTCATCACGCACGGAGACGGGCTCTTTACAAACGTCGCTCCCTGGAGCTCAAACGTCGAAAACCTCAGCAAGCACGCTGCCATCATCGATCCTCAAGCGACCGGAACGACCGAGCAGGAGCTGCACGACTACCTCCAGCGCCACAAGCAAGTCAGCATCCGGGCCCACAAGGACGACAAAAAGTACAACCCCACGCTCTGGGGGAAGATGAAGATATTCCTCCACCAAGCCTGGCCGCCCACCACCCCTTTTCGTATCCTCAAAAGCTGGAGCGAAGTCCCTGCTCGGGCTCTCTCGCTGACGAGCCGTTTCGGCCTCAAACCGAAATTCATCGTCGTCGGACATACCCACAATCCCGGCATTTGGAAACGAGGCGAGCAAACGGTCATCAACCTCGGCTCCTACTTCCCTTGGCCCGGAGCGCGTTGCATCGATATCGAGGGCGAAACCCTGCACGTCCGCAAGATTCGCAAGAAGCAGAACGACATCGAAATCGGACGCGTTATCGCTCGTTTTAGGATCTAGCCTGCATTTATTCCTGAAATTCGTAGCGAAAGTCCGCGAGCCCAGTGCTGAAGCGGTTTTGACGCCAGTTCGCGGGAGAGACTGGTCTAAAACCCCGCTTCGGTCGCGAACCAAGGCAAGGACGCTTCCGTGCGGAATTCGTGGGAGTGCAGTAGAAGTCTCATGAATAATGCAGGCTAGTCCCCACCGAGGGGTCATAACCCCACCCCTGAGAAGATGATCCTAGGAGCTGCTGAGGCAAAAAAGCCGCGGAATTGCAGGAAATTGAGCTAAATCCGCCTTGGTAGAGTAAGTTTTCAAGGGAGTGATCCGATGAGGAATAGGCGCCTTGCGCGCGGATTCAGTTAACCTTGATCGATCACACCTTATGAGCTTCCGCTTCAACCACTCTGGAGATTCCTCTTCCCCTTCAAACTACGAACTCTCCAATGGCCAGTCACTCGATTTTGCGGCCGGTGATTCCCTGAAACTCACCAACCCTGACGATATCGCCGACATGGTTCCCCAAGGGCATGACGTGCTCGTCATGACCAAGGATGGGTCCTCCTATCTGCTGAAAAACTTCCTCCTCGCCGACAACACCCAGCTCGAACTCCCCGACGGAACCTCCATCACCGCTGATAACTTCGTTGATTGGCAAAACGATTCAACGAACGGGCAAGACCACAACAGCCCGCGAGGAATCACCTTCGAAGCCGAGGACGCGACCGGCGGAGTCGCCCTCCAGAGCGTCACCTTGCTCTCAATCATCAGCGCCCTCTCGCAAAACACGTCCGCCTTCGACGAGTTCAAGCTCAACGCGGACGGCAGCGAGAACCCAGAACTCAGAGACTTTTTCCAGACGCTCACCCTAGCCGCCCTCGGGGGAGATGAAAACGACGATCAACAAGCAGCGGTCGCCGAACTCGCAGCCCAAGACACCCAGCAGGCTTACTACTCCAGCTCCTCGAAGCAGCAACCCGATGATGAATCGGAGACAGGTAAAACGGGAACCACTCAAATCGACGACTCAGACAAACGAAGCATCACTGTCGATGTCACCGACCTCATCAACAAGGACAGCTTCGAAGACATCAACCGAGTCCGTATCAAAGCCCTCGTGATCGACGGCAACGGCGACGTCGTAGACTCGGAAACCACTGTCGACGAAAATAATGGCACCGTCGAAGTCGTCATCGAAATCGATGAAACCGACGTGGGCGAACAGGTAGAAATAGAGGTCGTAGTCACCGACCCCACAGAAGACGACAAGATCATCGATCGCGGTGAATTAACCGTCGTTCTTCCAGACCCTTTCAACGACGACAACGTCACCCTTTCCCTTTCCAACAACGACGTCCTCGAAAACGAAGCGGGCTTCACCATCGGCAACCTCGACGCTCTTGGCTCCGAAGACCAGATAGACGGTCCTTTTACCTACAGCATCGTATCCGACGATTCCGGCCTCTTCGAGATCGAAGGCTCGGCTCTAAAACTCAAGAGCGGTACCGCCATCGATTTCGAGACTGCCCCCGAGCACTACCAGATCACCGTGCGGATCGAAAACGAAGACGGGACCCAACTCGAACGCACCCTCACGCTCAAGCCTGCTGACGCTAATGATGCGCCAGACCTATCCGAAGCCAGCCTATCTGGCAACGAAGACACAGCCATTCCCTTCGAACGCGAAACCTTCGAACAGGCTTTCTCCGATGTCGACGCCGATGACACTCTCGATTCCATCCGCATCGAATCCCTTCCCGAAAACGGAGAGCTCACCCTATCGGGTGAAGCCATAGAACTTGGGCAGACCCTTTCCATCGAACAGATCTCAAACGTCGCCTTCCAGCCAAACGCCGACTGGAACGGACATACCGAATTCCAATGGTCAGGATTCGACGGAACCGATTGGTCCGCCCAGTCCACCACTGTCTCTATAGATATAGAGAGCATCAACGACGCCCCCGTCGCAACCTTCTCCATAGCAGCTCAAACGTCCAACGAAGACGCCGCCTTCTCCTTCAATATCCCCGAAGGCCTCTTTGCGGACGTCGACATTGACGACTCGCTCACACTCAGCGCGGACCTTCCCGCATGGTTGAACTTCAATCCCGAAACAGGAGAAATTTCAGGAGTCCCCTCCTACCAGAATGTCGGCGAACACCGTATCGAAATAACCGCTACGGATTCAAGTGGAGCGAAGGTATCGACCCAATTCTCCCTCGAAATCGAAAACGTAAACGACCGACCAACCTTTACGCAGATCCAGGATGTATCCATCAGTGAATACGACGCGATCGACATCGACGCTGGATCGCACTTCACCGACGAAGACAGCCAGTTTGGCGACACCCTCACATTTACGGCGAACCTTTCGGACGGCAGTGAGCTTCCAGATTGGATCTCCATCGACGAAGTAACTGGCAAGCTCTCCGGGACCCCGCCGCAAGGCGAAGACTCAGACATCGAGATCCGCGTCACCGCCACCGACGAATCAGGAGCAAGCGCTTCCAACACTTTCTCGCTGCACACCGAAAACCTCAACGACGCCCCCGAACTGGATTCTCCCCTCGAGGACCAAAGCATCGACGAGGACAGCGAATTCTCCTTTAACATCGCCACCAACTTCAGCGACAGCGACCTCGCAGACGAGCTCACCTACACTGCAACCCTTCCCGACGGCTCCGACCTTCCCGACTGGCTCACATTTGATTCCGCCACCGGCCAATTCTCCGGAATTCCAACGAACGACGATGTCGGGATGCTCACCATCCAGGTAACCGCCAGCGACGGAGAAAAAAGCGCCGACGACTTTTTCGCCATCATGGTGGACAATACCAACGACAAGCCCGTCGCTACCGCGCTCGTCGACCAAACAGCAACAGAGGACAGCGGCTTCTCGCTCGACGTATCTGACGCCTTTTCAGACATCGACATCAGCGACACGCTCACCTACTCCGCCACTCAAATGAACGGCAGCGAGCTGCCAGATTGGCTGGAGTTCGACGAGACCACCGGCCAGTTCTCGGGCACTCCCGAAAACGACGACGTAGGTGAACTCTCTATTCTAGTAGTCGCCTCAGACGGATCCGAAAACGCAAACGCCATCTTCTCTATCGAAGTCGAGAATACCAACGATGGCCCCGTCGCGACCTTCATTCCCGAACAGACAGCCATCGAAGACGCACCGTTCCTCTTCGACGTCTCCGACGCGTTCAGCGACGAGGACGTAGGCGACGAACTCACCTACTCCGCAACCCTCTCAGACGGCAGCGAGCTGCCGGATTGGCTCACAATCAATCCGAACACCGGCGAACTTTCAGGCACTCCCGAAAACGCCCACGTAGGTGAACTCCACCTCAAAATCTCCGCAAGCGATGGGGAAGAATCTGTATCCACGAACCTCGAACTAACCATAGAAAACACCAACGACGGGCCGGTCGTTTCAGCTGGTATCGAGAATATAACGACAGCTGAAGACGCCGCCTTCACTCTCGATGTGTCATCCAACTTCGGCGACCCTGACTTCTTCGACACTCTAGAGTTTTCAGCCACCCTCGAAGACGGTTCGCCGCTCCCCGACTGGCTCAGCTTCGATCCTTTCACCGCCTCCTTCAGCGGCACTCCCACAAACGGCGACGTAGGAGGAGTTTCCGTACGCGTCGTAGCTTCTGATGGGGAAGCGTCCATTTCAGACGTTTTCGCGATCGAAGTCGAAAATACAAACGACGGGCCGGTCGTCACCACTGACTTCGAGCCAGTCGACGCAACGGAAGACAGTGCCTTCAGCTTCGACGCCGCTTCTCATTTCGAGGATATCGACACCGGGGATTCGCTGACCTATGAGGCAACGCTTTCCGACGGCTCCGAACTCCCAAGCTGGATTTCAATCGATCCCGTCACCGGCGAGCTTTCAGGCATCCCTGAAAACGAAGACGTTGGTTCAATCAGCGTCAAAGTCACCGCAACCGATGAAAGCGGCGAAAGCACAAGCGGAACCTTCTCCCTCAATGTCGAAAACACAAACGACGGGCCGGTAGCGACTGCAATCGCCGACCAATCCGTCGGCGAAGATTCAACCTTCAACCTCGGCGCCTCTGCGAGTTTCTCGGACGAGGACCTCGGCGACACGCTCACCTACTCCGCCACCCTCGAAAACGGCGATCCACTCCCAGACTGGCTGTCCATCGATTCGGAAACTGGCGAGCTGTCAGGAACGCCCGAAAATGGCGACGTCGGGTCCTACTCTCTCGCTGTAACCGCCACCGACGAGAGCGGCTCCTCAGTCTCCGAGACCTTCAGTATTCAAGTTGAAAACACAAACGACGGGCCAGTCGCAACCGCGATTTCAGATCAATCCTCCGTCGAGGATTCTGTATTCAGCCTCGATGTGTCCGACACGTTTTCGGACATCGATTCCGGAGACACCCTTATCTACGAAGCAACTCTAGAAAACGGCGATCCGCTACCCGACTGGCTCTCCTTCAACGAGGAAACCGGGCAGTTCTCCGGAACTCCAGCAAACGAGGACGTAGGCACTCTATCCGTAACTGTCACGGCTTCCGACGGAGAATCTATCGCAGATTCCACTTTCAATATTCAGGTAGCCAATACAAACGACGGACCAGTCGCTACGGCCATCGCGGACCAGTCGGCGACCGAAGGCTCCTCCTTCAGCCTAGACGTCTCATCCAGCTTCTCGGACGTAGACGCAGGCGATACCCTCTCCTACTCCGCCACGCTCGAAGACGGAGACCCGCTACCAGATTGGCTAACAATCGATTCCCACACAGGCGTCATATCCGGAACCCCCGAAAACGGAGACGTAGGAGACATATCAATCACCGTCACCGCAACCGACTCAGTAGGCGCGACCGCATCCGACACCTTCGGCGTCAGCGTCGCCAATACCAACGACGGCCCAGTCGCTACAGCCATCGCCGACCAGTCCGCAACCGAAGACTCCGCATTCAACCTGGACGTCTCTGCCAGCTTCTCCGACGCAGACGCAGTAGACACACTCTCCTACTCCGCCACCCTAG
>JBNKSG010000079.1:0-14610 GCA_050297195.1 Opitutaceae bacterium | reverse complement strand
CTTCGCGAGAAACGCTCGGCTGGCTCTACGCCGCCATCGAAGTCCTAGGCCAAAAGCACATCGCCATGTTTATCGGCGCCCTGATCGCGATCTCCCTGCTCGCTCGCTACCGGAAGCTCAATAAGCAAGCCCTCTGGAAACTGCTGGAAAGCCCACTCGGCACCGCCGGGACCATCATCCTCATCACCGCAGCGGGCGGCGCCTTCGGAGGCATGATACGGCAAAGCGGTATTGGCGAATCCATTACATCCCTCACCGACGGCAGCGGCTTCTCCTTCGTTTTGCTAGCCTGGTTGGTAGCCGCCGTAATGAAGGTTGCCCAAGGCTCCTCCACCACCGCCATGATCACGACCTCGGGCATCATGGCCGGCATCCTCTCCACCCTCGGAGCTGCGGGAGCGACACTCGGCTACGATCCGTTCTACATTTTCGTAGCGATCGCCTACGGGGCCATGTTCGGCTCCTGGATGAACGACAGTGGCTTCTGGATCGTCTGCAAAATGACCGGATTCACGGAAGCGGAAACGCTCAAGACATGGACCCTATCGGTCAGCGTAATCTCGGTCGTCGGTTTGCTTCAGCTACTGGTCGTTTATAGTCTGTTCCCCTATCCATTCGGCCAATGAGCAGCATTCCTCAGGAGTTGAAGCAGTTCGACGTAATTGTAGGAGAAGCAAGTTCGTAGCTACCGGCACAACCCTCCTAAGGCTCGAACCATCCTCACTATGATTCCTGACATAGATTCGCTGGGCGTCCGTTCCATCCCTGAGGCAGTCGCTTCCAATGCCACGCCAAACATCTCGTCAACGACCTCGCAAACGTACAGGTCACCGCCTTCTTCGAGAAACAAACCGCATAGCTAAGGCTACTACCCTTCCAGCAGAAGCCCGGGCGGGAGGCTTTCACCAAACGAACTCGCGCGCTCGACCTTCGTGATCGGGACAAAGTCTCGCAAGGGCAGCAGTCTATTCTCCGGAACGCCTGACTTTTCCAACTTGCTGACAATCTTCCCCGCGCTTCTACGCGGCAGGTTTAAGCTCCGGTCGTCAACTACGCGAGCCGCCCTCAGAAACAGTCCGACTGTTTGAGCATAACGTCCGTCCTTCCAATCTAACTTCCGCAGGCGATCAAAGAGCTGCTCTACGGTATCCGGAGGCATGATACACTCTTCGTTCGCTCCAAATAAGAAGCGACTCAACAAATTGCCAAATCCATCCAACAGAACTGCGACCGGTTTTTCTTCCTTCAGCTGAGCGTCCAATCGCGCAAACAATTCGTCAAATAGCGTCTGCTTTTGCGCGAGCGCGACCTTCTCCAACGAGGACAGCAGTCGAATTCGTTCCGCCTCCGCACGCTTCGTTTCCTGCAATCGAGCGAACTGCTGCTCGAAAAGGTCAACCTGGGTAGTGGCAGAGTAGCCGGCCGCGACGCGTCGAAGTAAGATCAACAATTGGACTTCCACCTTAGCCGGCAGCGAAACAAGGGCTGCCAAACAATCGGAAAGCTGGCGCAAACGAGCTTCGTCGCCAATGGTTCCAAACCCCGGCCTCATCAAGTATCCGGTAAGCTGCAGCCACGACTCGGCCGTTTCCGCATTTCGAGAGATCAGGTCTGAGAGCTCGAGGGGCGTTCCCGCTAGGTCCCGGCACAACTCCAGGCTCCACTCGTGCTTTGGCTTGCCGAGAATCTTTTCCATCTCTCGGACAATGCGAGATGCCTTCAAGCCCTGCCCCTTAGAAGCCAAACCTGTCCTCAACGCTGCACGTGCCCGATCCGCCTTCACCCGCGGCACCTCCAAGCCTTCGGAACTCGCAACCACTGTAATAGCGGAGTCTCCTCTCAAATTGAAATCCAGAGGCCACTCCCCCTCAACCGATGCATCCGTCGATTGGCATTTCACCGTCAAGATACCGAGCTCGTTCACCCCGCTCAGCAAGCGAACAGGTACGGTTTCTCTTCCTTCAAGTTCGACCCTAGCGTCCAACGACGGCAACGCTCTCATCGCATCCAGTTTCTGGTTACACCATTCACCCGCAGCATGCGTCATCGAATCCGCTCCTTGAAACGCCTGGAATCGGGAGCGCTGGTTAACCGCCAAAAGCAAGCCAGCGATTTCCAACTCGAAACGGTCCCCCGACTGAGCCCCCTTCGGAAGCACGCAGACACGCTTCGCATTCGCCCCGGACCCAAGCTCCAAGAATATCGCTCGAGCCGCCCCTGCATTAATCTGCCGTCTCCCACGATGGAGCGTAGCGCCATAGCAAGCGGCTCCGCGGGCAACTGCTAGATCCGTTTCAGCATTGTCCAAGACCTGCGGAGCAGCTCCTTCCTGCCAGGCCGCAAACTGATCGAGCAAACGCTCCTGGACCAAGGCTGGCGACAAGCTGCCTCCGTTGAACAAGACGCGATCTACGCAAAAGCCGTCTTCAAGAAACTCAGCCAAGTGCCGCGTCACCGCGCAATCCGCCGCGTACGGCAAACCGATTTCCAACAATCCCTCGCCGGATCGTTCCGCCCTCGCACTCTTCGGGCACTCCGGAAAGAAACCTTCCACGATGAGCTCGCGAGCCTGTAGGGACGAAACCTCCGTCGCCAGCGTTCCGGCAAACAAAGTGGATCCCTTACTCGGCAGGGAAACCGAAATCGACTGGTCCTCCCCTACCGCCTCGCTCAAGCAGCGCTCCTTAAGCTCTCGCGCTCGGCTGAGAAGAAATCCCCACTGGTCCACGCTCAGCTCCTCGCCATCCGGAGCCAATTCCGACTCCAAAGCATGCGAAAGGGCGAGGTCGATATTGTCACCCCCCAACAACAAATGCTCGCTCACCGAAAGGCGTTCAATCGACGGGCGTCCCGCTTCCTTCGTCCCGACTCGAAACAGGCTAAAGTCCGAAGTGCCACCGCCTATATCCACAACCAGGATACGTTCCCCTTCCTTCAATTCGTCCGCGCTTCCGCCCGCCGATTCCAGCCACCGGTAAAAGGCAGCCTGCGGCTCCTCCAGCAATCGAACCGAGTCAGGATAAGCTGCCAACTTCGCCGCTTCCAAGGTTGCCGCTTGAGCTGCTGCATCGAAGGAGGCCGGAACCGTCACTGTCACAAGCTGATCCCGAAAAGGTGCCTCCTGGCCAAAGCGCTTATCCCAAGACTCCTTCAAAACCTCCAACAAGCGAGCCGAAGCTTCGATGGGCGAGAGCTTATCGGCATCCGGTACGACTTTCGATCTCCAGGGTAAAGTCTTCGCTTCCGGACTCACCGAATGATGGCACAGCCAGGACTTAGCCGAATGGACCACCCGATCCGGAAGCTCCCGGCCCTTCTCCCGAGCGAAGAGTCCTAGCTCCCATTTTCCGTCGTCGTTCCAGTAAAGGAATGATGGCAAGCTAGTCCGCTCCACCTCGATTCGCTCGCTTTCCCGCTGGCGAAGCGGAAGCGTCTGCGAAACCGAATCCGCACCGCCTAGGTCTACGTACGCCAACGCGCAATTCGTAGTGCCCAAGTCGATACCGATGCTATAACGAGGATTCATTTAGAATTTATTGGCCACAAAGAAGCACGAAAAACAAACCGATGAAAGACCTACCTTATAAGGCAGGCACCACAGCAGGATTCTTTGCGCCTTTTTGTGGCAACAACAACTCCATCAGTCCATTCTCACCTGGAATTCAACCTTCCAGCGGCGATCCGAATCGACGTGCTGCATCCAGAGTTCGAGGTTGCCGAGCTCCGTCACAACCGAGTTCAAAAACACGGGGATCGGTTGCCCTTCTGGAAATTCCTCCATCGCAGGGAGCGTGATCTCAAGCTTGCTCGTTTCCTCGAGAACCTTGTCCGCCTTGTTCACCATATCGCCCGGCTGGTCTCCACCGCGGATCTCCGAGGCGAAGAAACGGAAGACCGCCGGCTTACCGGTAACTAAACCAAAGGTACGCCCTTCGAGGGTGTGCGAGCTACCCTCTTCCATGCCTTGCGGAACCACGCACACCGCTTTGATCGGTGGCTTGAAGCCGGGCACCGCGGGACGCGAGGATTCCAGCCCTAGATAATAGGAGCGAGCCGTACCGGCCCGTATCCGAATTCCCTGACCGGTTACGCGATTGCGACCATAGCTCGCCGCCCCTTTCGCCACCGCCAAATCCGGCTGGAAGCCCTGCAGCTCGCGAGGAGCATCCTCGCACCAAGTCGCCAAGAGTTCCATCACGCGAGAGCGGATCGCATCCGCCTTGAAGACGCCACCGTTGAAGAGGACCGCAGTCGGCTTGAGCAATTCACCCGCAAGCGCCTTTTCGGGATTGGCGATCAACGCGGACAAGGCTTCGCTGCCCTTCACGTTCTGCAAACTACGAGCCAGAAAGCGAGCCAAGTGCTTGCTTACAACCGCGTCCGAAGCGTACGGCAGTCCAAACTCTTGCAAGGCAGCGCCACCATCTTCCTCCGGCATTTCATTCGCTGCGGTCATGGCGAAGAAACCATCGATCACTACCGCTTGCAAAGTCTCGCGTGTCAGTTTCGTGGATACCGTTCCCGCAAATAAACTCGAGCCGCGCGAGGGTACCGATATCGGTAGCTCCTCTAACGATGGGTCTTCGAAAAGCTTGGCCTTGGCCTGGTTCGCAGCATGTACCAGAGCCAAGAACTGCCAGTCGTCGATCTCCGTGCCTTCGTCTTCGAGTTGAGCCTGCAAGGTATAGGCCAAGGCTAGGTCCATGTTGTCTCCACCCAACAGGATGTGCTCGCCCACTGCGATACGCTCCACCGCGAGGTTTCCGTCCTCCTCGCTGACCACGATCAAGCTGAAGTCCGCCGTTCCCCCTCCCACGTCGCAAACGAGAATCACGTCGCCCGCTTGCACCTGCTTGCGCCATTCGCTGCCAACCTTATCAGTCCATGCGTAAAACGCTGCTTGCGGCTCTTCGAGCAGGATCGGCTCCGGCAAACCAGCCGCTGAGGCGGAGTCGGCCGTGAGTTTGCGAGCGACTTCGTCGAAGGAAGCCGGAACGGTCAGCACAACCTGTCCTTCCTCTAAATTCCACTCGCGCCCCTCTAGACGCTCCGCGTAAAGCACTCCCTGCTTGAGGTGTTCAAGGTAGCGACGAGAAGCCTCCACAGCGGACAGCTTCTGCCCGCCGATCTCCGAGTTCCAAGGCAATACCGGCGACTGCGGATCGACGTGCGGATTGGACAACCAAGACTTGGCGGAAGTCACCAAACGATCCGGCACCTGAGCTCCATGCTCGCGGGCAAACGTACCCACGATTTGGTTACCCTTATCGTTCAACCAAGGCAACTTGATCGCATCCTCAGAGAACTCGCTCTCGCTCGGCAAGTAGACGGCCGACGGCAGAGACGAGCGCTCCCCGATTTGGTTCGGGGCCAGAATCTGCGTTACCTCGACGACGCGGCTTTCGCCACTTTCTAGGTCGCACAAGGTCACGGCGCTGTTGCTCGTTCCTAGATCGATTCCTAATACAAATTTCTTCTCCATTTTCCCTATCCTCAAATCTTGTAGGATGCGGCCTTGCACCGCGATTTCTCACATCGATCGCGGCACAAGGCCGCTCCCCACAAATAGTATCCAGATCTCCGTTACTTAACCTCAACCTGCGCGGGAGCGATCGGGGGCAAGGCACCATCCTCCGCCTTGATAACGCGAGGCAAGTTTACCTTCGTCGCCTTCCAGCCTTTGTGTACCAACTTGCCACTCTGTTCCGGACCGCCGCTAGCGGTACCCGAGATTCGGTAGGAATCTCCCGCTTTTTCCGGTACCGTCACGACCGACCCTTCGCTTTCGCTCGCCACCGGCTCGACCGTAAACATCTCGTCGAAGGCCCCCTTGCAGCCTTGGTGCACCACGCGGGCTGCGGCGCCGACCTGGGCGTCGCTGTACTTGCTAATGTCATCCATCAGAAAATCCACCAAACGCCCCTTATTCTGCAGGGCGGAAATCACTGCGACCACCTCGGCTTCGGCAGCGTTCTTGGGCTCGGGCGGAGCCGCTTCGGGTTCAGGAGCCGGAGCCTTATCCTCCTCGATAGCGGGCAGGTAGTCGGCGACAGTCATAGCCTTGAGCACGAGCCAGAGAGCGAGGGCCAACGCTGCCGCGACGAGGTAGGTCCCGTAGGCTTCGAAGCCGGGAACGAACAGCAGCCCGTTAAAGATCGCGATCAAGATGCCAGCGATGAGTGCCTTGTTTTTCATAGTATAAATTGGTTACTGAAAATCTGGTTCATAGGCGTACTGAAACGCCCTAAAATTCACCAAGCGTATAGAGTTCGCCCCTTGGCGTTGTCCAACTGAAAAGGCACATGCCTCGGGCGTTTACGATGGGCGCCCCGCCCTGCTCCAAGCCTACGAGCCTCCCAACGACAGTACGCGAGCGCCTTCGTAAAAGACCGTCACGGTGCCCGAAGACTCAGAAATGACGATGGCCAAGGACTTGGTCCGAGCCGTCGTGGCAGCTGCCGCAAGGTGACGCGATCCGAGGCCTTTGGGAACCTTCACTTTGCTGGTCACAGGCGCGTCGAGGTAAACGCCGGCCGCCTCGACAACGCCTTTTCGATCTACGATGAAGCCGCCATCCAAAGCGGAGAGTTCTCGCATCGTTTCGATAAAATCCGAGTCATGGATGTTGCGAAACTTCTTCGCGTGCCCTTTGCACGGATTGAGAATGAGCGGGCGCGAAATCGGTTCAAGCTCCTCCAGGTCGCCCAACACAAAGACCGTACCGATCGGCTTTCCCTCCCGCCCCTCCGAGGCGAACTTGAGGGCAATTTCAATGAGCCGAGCGAACTCCTGCGAGATAGGCAAGGCGTCGTCCTTGGAGATCGAGCGCTTGCTAAACCAGTCGAAGTCACGCTTCGGGTTCACCAGCAACATATTGTCCAGACGCTTGGAGCCGGCCACTCCGACCAAGCAAACCATGGACTCGTCCACCTCGATAGATCCCTCCATCACTGCGATAATGACCGCGAGAGCGACCTGGTCCATGCGACCGACCGGATTCGATGGGATCTGCACACAACGATCCTCCGCTCCTAGGTCCACCTCGAACGCTTCCTTGTCATAGGTGACCCAGAGGATCGATTCGGACTCCCGATGCTTGTCCACCATTCGACGGTCCGAAAGCAGCTCGGCGAAGACGAGCACGCGATTGATCTCCAAACGGCGAGCAAGCTCGAAGCCGAGACTGACGAGATTCTTGGTTTCTTTCGCTTCGGTAGGTTGCTTCTGGGAACTAGGCACGTCGCCTAGACTCGCAAACCTCGACCGAAGTGTCGATGCCATGTTCAGGCCGCCACTACGCAATTTCCAATTCCACCCTTGAGAAGAAGCGAAAGCCGGCTAAGCTTCTTATCCTAAGCGAGAGCAGCATTACCTTATTTCATACCCAAGAAAGAAAGGAAACTCGATACGAGCTCTCGCGAGAGAAGGGAACAGGGAGAGGAAAACCATGGCAAAGAAAGCAGATGCGAACAGCAAAGAGGGATTAATCGGAAGTACCTGGGCAGGCCTGCAACTCGCTTGGAGGGAAATCGTTCGTGTATCCACCAAGGCAAATACACCGAATGATTCCGATCCCGACACGATCCGCTCGCAAGTTCGAGCCTGCCTCAGCCAGAAAGGCGGCGAGGTTTCAGCCCGAAATCGAGCCGCTGGCCTAGCGCGGTCTTACCTCGGCTTTTCCGTGGAGGATCGGCTCGAGTTCTTGAAGATCCTCAACAACGAGTTCGGAGCGGACGGTGACTTGATTACCGGCGCCATTGATGCCTTGCAGACAGCCCACACCGATACGGAGATCGAACTCTGCCGCTACCAACTGCGCCGCGCCTTGGAGCCAGCTCGCGTTAGGCTGCTGCGAGAGTTCAACACCCTACAGTCCGGTCCCCGCTTTCTAGTCGAACTGAGGCGGGAGCTCATCGAACTTAGCAAGGAGCATCCCGAGCTCGCCGCTTTGGAACGAGACTTGAAGGAGCTGTTACGCTCCTGGTTCGACGTCGGCTTTCTCGACCTGAGCAGCATCAATTGGAACTCCCCTGCCTCGCTGCTGGAAAAGCTCGGTCGCTACGAGGCGGTCCACAAAGTACGGAGCTGGCGAGACTTGAAGAACCGACTCGATACCGACCGCCGTTGCTTCGCGTTTTTCCATCCCTGCATGCCGAACGAACCATTGATCTTCATCGAGGTTGCCTTGGTCAACGGTCTGGCCACGCAGATCCAAGAATTGCTCGACGAGAGAATGCCTGTGCTCGAGCCAGACGAGGCGGATACCGCAATCTTCTACTCCATTTCCAACGCTCAAAAAGGGCTCGTCGGGATCAGCTTCGGCAACTTCCTGATCAAGCAAGTGGTAAACCGCTTGCGTCGGGAATTGCCCAATTTGAAGCGCTTTTCGACTCTGTCCCCTATTCCTGGATACATGAAATGGCTAAAGTCGGAGCTCGCGGCGGATCTCATTAGCCTATTACCAGCGGAGAGCAAGGCACTCAAGCCCCTGGCCGGCGAAGCGAAACCACTGGAGTTGTTCGCCAACGCCCTACAGGGTTCAGCTTGGCATCGCGACGAAGTCCTGAGCGAGGCGATGAAGCCCGTGCTGCTGCGCCACTGCACCATCTACCTGCAACAGGTCAAACGGCCGGGAAGACGGACCGCGATCGATCCGGTCGCCCATTTTCACCTAAACAACGGAGCACGCATGGAACAGCTCAATTGGATGGGCGATACCTCGCCAAAAGGCATTCATGAATCGGCAGGGATCATGATCAACTACCTCTATCGCCTCGACCGGATCGAAAGCTACCACGAAGACTATCAAAGCAACGGCAAGATCAACGCCTCCAAGGCTGTGATTGCCCTACAGGGAAAAGTCGCCCCCAACCGCTACAGCTGAGCCCCCGTCAGGCGAACTCCCACAATCCACTGGGCAATGTAATCGAAGAATACCGAGGGCGAGGCAATGCAGGAAGCCGTCCCGCCTACAGTCGAATTGGCAAACTCTAAGCGAAGCGCGCCCACTATCTCCCCAGAAGACAAAAAAGCCCGTATCCCCAGGAGGGATACGGGCTTTGTTAAATGCGTTCTAAGCGATTGGCTTAACCTGCTTCAGGAGTTGCAGTTGGCGCTTCCGCAGAAGCTTCTTCGGCTGGCTCGACTGGATCTACGTTGTCCTCGATGTCGCCGCCAAATGGAAGCGTGATACGGAGGTCGCGGTAGGTGCGGAGACCGGTACCAGCAGGGATCAAGTGACCCATGATAACGTTTTCCTTGAAGCCGTGCAGCTTGTCGATCTTGGACAAGGTCGAAGCATCTGTGAGTACGCGGGTGGTTTCCTGGAAGGAGGCCGCGGAGATGAAGGACTCTGTCTCGATCGACGCCTTGGTGATACCGAGGAGAACGGGCTCAGCTTCGGCAGGTTTACCACCCGCTTCGATGATCTCGTTGTTCTCGCGCAAGAAGGTAGTGCGCTCGATCTGCTCACCCCAGAAGAACTCAGTGTCGCCTGGATCGGTGATACGAACCTTGCGGAGCATCTGACGGATGATGAGCTCGATGTGCTTGTCGTTAATGGTAACACCCTGCAAGCGATAGACCTCTTGTACTTCGTTGATGAGGAACTCGTACAAGCGGGCTGGTCCGAGGATATCGAGGATTTCGTGCGGATCGGCGGAACCTTCCGTGAGGTGCTGTCCCTTGTGCACGACGTCGCCAACCTGAACGATGATCTGCTTGGCGTGTGGAATGAGATGCTCTTCCGCTTCGCCAGACTCTTCGTCGGTGACGATGAGCTTGCGCTTGGAGCGAACTGTTCCACCGAGTGAAACAACACCATCGATACGGGCCATTTCAGCTGCTTCCTTCGGACGACGGGCTTCGAAGAGCTCGGCAACACGGGGAAGACCACCGGTGATGTCCTTGGTCTTGGATGCCTGACGTGGCGTCTTCGCGAGCAAGGCACCTTGAGCGATCTCGTCGCCTTCGGTGACCGCTACCTGAGCACCCGTCGGGATGCTGTAAACCGCGAGCACCTTGCCGGAAGCGTCCTTAACTTCAACCGATGGGTTCAAGTCTTCCTTGTGCTCGATGACCACGATGGCGATACGACCAGAGGACTCGTCGAGCTCCTTCTTGATAGTAACACCTGGGATCATGTCGCGGAAGCCGATGACACCTGGCTTTTCGGAAAGAACCGGGATGTTGTAAGGGTCCCACTCTGCGAGGAGCTGGCCTGCTTCGATTTCGCCGCCGTCTGGTACGCGTAGTAGAGATCCCACTACGATATCGTAGGCTTCGAGTTCGCGGCCTGTGCCGTCTACGACCTGGACCGAACCAGTCTTATTGAGAACAACGCTAACGCCTGGAGCAATCTCAACGAGACGGAGACCGCGGTACTTCACGATACCGGCGTTACGAACGGAGATACGTGGGTCGGTAACAACCGAAGACGCGATACCACCGATGTGGAAGGTACGCATGGTCAACTGTGTACCCGGCTCACCAATCGACTGTGCCGCGATGATACCGACGGAGTCGCCAATCTTCGCAACGTCGTTGGACGCAGGGTTGATACCGTAAGACTTGGCGTCGATTCCGTAGGAAGCGGT
Organism: Opitutaceae bacterium; assembly: GCA_050297195.1. Lineage (GTDB taxonomy): Bacteria > Verrucomicrobiota > Verrucomicrobiia > Opitutales > Opitutaceae > Pelagicoccus. Next base: position 4,015 of record JBNKSG010000079.1, on the reverse strand, counting down.
CGAAGTCAGTGGAGACATGACCTTGAGGCGCTCGATACCGAGTTCCTCTACGCGCTTTGCAACCACCTCTGTGATGAGTTCGCCCGAACCAACGACAAGCTCGTCTGGCTGGATTGGGTTGTAAACGTCGTCGCAAGAACAGCGGCCTTCGATACGCTCGCGGAGGCCAACGATTTCGTCGTCACCTTCGAAGATCGCCTTCTTCCAGATACCGTCACGTGTTCCGCAGTCTTGCTCGGTAATGATAACGTCCATCGCGACGTCACAGAGCTTACGAGTGAGGTAACCCGCGTCAGCCGTCTTGAGGGCCGTATCCGCGAGACCCTTACGAGCGCCGTGAGTGGAGATGAAGTATTCAAGAACGGTGAGACCTTCGCGGAAGGACGAGAGGATCGGACGTTCGATGATCTCGCCAGATGGCTTAGCCATCAAACCGCGAGTACCGCAAAGCTGGCGAACCTGGTTCGGGTTACCACGAGCACCGGAGTCCATCATCACGTAAACTGGGTTTACGCCTGGCTTGCCGCCATTGGTCTTCAGCTGGACGAATACCGCCTGCTTGATTTCGTCGGTGGCAACAGTCCAGATGTCGATGATCTTGTTGTAGCGCTCGCCCGCAGTGATGATACCCTTCTGGTACTGGCCATCAACTTCAGCGATCTTGCCAAAGGCGCGAGCCACAATGTCGACCTTTTCATCCGGGATGATCATGTCGTCGATACCGATGGAGATACCGGCCATGGTCGCCACATCGAAGCCGAGCTTCTTGAGCTTGTCTAGGGAATCAACAGTCGCTTCTGGACCTGACACCTTGTAGGTGTTGTTGATCACGTCACCGAGCTCCTTCTTGCCAACTTGGAAGTTGATGAAGCCGAGCTCGTCAGGCCAGATCTCACTGTAGCGGATACGGCCAACGGTTGTCGTGATGGTCTTCCGGTCGGAGTTGCCAAAGGTGGTTTCGCGGCCGTAGTCGGGATTCGGGATGCGCACCCAATCGTGGGTATGCAGCGCGCCATCGAGGTTAGCGAAGATCGCTTCGGTCTTGTTGCCTACGAGTGGAATACGTTCGAGCTCTTCGTAGCTCTGACGTGGCTCCATTGTGAGGTAGTAAGAACCGAGGATAACGTCCTGCGAAGGCGTGAGGATTGGCTTACCGCTGGAAGGCGAGAAGATGTTACCCGTCGCCATCATGAGCATCTTACACTCGAGCGTTGCTTCGAGGGAAAGAGGCACGTGCACCGCCATTTGGTCACCGTCGAAGTCAGCGTTGTACGCGGTACAAACGAGCGGGTGAACGCGAATCGCTTCACCTTCGATCAGCGTTGGCTCGAAAGCCTGGATCGAAAGTCTGTGCAGCGTTGGCGCGCGGTTGAGAAGAACGGGGTGTCCCTTGGTAACTTCTTCCAAGATATCCCAAACTTCCGGAGAGCGCTTCTCGATCATGCGGCGAGCGCCACGGACCGTGTGTACGAAGCCAAGCTCCTTCAAACGACGGATGATGAATGGCTCGAAGAGAACGAGGGCCATCTTCTTGGGAAGACCACACTGGTTCAGCTTCAGCTCAGGACCGATAACGATAACGGAACGACCGGAGTAGTCGACGCGCTTACCGAGAAGGTTCTGACGGAAGCGGCCCTGCTTGCCCTTGAGCATGTCGCTGAGGGACTTGAGCGGACGATTGCCAGCGCCAGTAACAGGACGACCGTGACGACCATTGTCGAAGAGCGCGTCCACAGCTTCTTGCAGCATGCGCTTTTCGTTATGGATGATCACGTCCGGCGTCTTCAACTGCATCAAATTCTTGAGGCGGTTGTTACGGTTGATAACGCGGCGGTAGAGATCGTTGAGGTCGGAAGTCGCGAAACGACCACCTTCCAAAGGAACGAGAGGACGAAGGTCCGGTGGGATAACCGGCAGCACTTCGAGTACCATCCACTCTGGACGAGAGGAGGACTTGATGAAGCCTTGGATAACCTTGAGACGCTTCGCTAGCTTCTTCTTGATTTGCTTCGACTTGGTCGAGCGCATCGCTTCCTGGAGTTCGAGAACGGTGACCTCAAGGTCTGTATTCACGAGAACATCACGGAGAGCTTCGGCACCCATCTTGGCCACGAAGGAATCGTCTCCATATTCGGCCATTGCTTCGATGTACTCCTGGTCGGTGAGAAGCTGCTTCTCTTCGAGTGGAGTACGGCCGGGATCGGTGACCATGTACGCTTCGTAGTAGATCACGCGCTCGAGACTGCGGGCAGTCATATCGAGCAAGAGACCGAGGCGCGAAGGCATGCTCTTGAGGAACCAGATGTGAGTGACAGGCACTGCCAACTCGATGTGGCCCATGCGCTGGCGGCGGACGCGAGATACGGTTACCTCAACGCCACAACGGTCACAGATGACACCCTTGTACTTGATTCGCTTGTACTTACCGCAGGCACACTCGTAGTCGCGTACCGGACCGAAGATGCGTTGGCAGAAAAGTCCGCCTGGCTCCGGCTTGAAAGTACGGTAGTTGATGGTCTCCGGCTTCTTGACTTCGCCACGTGACCAGGAGCGGATGACTTCCGGTGACGAGACATTAATCGTAACGCAGTCGAAATTCGACTCACGTTCCGCGCTGAGCACTTGTTGGGCTTCTTGCGTAGACATTATATTAAATCCTCAGTCGGTTGGTTGGTTACTTGTAGTCGAGTTCGCTTTGGCGGCCCAGCTTCACGTCGAGACCAAGGGATTGGATTTCCTTGATCAATACGTTGAAGGATTCCGGCGTGCCCGCTTGTAGCGTGGAGTCGCCCTTGACCAGTGATTCGTAGATTTTGGTACGTCCTTGAACATCGTCGGACTTAACCGTGAGAAGCTCTTGGAGCGTGTAAGCCGCGCCGTATGCTTCGAGGGCCCAAACTTCCATTTCCCCGAAGCGCTGACCACCGTACTGGGCCTTACCACCGAGTGGCTGTTGGGTAACGAGAGAGTACGGACCAACCGCACGGGCGTGAATCTTGTGGGAAACAAGGTGGTTCAGCTTGAGCATGTATACCCAGCCCACAACCACTTCGTTGTCCAACTTCTCACCGGTACGACCGTCGTAAACGGCGGACTTACCAGTGGTTGGGAGACCTGCGTCCGCCAAGTGCTGACGAACAACCTTCTCCGGAATACCGTCGAAGACTGGAGTCGAAACCTTCATGCCGAGAACCTTACAGGCCCAACCCATGTGCGTTTCGAGTACCTGACCAACGTTCATACGGGAAGGTACACCCAGTGGGTTCAAACAGATTTGGATCGGAGTACCATCTGGAAGATAAGGCATATCTTCTTCGGGAACGATCTTAGCGACGACACCCTTATTACCGTGGCGTCCCGCCATCTTGTCACCAACCTTGAGCTTTTCCTTGGTGGCGACGTAGACCTTAACCTGCTTGATCACGCCTGTCGCTGCATCCTCACCGGACTCGATGTTAGCAGTCTTGCGCTCGCGATCCCCTTCGAGCTCGTCGAACTTGCTCTGGTAGGAACCGATGATCTCCATAATCTTGATACGGACTGGAGACGGGTCGATTTCAACGTGCTTGGAAACCGCAGCCAGCTTACGGAGAAGCGTCTTGGTGATCTTGCGGTTGGCAGGGATGATGATTTCGCCGTTCTGGCCGTTGACCACGTCCAGAGGAATCTTTTCACCGAGGAGGATGTTCGACAGAGCTTCGGTTAGACCTTCGCGCAGCTTATCCATCTGCGTCTTGTAGTCTTCGTTGATCTGCTTCACCTGACGGCGACGATCCGATGGGCTTAGGCGCTCGCGCTCGTAATCGAGACGGCTGGAAACCTTAACGTCCATGACAATGCCATCGACACCAGATGGTACGATGAGCGAGGTGTCTTTAACGTCTGCCGCCTTTTCACCGAAGATCGCGCGGAGGAGCTTTTCTTCCGGAGCGAGTTCAGTTTCAGACTTAGGAGTGATCTTGCCGACGAGAATGTCGCCAGGCTTAACTTCCGCGCCGATACGGATAACGCCGTC
>JBNKSG010000078.1:0-14977 GCA_050297195.1 Opitutaceae bacterium | reverse complement strand
GACATCGACGACGCAGATCTTCTTGTTCTCAACGAGCTGTTCGATGATGGGAGCAAGTGCGTTCTTGCTGACGCGCAGGGCTCGACGGATCCGCTCGAAGGTGGGAGGCAGTGAGGCCGCCATCACGACGCGCTCGGCCTTCCTGGCGATCTCTTCGGGCGGCGGTCCCTTGGGGGCCTCCGGTACGTACTGCGAGGCCATGGAAGCAAGCGGCGGCTTCGTCTGGGACGAGCGGGGACGCTGGATCTTCTACGCCGGCGACGACAAGGTTGCGGTTGATCATCGCGTTGCGATTGCGGAGAAGGGTGAAGCCCGCAAATTCGGTGAGGGACATGGCTTTTTCCAATCCGGCGTAGACCTCATGGTTTCCGGATATGGCGAATTTTCCGAGCGGGGCTTTGAGCTCCCGAAGGGCATCGACGAACGGCGCCATGAGCTCGAGGTAGCCGTCGAAGAGGTCGCCGGTGGAGACGACGATGTCTGGCTCTTGGAGATTGATCGTTTGCACGATCTTCTTCGTGTGCTTGAGGTTGCTGGAATCGCCGAGGTGGAGATCGGTGATTTGAGCGATGCGAAGGGGCTTTTCGAGGCCTTTCAGTTTTGGGGTCTTGATGGTAATCCGCTTGACGCGAGCGCGGCGGGCTTCGAACGCGGCCCAGCTGCTCAAGCATAGGGTGGCGATGACGAGTCCCTGGAATTGGGTACGATCTGTGAAGAGGTCTGCAAACGCTTGCACGAGGTCGCTCGCAGCGAGGAGGGTGAAGGCGATTCCGGATATGCCAAGCCACGAGTAGCCTATCCACGAGAATGGCAGGGACAGGGCGAGTTTACCGCGTTTTTCGAGGATGATCGCTAGAAACAACGATCCGAAGAGCAATAGCAGCGAGGTGGCGAAAAAGGTAGAGAGCTGCGGATAGGCCTTGGTCGCCGCAGTGAAGAGATAGTAGTTGAGCAGTCCGAATATCAGCGGGACCAATACGACAAACATCGTGTGCTGGGCGCTGGGCTATTTCCAGATTTCGGCGAAGAGCGCTTCCATGGCCGCAAAGGCGCGGCGGGAGCTGGTCGCGTTGTAGCGGGCTCCGTCGGAATTTGCTTCGGGATTGGTGAAGCTGTGCACGGTGTCGCTGTACTGCACGAGCTGCCAGTCTACATCGGTTGCCTGCATTGCTGCGACGAATTTTGCTACGTCGGCTTGGGGAACGTAGGGATCGTCCGAACCGTGGAGCACCAAGAGGTGAGCGTTCGTTTGTGCGGCGTCCGACTCGAGCGTGGGAGAGAGCAAGTCGCCGTGGAAGGTCACGATCGCATCCAAATCGGCCCCGCTGCGGCCCAATTCCAAAACGGCACCTCCTCCGAAGCAGAAACCGATAGCGGCGATCTTATCTTGGTCGAGCCCGAGGGGCTTCGCCTCAGACTTGAGTACGGACAAGGCCTTGGCAGCCCTCGCTCTCATGAGCTCTCTGTCGCCACGCAACGCTCCGGCGGCCGCTCCGGCTTCTTGGCCGTTTTGAGGGCGAGTCTGTACGCCGTACATATCGACCATCATGACGATGTACTTGTCTCCGGCGACTTTGATCGCCTTTTCCAATGAGCTTTGTGTGGGGCCCATCCAGTTGGGAACCATTAGGATTCCGGGCTTTTGGCTGTCGCCACTATCCGAATACACGAGGGTGCTTTCGAAGGTGACGCCGTCGAGCTGGTAGGTAAGCGTTTTCGCGTGGGTTGGGGCTTCGGCGAAGATCGAAGTCGCGAATGACAGGAAGGCAGTGATTAGGGTAATACGTTTCATAGGCAGCTGTGATGATGGAAACGAATGCTCTAGGCGTGGGATTGCGCAAGCGACTTCAGGCATTTCCGAAGGCAAAAGTGTTTTAGCCGATGCTGAATTGCTTACGCAGGAAAGGGAGGGCGTGAGCCAAGCTTGGGAATTGCCAGTCGACCCGCGAAAGCGACAGTTCATCGTGCGGGCACATGTCGGGAATGAGCACTGTTTGCATGCCGGCTTCCTTGGCGGAGCGTATTCCGTTAACAGAATCCTCGAAGGCTATACAGCGAGATGGAGATACGCCTAACTTATTGGCTGCGAGAAGGTAAGGCTCTGGGTGCGGCTTTCCGTGGGTGACTTGGTCGCCGGTCACGGTTGCGTCGAAATGCTTCAGGAGGTCGTGATGCTCGAGCTTTTGGGCTGCGTAGCGGTATGAGGAGGAGGTCGCCAGGGCTTGAGGCACGGGGGAGGCTGCGATCGCTTCGAGGCAGGACTTGGCGCCCTGTTTGAGAGGCGGTCCGGCTGCGATCAACTCGTCGTAGCTCGCGCTTGCCTCTCGGGTGAGGCTCACGACGTCGGTTTCCTCGCCAAGGACCTGGAGTAGTCTGGCTTGGATGGCCCGGGCGTTCATGCCGATGAGTGACTGGAAAAGCGGGAGGTCGATCTCTAGGCCAATGGCCTTGGCGCCCGCTTGCCAAGCGATGAAGGAAAGGCGTTCGGTATCAAAAATGAGGCCGTCCATGTCCCAGATGACTGCGTCGAACTCTTGGTTTCCGATCATGCCCCAGAGGAAGCTGAAAACAGTCAGTCCTACAACTCCAAACCTTGCCATCGCGTGTTCCGCTCGGTAGTACGGATTCAATTGAAACGGTTGTCATGACACAAAAATCATCTCCCAAACTTTCCTGGCGCAAACGCTTCGCTATCACGGGGCTGGTACTGTTCACTCTCTATTTATGCTTCGGCATTTGGGCGGTGCCAGCGATCCTCATAGCGCAGATCCAGAGTAAGGGGAGCGAAGCGTTAGGGCGAGAGGTGACGGTCGAGCGGGCAAGCTTCAACCCGTTCTCGCTGGAAGCGAAGCTCTATGGGATAGAGATTGGCCCGGAACAGGGAGGATCGGGCAAGCTGCTGGAAATCGGGAAGCTTTCCGCGAATCCCCAGCTCTCCAGCGTTTTTGGAACGATCACCGTAAAGTCCATCGAAGTAAGCGACGGCGATGTTTGGGTACGGGTGGATTCGTCGGGCCGCTTCAACTTTCAAGACATCCTAGACGCCCAGCCGTCTGCTCCCGAGCCGGACCCGGAGGCCACTGGCGAGATGCCTGCCGTGATCGTGAAGAACCTCCTGCTCTCGCAGTTGCGGCTGCACTACGCGGATTCGAGCTTGGCGACCCCCTACGAAGAGACGGTTGCAATTGAAACCTTTGCGGGACGCGATATTGGCACCGTTGAGAAAAGCGGTATCGAGGATGCCAATACGGGAGAGCCCGTTTACCACTGGGATTTCGACGGGGTGATTGCTACCGGGAGTGGCGCCAGGCTGAACCTCGGCGGCGGCGCCCTGAGCCTTGCGCCTTGGACATTTAGCGTGAAAACGGAGTTGAGCGATTTCCCGCTGGAGAGCTTGCAGCCGTACGTCGACGAATCTGTGCTTGCAAAGCTGGAAGGTCGTTTTGGCTTCGACCTGATAGAGAGGATCGAAATCTTGGAGGCCGGTCCCGCGATCAAGGTTTCAGGTGGGCTCGGCATACAGGCTTTTTCTCTTGCGGATGCCGAGCAACGTTTTGCGGCTTGGGATGCTTTGACGGTTTCGGGTATCGAGATTGACGCGACAGCGATGACGCTGTCCGTGAAAGAGATCGCTTACGAGTCTCCCGTTTTTGAGGCGATCCTACAGGCGGATGGCAGTCCGAGGCTTCCCGTCATGAAAAGCAGAGACTCGACGGACGAACCGACCGCCACCGCGCAGGATCCGATGGATTTCGAGGCGTCGCTGGAGTCTGTAGCGCTTTCGAACGGACGGATCGCGATCGAGGACCGGAGTACCGCAAGCCCCTTTAAAACCGACGTCGATGGGATCGAGCTGAAGATCAGCAATGTGAAAGCCAAGCAAGCGGGCGGGGAATACGATTCGTCCGGGGTTCTTTCGCTTGCGCTCAATTTGCTGGGAGGGCGGCTCGAGCTGGAAGCGGGATTGCAGTCTTTGCAAGGGCTTGCCGAGGCCACCCTTTCCTTGCAGGACTTGCAGCTGAAGAACTTGCAGCCTTACGTCTCGGAATACGCCAACGCGGAGGTGCAAGATGGACGTTTTAGCCTAGATCTCGCCGGGCAAGCTCACGCTCTGGCGGAGCCCAACTTGAACGCATCGCTCGGGATCAAGAGCTTGAAGGTCCGCCAAGCGGGCACGCAAAAGGAGATCGTGACGCTTGAGAGCATGGACGTGGCCGGCGTCGAGTTCAGCGGAGATAAGGTGAAGATCGACAGCGTGACCTTGGTGGAGCCGGTCATCGCCGCATGGCAGGACGAGCTAGGCATCAATTTTAGCCGTATCGCCAAGCTGGAAGAAGACGTGGAGGAGCGGACGGAGGAAATCGAGCAAGAGACGGGGATGCTCTTCGAGATCGGTCGCTTCGAGCTGAAGTCAGCCGGTGTAGGATTTGTGGATACGACCTTGGTATCCACGCATAGCAGCCAGGTGAGCGACTTCGATTTGGTCGTGCAAGGGTTGACGACGGTTCCGGATCGACTGGCAAGCTTCGAGTTTTCCGGAGTGGTCGATGGAAGCGCCCGAATCGCTGGCAAGGGGGCTCTCAGTGTAGCGGATCCGGGCAAGCACCTCGATTTCGACATGAGCTTCCGTGGATACGACCTGACTTCGACCAGCCCGTATTGGGCGACCTATCTCGGTCGCAAGCTGTCGAAAGGGCAGTTCGAGATCATATCGAGCTACGAGGTTAGGGACAATCAGCTGAAGGGAAGCAACGACTTTAAGATCGACCAACTGACCTTAGGCGAAAAGGTGGAAAGCGATCGGGCTATCAACCTGCCGCTGGGCTTTGCGATCAAGCTGATGCAGGATCCGAGCGGACTTATCTCCTATGACGGATTGCCGGTTGAAGGGGATTTGTCAGATCCGCAGGTCAAGCCTTGGGGCTTGGTCGGCAAGGCGTTTCGCAACCTGATTCTCAACGCGGTTGCATCGCCGTTGAAGTTTTTGGCGAAGCTAGCCGGAGGACGCGAAGACTTGGATTCGATCGAATTCTCGGTGGCTCAAGTCGAGCTCGACCAGAGCGGTTTGGAGAAAGTTGATGCGCTGAGGAAAGTGATGGCTTCGCGTCTAGGGCTGAAGCTCGAGGCAAGCTTTTTGCCAGGCCCTGAAGAGGAGATGTATTTGAAGGATCAATACGCGATGCACCGGCTTGCGAATCCCGAATTTCAAGTCGTCAGCGGACTGGATTTGCTTCGGCCGGTGGATGCGGCGGCGCTTGAGTCTGCGGCGCGAAACCGCTATGCCGCGCTTGTCGCCGCCTCCGAAGTAGGAGAGAGCCCAGATGCTTCGACGAAGGGAAGTGACGCGTCAGCGTCTGAAACAGTTTCGACCAAGGCGACGAAGCAATCCGAAGCGCAACCCGGGTTGGTCAAGCGTTTCGCTCGCTTCATCGGATTGTCGAAGGCGGATGCGAGCGCGAGCGAAGTCAGCGTAGCGAAATCGGGTTCGACTGAACCCTCAACGGCTGCTGCGACTTCTGAGGGCGTAGAGCAGGGGCAAGGGCCGAGGCTTGAAGAGATGCTGGCTGCGGTTTTGGAATCCATGCCACAAGTAACCTTGGACAAGAATTGGATGGAAGACATCGCGGCGGAGCGTATCCGAAATTTCAAGACCGCTCTTCTCGAAGGTGAAGCCATCGACGCGAACCGCGTATTTTCCTCAGAGGTTAACGAAGTGGACGCCAAGGGAGCGCTTGGCTCCATTCAGATACGCCTAACCGACTAGAGCATTTTGCATTTAGCTAGACGCGTGAAATCGCGTGACAACAGTCTTCGCTCGGCAAGCTATGCGGACTTGCGAAGCACGTGTCTTCGCTCCGCTCGAGTGTCGTCCTTCGTCCTCGGTACCCACAGAGGGTTGTGATTTTGGTGTAAGCGACTGGCTAAACGAAAAATGCGCTATATGCCGTAGGCTCTGTCGATCTGGTGAGAGGCCAGCAGGCTTCTCACCCGCTCGGACAAGGCATCCTTGGAGACCACGCCGGAGTGTCGAAAATGGATGCGTCCTTCTTGATCGACGATGAGCAAGGTCGGAATGGACTCGGCTTGGCCGAAGGTGTCCAGGATGGAGGGGGTGACGCGGGCGATGCGGTAGTTGATCCCAGCTGATTTCGCGAAGGTGGAAAGGTCCTTGTGGGCTTCGTCTACCGAGAGGCCTACGATCTCGACGTCGCTGGTCGCGAATTCCTTGCGCAAGGCGACGAGGTTGGGGATCTCGGACTTGCAACCGCCGCACCAGGTTGCCCAGTAGACCAGCACTCCGACCTTTCCGTCTAGGTCGTTACTGGTGAAGAGCTTGCCGTCGATGTCGACGGTAGACCAGTTGGCCTTTTTGACCACGGTAGCTGGAGGCGCAGCTGTTTCGGCGGGCTCGTCTGCAAAGGCCCGACTGGCTAGATTCGTCACAACGCAGCTCGGGCAGTCTTCGGTACCGAGCCGGATGCCGATCCAGAAGGCTGCTATCGTAATCAGTACGATGGTTGAAATGTGGCGTTTGAGAAAATCCATTCGGTGATAGGTGAACTATGCCAGAGAAACGACTCTGCTGCGGGAGTGATTTCGGGTATTTTCCTAGGATCGACTCGAATGCGGTCCGCTTAACAACAAAGGCTAAGGTATTGATTGGCTTAGCTTTGTGTGGGCTTGCCGTAGAGTGGCATGAGATTCTCTTGCCTGAGCCAACCGGATTCACCGTTAGGCAGCTCGATTTTGACCCAGCCGAGGAAGGTGCGCTGCTTCTTCACGATCGTGCCTTCCCCCACTGTCGTGCTCACCTGTTCCGACTGCAAATCGGTGGGGATGGTGAGGAGAGGCGACTCCGCGACCACGAGGATCGAGTCGGGTTCGCCCAGACGCTCGTACTTCAGATGGGCCCATTGCGAGAAGTAGGCGAAGATGCCGCAGAGGAGGGCGAGGGCGAGAAGGTAGCCGGAAAGGCGACGGGCTCTACCGAGGTAGAGCGCGAGGATGGCGAGGAAGAAAACGATGCCGAGCGCCCAAACAGCCTGTAGCGATAGGGCTTGCCACTGCGCTGGCGAGCGTAGGCGGACGATGCGGTAGAGGCCTTCTCCTTCGATAAGGGACTGGAGCACCGGGTCGTACGCGGTCGTATTTTGGTGGGCGATACGCAAATTCCATGCGACCTCGTCACGATTTGGATCGAGGCAGAAGGCGCTGGTCCAGTAAGCCCAGGCTCGTGGCCAGTCGCCCGTCTGGGCAAGAGCTAGCCCTGCGTTGTACCTGTGCTCGAATGCGTTGGGTTCAGCGTTCACTGCGGCTTCCCACTTTTCGGCAGCGGCCTTGAAGCTTCCTTCTTGGTAAAGGTCTGCAGGAGTGGCTGCTGTTTCGTCTTGGGCAGCGCTCGGGTCGGCAACGCCGAGGGCGAGCAGTGCGAAGGCGATGGTGGGCAGCCAGGCTCGTGCTCGGAAAGCTAAGCTGGGGCTGTAGTTCTTTCCTGGGCACATTCCTACGGCGAGCGATTGGAGTCGCTTCCATTCCGAGCTATCCACTTCCTTGACGCCGAAAAGGAATTGGTCGGAGAGCACCCACGCTTGTTTCCAATTTTGGGCAAACTGTTCGTTGCGGAGCGCTTTGGCGCATTCGAAAACCTCGGTGGGGGTGGGTTCGAGGGCGTTCAAGTTAAAGTAGCGGCTCGCTGCGTCACGCCACCTGATGTGGAGGCGCTTGAGCTTTTCGCGGTCTGAGGGCAGGGCGGCACGGCTCAATTTTCGCAGTTCGCGCAGGGCTTTGCGCTCCGCTTTTCGGGGGTCGGTGACGATGCTCCGGAGCAGGGCAAGCACGAACCATCCTGCGAAGGGAGTCGTGACCGCGATCGCCGTCGGCACGAGGAGCGATTTCGATTCGCTCGGAGGAGCGGATGCGGTGACTGAGGCCAGCGGCTCCTTCAGGAGCTGGGGAGGCTTTTGGAAGGTGTTTTGTCCGGTTGGATTCAGATCGTAGGTTTCGCCGTCTCCGGCAAAGGAGTCCGCGTCCTGCGGCTCTGTTTCGCCGGGGTTGCCAGCAAGGTCCGGGTTCTGGGCGGCTGCTGGGGTGACGGTGACTGTTTTTGAGGGGATGCTGATCGTCTTGTAGCGTTCTTCTTTGGGATCGAAGTAGGTGTATTCGACGGGACCGAAGTCGAAGGTTCCGGTTTCGGTGGGAATGAGAACGATGTCTTCGCTTTGGCTGCCAGTGAAAAGGTCGTCGTCCGGAAACTCGTTTTTGATCTCCGGCTGTATCGCCTTGAATCGGCTTGAGACGGAACGAGCTGGCACGCCGATTCCTGCGGGCCAATTGCCGGTTCCTTTGAGCTCGAGGGTCCATGTCACGGGTTCGCCCAGCTGTACTTCTTCGGGCACTACACGCGATTCCAGCTGGAATTCGCCGACGGCGCCCTTGAAGGACGCGGGAGCCCCTTCTGGCAGCGGAAGGATTTCGAGGGCGAATGGCTCGGATTCAATGGTAAAGGCGTCGTAGACGGCTTCCTGGAAAATGTTGCGGCGGCGCCCAATGACGACGGTTGCCTCTTGGGTGGCGGCGGGAAGTTGCTTGATGCCGGGGGAGGTCGCGATGGCCTTGGTGTTGTAGACTTTCACGAGGTAAGGGGAGCCCTTATAGCTAACGCGGCTCACTTGGCCATCCACTAGGCCGCCACTTACAATTTCGGTGGGATTCCACACTGGTACGGAAAGGTCGGCCAGCTGGTATTCTTCCTTGGCTCCGGCGATGTACTCGAGCGAGAACACCTCTCCGCTGTAGATCTTTTCGTCCCTGTTTTGAAAGATGGATACGAATACTTCGTCGGGACTCACTCCGCTATTTCCAACTGTAGCTTCCACTACTTCGAAGCGTGCTGCCGGTACTTGGATTTCGCCATCGGAGGTCTGCACGCGTATGCTGGGAATGGTCACGGTGCCGAGCCTGAGCGGGATAGCTTGGTAGTTGAGGATGACCTTGGAGCTTCGACGTCCGTTGATGATATTCGTCGAGCTGGATTGGCCGCGAAAGCGCAGTTCGAGCCCATCGATTTTCGGGAACTCGGGTTCCCCATCTGGCTGGCACGAATCGAAAAACAGATCGACCGCGTTGGACTTGCCCTGCTGCAAGGTGCCGTTGCTGGGAGACCAGTAGACTGATTGAGCCCAGATAGTGGATACGCAGCAAGTCGCGGCGACTAAGGATAATAGGATTTTAGTGAGAGGGAAACGCATGATTACCAATCCTTGGCATTGGGTTGCTGTTTCTTTTTTCCACCCGTTTGGGCTTCCTGTAAGATTTTATAGAGTTTTCCGGGTTGGTCTTGTTGGCGCAGCTGTTCGAGGAGCTGTTTCAAGGCGGCGGTTTCCGCGTCGACAGGTTCTCCGGCCGCTTGTTTGCCGCCGAGCGTCTGCATTTGCTCCTCGCTCGGCTTGGGCTGTGGCTCCTCCGAGCTGCCGTCGAGTTCGACTTGTTGCTCTTCCTGGCTCTGGTCAAGCTCGCCCATCTGGGCGCCGTCTTGGGTGTTGGACTGCTGGGTCGATTCTCCTTCTTCGCCTTCCTGTCCGGATTGCTGGTCCTGCCCGTCTTGGGACTGCTCTTCGCCTTCCTGACCCTCCTGCTGCTGGTCTCCTTGATCTCCTTTTTCGCCTTCTTGTTGGTTCTCGGAGTCTTCGTTCTGGGATTGGGCATCGCTCTCCTCGGAGTTCTCGGAGCCTTCTTCCGATGAGCCGGAGCTTCCGTCTTGCTGCTGTTGCTCCTGCTCCCCGTCCTGCTGCTCCTCTTGGTTTTCGGAGGAGTCTCCCTCTTGAGGTTGCTGGTCTTGATGCGGGGGATTGAGGAGGTCGAGAAGCCTTTGCTCGATCTGATCCCAATCGGTCTGCTCCGGGTCGATCGCTCGGCCGGCGGCTACGGCATCGAGGGCGTCTTCGATCGGTGGCTCTGGCATTTTCTCGCCTTGCTGCATCAATTGCATCGCAACCTGCATGGTGCCCTCGGCCATCTTGGCGTAGTCTTCGGCAGTGATTTCGTCCTTCTCCGCGATTTGGGAAATGTAGTCCGGCAAGGTGATGCCTTGTGCTTTCGGAAGCGGTTGTGGATCGGGCTCGCTCTCGCTTTCGGAGCTTGGAGTGGACACGGTGACTCCGAACAAAGAGGCAGCGTAAAAAAATGTAGTCGCGCGAAGAATACGTCGCTTCATGCGGCCATCTCCTTTCGCTTGATGGTGCGAGGCTTGGGCAGGGAGGGGAATTCCCAGTAGATCGAAAGCAAAAGGAGGCCTAGGCCGGGAGCGAGAAAGTAGTGGAAGCGTTCGATCAAGGCGTCTTCGCGTTCGCGTTCCTTCAGGGCGGCCCTTCCTCTTTCTACGGTCTCTTCGACGACTTTGGCGAGATCGACCCAGACGCTTGCTTCGCGATAAATGCCGTCCGTTATTTCTGCGATTTTTTGAAGGGTCCTCGGTTCCAGCTTGCTCAATACCACCGCGCCTTGCGGGTCCTTGAGGTAGCCTCCGTTTCCGTCGGGGATGAGACTTCCCTCCTTGGTGCCAAAGCCGAGGCAGATGGTGCGCACGTTCTGCTCCTTCAGCTCCTGGGCTTTTGATTGCCAACCGGAGTCGAGGCTTTCGCCGTCGCTGATGATGATCAGGAATCGGTCCGCCATGCCGTCGGATTGCTCGAAGGAGTCGAGGGCCGTATCCATCATCGCGGTATAGTTGGTGCCGCCTTGCGGAATGAAGCTCGGATTAATGTCGTCGAGAAAGCCCCGCAAAATCTGGTAGTCGGGACTCATCGGACTTTGCAGGAAGGCGGTTCCGGCGAATACGATCAAGCCCACGCTTTCGCCTTCAAGGGTGTCGAGCATTCCCGAAACCACAAGCTTGGCCCGCTCGAGGCGATTCGGCTTAATGTCGTCGGCAAGCATGCTCTTGGAAAGGTCCATCGCGATGATCACTTCTCGGCTTCGCTCGAAGGTGATTTGCTCCTCGGTTCCCCAGCGTGGTCGAGCGATGGATACGACTAGCAGCGCGAGTGAGGCGCAAAGCAGCACCTTTGCGGGGCGAGCCCGCGTACGGCTAGACTGCTTGATTCCGCCGAAGCCAGCGGTGGCCCACTGGGCTTGCGCTCCTTTTCGGCGAGCCGAGGCTCGGCTGCGATGGAAGAGGCTCCAAGCGAGCAGGAGAACCGGGATGGCGAGTCCCCAGAGGAATTCTTCGTGCGCCCAGTCGATGTTCATGCGAGCGCCCCCCGGAATTTATTAGCTCCTGCAAACAGGCTCAATGCGGCGAAGAATGCGGCCGCGTAGAGCGGATACTGGAAGAGTTCCGTTACGGTGGAGTACTGCTTCACCTCGAACTCGATGGTGCTGGATTCGTCGATCTTGTCGAAAGCTTGGTCAATGGTATCCGAATCCTCGGCACGGAAGAACTCGCCCTCGGTGAAATCCGCGATCTTCTTCAGCGTTTCGGTGTCGACTCGCAGGAGTTGCTGGGTGGTTCCGATGCGCTCGCCGCGCTCGTTGCGGCGGGGAAAGGGGACGTATCCATTTTTTCCCGCAGCGATGGTGTAGACGCGAATACCCGCTTCTTTCGCTAAGGAGGCGCCTTCCATCGGCTCCATCATGCCAGCGGTATTTTCGCCGTCGGTAAGGAGAACGATAAACGCGCCCTCGCGTTCGCCGGCGCGTTCCTTGGCGCCTTCGAGGAGCCTGGAGGTGGCCACGGCTAGGGAATCGCCGATCGCGGTTCCGTCCTCGATCAAACCGATTTGGAGGCGTTCGGTCTGACGGGCCAGCCACTTGTGGTCGAAGGTGAGCGGCGCCGCAGTGTAGGCTCGTCCTGCAAAGGCGATAAGCCCGATGCGGTCGTTTTCGCGGCGGTTGATGAAAGCGCTGAGGACCGGCTTGACTGCTTGCAGTCGGTTGGAGCGCTTGCGGTTCACGAAATAGTCTTCGGCCTCCATCGAGCCGGAGAGGTCGACTGCGAGGATAATGTCGTACCCACGGCTTTTCGAGTGTCTTTCGGTCGCGATGGATTGGGGGCGAGCTAGCGCGAGAATCATGCCCAGCGCGGAGAGGAAGAAGAGAGTCGTGGCTAGCTTCGTTCCCCCGATCAAGCTCGGGCGACGCCAGGCTCCGGAAAACGGTAGTATCATAGCGGATACTGCGCGACGTCCCCTTAGCCATGCTACTAAAGGGAGCAACAGGATTGCGAACAGCCAATACGGATTGGCCAATTGGAATTTCGTATCCAAAAGTTCGATCATACGCGGGCGAAACGTTTCATGCGTTGATGGAAAAAGTCAGTTACGGCGGTGAGCGCGTCCTCGCCAGCGGTCAGGCTGAGCCGGTCGCTATCTTTGGGGAAAAGGGATTTGAAGGCGGCGTCGCGTTGTTCGGTCCAAGTCTTGTGGGCGGCGCGTTGGGCGCTGGAACCGCCGTTGAGCGTGTAGAGTTCGCCGCTGGTTGGGTCGTAGACCGGTTGGCTGCCTGTCTTGGGCAATTCCAGTTCCCATGGGTCGGATATGCGGAAGCCGACGGGCTGGTACTGGCGCCGGAGCACGGGCCAAACGTCCGGTGGGGTTGCGTTTGGGAAGTCTCCAAGCCAGACGAAGATACTGTGTCGCGGCGCTGCCTTGAGCACGTACTTCCAAGGAATCTTGGCCTCCTGTTGTTCGAGGATTGGCGGCGCTGGATGGCCGAGGAGATTGGCGGCGGTGTGCATGACTCGTCCGCGTCCGGTCGCGGACTTGGTCAGAGTGTAGCCTTGGGGAGTGGCGTGGAGGAGGGAAATCCGGTCACCGTTTACGGCGCTGAGGAGCATCAGCAGGCTCGCAAGCTCGAGAAGCGCCTGGCGCTTGGTGGTGCCGCCGGATCCAAATTGGAGGGAAGGGGTATCTTCGAAAAGGAGCAGCAGGGTGATTTCGCGCTCTTCGATGAATTTCTTGCGGTAGGCTTCGCCGAGGCGAGCGGTCACGTTCCAGTCGATGTCGCGTACGTCGTCGCCAAACTCGTACTTAACGACCTGGTCGAACTCCATGCCCTTGCCGCGGAAGGAGGATTTGTATTCTCCGCCCAAGGCGCTCTGGACGACGAGGCGGGCACGCCACTCCAAGCGGCGCAGCATGGCGACGGTCGCTGAAAGGTTGCTTGGGGAGCCGGGATTGTCTGGCTGGCTTGGCATGGGGCGGAGTTAAATTACGTCCGAAATAGGAATCGTAGGAGCGGACGCTCTGTATCCAAATATCTAGACAGCGGCCACTCGGCTTGGGAGCGCTGTTTTGTCGAGAATCTTCTGAAGCACCTGGTCCGCAGTTATCTCCTCCGCTTCCGCTTCGTAGCTAAGTCCCACGCGGTGGCGCATGGCATCGAAGAAAATGTCTTTCACGATCGCGGGGGATACGTGATCCATGCCGCGGAGCCAGGCGAGGGCGCGGCTTGCTTGGTAGAGACTGATGGAGGCGCGGGGCGAGGCACCGTAGGAGAGCAGGCGATCCTCCGGCTTGGCGGCGTTTGGCATCTCGCGGGTTGCTCGAACCAGCTCCAGGATGTAGGCTTGGATGTCCTCGGAAACGTGAACGCTGTCCACCTCGGCTCTGAGGGCTAGTAATTCCTCGCCGGTGGCGACTGGCTGGAGTTCCGGCTTTTCGGTGACCTGACCCCAGCGGCGCATCATTTCGAACTCGTCCTCTTGGCTGGGGTAGTCGACCAGCAGCTTGAAGAGGAAGCGGTCGCGCTGGGCTTCGGGAAGCGGGTAGGTGCCCTCTTGTTCGACCGGATTCTGGGTGGCCATCACGAAGAAGGGCTTCGGAAGCTTGTGGGAGGTGGGGCCGAGGGTGACTTGCTTTTCCTGCATCGCTTCGAGCAGGGCGCTTTGCACCTTGGCCGGGGCGCGGTTGATTTCGTCCGCGAGCACGAGGTTTGCGAAGATCGGTCCCTTGTGCGGCTCGAATTGTCCCGACTGGGACTGGAAGATCATGGTTCCGATCACGTCGCTCGGGAGGAGGTCGGGCGTGAACTGGACGCGCTCGAATTGGAGGCCGAGGGCGGTGCCGAGGCTCTTGATGAGGAGCGTTTTGGCGAGTCCGGGCATTCCTTCGAGAAGTACGTGCCCGTCGGCCAGGAGGGCGACAAGCATTCGTTCAACGACGACTTCCTGTCCAAGGATTGCTTTTCCAACTTCGTTTCTGACTCGTTCAGACCAGCTGCTCATATGGATATTCGATAATTTCTAGTGGGATTTAGGCAACCGCTGGGTCTTGCCCGACGGAAGGTGAGAAGGACACCGTCGAATGCCCTCCTAATCAAGACTATGTTTCAGGCGATTCTAGCAGTTTCCCTGCCGAAGCGCATCATTTGGGGCAAGCTGCAGGAAGTACCGGCATTGGATCGTAAACTGCGAAAAGCGCCTGAGACAGGGGCGGCTTGCGCATAGGCATTGGGGGCGAAGAGTTATTGGTTAATCAGGAGCGAACCGGATGTGTTTGGCTTCGACGACCTCGAGAAGCGCAAGAATCAGCTTCTTCGGATTGCCCGCCTAGACGCCACTGACGAACAGGTCGATGGCTGCCGCCTCGATTGCCACGAAAAAGGAACCCTCGGAAACCGTTCAGTCGGTTCCTTTTTCTTCGTTTTCGGTTCAAGTTGAGAGGGGGAATTGCCGATAGGCGGTGCTGGGAAACCCCTACAGGTCAAAATCTACCAATTCTGTTACTCATCTATGAAAAACACCTCTGTCTTTTCTCTCCTTGTCGGATTGATCTCCGTTGCATGCGCTTGGGCGAATGCTCAGGAGACCGTTCATCTTTGCGCCGATACCTGGATGCCCTACAATGGCGATCCAAGCGCTGAAACGCCTGGCTATGTCATCGAATTTGCTCGCGAGGTCTTCGAGTCGCAGGGACTGAAGCTTGAATACACGAACATGCCTTGGGAGGAAACGCTCGCGGCGACTCGGGATGGAACGATC
>JBNKSG010000077.1:0-15456 GCA_050297195.1 Opitutaceae bacterium | reverse complement strand
ATGCGGATGAGGTGGGACATGTTGTATTTGCCGAAGGGCTTTACGTCGGCGAGGAGGGGGATCTGTTCGCCGAGGCGCTCGAAGTCGTCGATGCTGAGGTCGACGTCGGCTGCGTGGGCGATGGCGAGGAGGTGGAGAATGATGTTGGTCGATCCGCCGAGAGCGATGCAGGTCTTGATGGCGTTTTCGAAGGCGGCCTTGGTCATGATGTCGCGCGGCTTGAGGTCGAGTTCGAGCAGCTTGGCGACTTGTTTGCCGGCGTTGAAGCAGTCCTCGCGCTTGTCCTTGCTGACGGCGAGCTGTGCGGAGGAGCCGGGGAGGGACATGCCGAGGGCTTCGATGGCGGTGGCCATGGAGTTGGCGGTGTACATGCCGCCGCAGGAGCCGGCGCCGGGGATGGCTTTGCACTCGATCTCCTTGAGCTCTTCGCCGTCGATCTCGCCCTTTGCGTGGCGACCGACTGCTTCGAAGATGGAGACGATATCGATGGGCTTGTCCTTGTGGAGGCCGGGGAGGATGGATCCGCCGTAGACGAAGATGGAGGGGCGGTTAAGGCGGGCGAGGGCGATCATGCAGCCCGGCATGTTTTTGTCGCAACCGCCGATGGCGACGACGCCGTCGATGCTTTCGCCTGCGACGACGGTTTCGATGGAGTCGGCGATGACCTCACGGGAGACAAGGCTGTAGCGCATGCCTTTGGTGCCCATGGAAATGCCGTCCGAGATGGTGATGGTGGAAAAGTTGACCGGTTTGGCTCCGCCCGCACCGGCGCCTTTGGTGGCGTGTTCGGCGAGTTCGTCGATATGCATGTTGCACGGGGTGAGGTCGCTGCCGGTGGAGGCGATTCCGATTTGAGGCTTCTGGAAATCCTCGTCGGTGAAGCCTACGGCACGAAGCATTGAGCGGGCGGGGGCACGGTCGTTTCCGTCGACGAGGACGGAAGAGTGGGCGCGGTTGGTTTTTGCTTGGTCGCTCAAGGGAGATTTGGGTTGAGAAAGTTTGATTTGCCTTCTTCCGCTTAGCCCGTAGCGGTCTGTGCAGAAAAAAGAGAACCTTTACATCAGAGGGCCGGATTGCGATCAAGTTATACTTTGGCCCAAATTCAGCGACGATTTTCCTTCCTACCTAACCCATGGCATTCAGCTTAGATCGAGTTTTAAAAGCCCTCCTCTTTGGCGCGTCCGGACCCTTGAGCGTCAAGGAAATCCAAGGCGTGTTCACGAAGTACCATGCCGCGCGGGAAGTGCCCGAGGGCGAGGAGGTGGAGGAGAATCCTGACTACGAAGAGCCGGAACAGCCGTTTTTGCCGGGGGATGGAATGCCGACCACGGAGGTGCCCGACCTGGTGACGGCTACCCAGATCCGCGAGTCGATGGACCGGATAGCGGCGGAGATGATCGACAAGGACGAAGTCTACCGATTGATCGAGCGCCCGAGCGGTTTCTTGATGGTGACTTCTCCAACCGTGGGAGAGTGGATCAGCTTGCTGCGCGACGAGCCACGGCCGATTAAGCTCAACCAGTCGGCGCTGGAGACCTTGGCAGTGATCGCCTACCGCCAGCCGGTGGTGCGGGCGGAGATTGAAAAGATCCGCGGCGTGTCGATCGATTCGCCGCTGGGCAAGCTGCTCGAGCGCGAGTTCGTCCATGTGGTGGGCCGCGCGGATTTGCCCGGTCGCCCGATCCAGTACGGGACGACGGAAGCGTTTTTGGAATTTGTGGGGATCCGTTCTATCGAAGAGCTCCCTGCTTCCGACGTATTGTCGCCCGGCCAGCTTGACGAGTGGTTGCACGAGGTTTCGAAGCAGCAAGAAATGACCGAGAAGGAAATGGGCTTGCCGGAAGGGGACAAGAAAGCGGAGGGCTCGGCCGAAGCGGAGGCTGAGGAGTTAGAAGGCGAAAGCCTATCGGACGAGGAAGTCGATGCCGAGGAATCGGCAGAGTCGGAGCCTGGGGAAGGAAATGAGACCGATCTTGAGGAGGAGTCAGTCGAGCCGGAAGATATTGTAGAAGTCGAATCAACCGCTGAATTGGAAGAAGAATCCGAAGCGGTCGAAAAGCCCGCCGAGTAGTATGGATCTGGATACGTTAAGAAAGAAGATCGACGAGATCGATCAAGAGGTTCTCAAGCTGCTCAACGAGCGCGTTCGCACTGCTGCGGAAATCGGACACGTCAAGCGCCTCGAAGGCTCGCCGATCTACGTCGCAAGCCGCGAGGAGCAAGTGCTTCGCAAGCTTGGCAATTTGAATCAAGGTCCGCTTAGCGATGAGGCGATTCGCGCCATCTACCGGGAGATCATGTCCGCGGCGATCGCCTTGGAGAAGCCGATGCGTATCGCGTATCTCGGACCGGAAGCGACTTACACGCATCAGGCTGCGATCAAGAAGTTTGGGGCGAGTATCGAATACATCGCGGCTCCGGCCATACCGGATGTTTTTCATTTGGTGGCGAAGGGCGAAGCGGACCATGGCGTGATCCCGATCGAAAATTCGACGGAGGGAGCGGTGTCGCATTCGATGGATATGTTCTTCGAGTCGGATCTTAAAATCTGCGCCCAGATCTTCACGCCGATTTCCCACAGCTTGATTTCGCAGTCGCCACTGAATGAAATTGAACGTGTTTATTCGAAGGATCAGGCGATCGGCCAATGCCGCAAGTGGCTGCATGCCCACTTGCCAAACGCGTCCTTGCAAGCGTGCGATAGCACGACCAAGGCGGTGCAGATCGCCAAGGAGGATCCGAAGGCTGCGGCGATTGCGTCAATTCTCGCATCCGACCTTTACGGTGTTTCTGTAGTTGCTGAGGGAATACAAGATCGCTTGGACAATACGACTCGCTTTTTGGTGATCGGGAAGGAGTCCAGCGGCCATGTGGCAGGAGTGGAGTTTAAGACGAGCTTCCTGATTTCGGTCGACCACACGGTTGGCGCTCTTGAAAAGGCGTTGCGCGTTTTCTCGTCGCGCGGGTTGAACCTGAGCAAGATCGAGTCGCGTCCGAGCGGCAAGACTGTTTGGGAGTATTGTTTTTTCCTCGATGTGCTCGGGCACTACGAAGAAGAGCCGGTTGCGGAAGCGGTCAAGGAGTTGAAAGAGTTTTGTCCGTTCGTGAAGTGGCTGGGCAGTTACCCGAACGCCAAGTAGGTTTTCGGGAATTCGAGCCTTTTGCGAGTTCGGCATTGTAGTCTACTTTGGAATACATCATTCTCTGGGCTATGAAAAAGCTCAGGGTTGGAGTGATTGGGGCAGGGGCGAACACGCGGTTGCGTCATATTCCGGGGTTCAAGGCGATCGATGGCGTGAGCGTAGACGTGGTTTGCAACCGGAGCGAAGGTTCGTCTCGCTCGGTGGCCGAAGCTTTCGACATACCGCGGATTGCGACGGACTGGAAGGAAGTGGTCGCCGATCCGGAAATTGACGCGATCTGCATCGGCACTTGGCCGTACTTGCACGCGGAAATCACGATTGCTGCGTTGGGGGCCGGCAAGCATGTGTTGACGGAAGCTCGGATGGCGATGAATACCGTGGAAGGCGAGGCCATGGTGGAGGCGTCTTTGAATTGCCCGGAGTTGGTTGCCCAGATCGTGCCTTCGCCCTTTACGCTCAAGTGGGACGCGACGATTAAGAAGATCCTGGCATCGGGCGAAATTGGCGAGCTGCGCGAAGTCTCGTTTACCAAAGCCTTGGGATTGAACGTGGACGGCGGCGCTGCTTTGAATTGGAGGCAGGATCGTTCGCTCAGCGGTAACAATACCTTGATGCTGGGAATTTACTATGAGGTTGTCCAACGCTGGCTGGAGATGGAGCCGGATCGCTTGCTGGCGAGTGGAGCTGTATTCACTAAGCAACGACGCAAGGGGACGTCAGGCGAATTGGTCGATGTGGAGATTCCGGAAACGATTGACGTGATCGCTGAATACGAGAGCGGCCTGCGTTTGGTTGGCCGGATGACTGGCCTTGAATTGGGGGCGGGTCGCGATGGCTACGTGATTTCGGGCAGCAAGGGAACGCTTCGTCTAGATCTTAAGGCGGGTATGCTGAGCAAGACCGTGCTGGGCGGTAAGGAGACGGTGGTGGAACCGAGGCCGGAGGATGTGGCGGAGTGGAACGTGGAAGCGGACTTCGTGAAGAGCATCCGCGAGGGCGCTCCGATCGAGCTGACGAATTTCGCGGATGGCCTTGCCTACATGCGCTTCACGGATGCGGCCATCCAGTCGCTGGCGGAAGATTCCGCCTGGGTGAGCTTGTAGCCGGGAATCGGGCGTTTTTGAGAGCGTGTCGGCGGGTTCTTGCCAAGTGGCGTCCGGGCAAGCGGCTTATTCCTTTTCCGTCTCCTTTTCGCCCTTGAGTTCGGGGATGAGGTAGGGGTTGTCGATGTCTTCGGCGACTCCCATATTGCCGGGGGTGGCGTTGAAGTCGAAGCGAATGATATCGACGGTGCTGCTGCTGAGCGATGGGTTCTTGAGAACGACAGAGAGGCGGATTTCCTCGAGCAGTTTCTTTTGGCGTCGCGCGTAGTTGAGGTCCTCCAGCGGGCCGTAGAGGTAGGTGAGCAGTTCGTGCTGGTAGCGAATGTACCAGCCTTCGTCCGAAAGGCCGTATTGCGTGACGTCGATGCCTGGGTAGGTCTCGTCAAATTTTTGCTTCGAGAAGCGAGCTCCGTCTGCGATGGCTTCGACGGGATAAACGATGACGTGTTCCTGCTGGGCGTGCGCGATGCAGGCGGCTGCGAGCGCGATACCGATTGCGAAAAGGGTCTTCATGTGGGGGTGAGTGGAATGCTAAAGGTTGGAAGGTACGGAGACGTCGTCGATGGTGCCTTTTCCTCGTTTGCTGCCGGAGGAGCCGCCGATGTCTTCCGGCATGGCTTGTCCGTCGCCTTCGGATGATTCGTCCTGCTGGCCGCTGGAGTTTTGACGTCCCTTTCGGTTGGCTTGCTGTTGGTCCGTGGATTCGCCGGATTCGCCAGCTTCGCCGCTTTCTCCGTCGGACGCGAGTTCGCCGTTCGGATCGATTTGCTCGCCTTCGCTTCCGATGGCTTGTTCCTCGGGAGGAGGGGGCATTTGGCCGGCGATTGGCGATTGGCTGCCTTGTTGTCCTTGCTGGCTCTGTTGTCCTTGCTGCCCTTGGGACTGCTGACCTTGCTGGCCTTGCTGATTTTGGGACTGCTGGCTTTGTTGGCCTTGCTGGCCTTGTTGTCCTTGCTGGCCTTGGGACTGGCTCTGGGGCATCTGCCCTTGTTGGCCTTGTTGCCCTTGGCTTTGCTGTTGTCCCATCGGTGGCTGTCCTTGGCTTTGGGACTGCGATTGGCTTTGGGAAGAGGGGGGCATGGGGTTTTGGCCGCCGCCGCTGCTGCTTCCGCTGCTTCCGCCCATGAGGGGAGGTATTCCGGAGCTTCCGCCGGCTGCTTGGGCTACGGCTCCTGCCATGCCGCCGGGAATGTTGATCGGGTTTCCGTTGATGCCGGGGATGTTGGTTTGGATGTCGAGTGGCGGGAGCTTGGACTCGTTAACGGGAGTGATACTGCCGCCGAGCGGAGAGTTGGTGCCTTTAATCTTGCCGCCGTTGGAGCTGGCTCCGTTTTGCACCGCGTCGTAGATGGATGGATCTGGGTCGATCTGTGCCTCGACGGCGGCGACCGCACTCAAGCCCAGCGCGATAGAAAGCAGTTCTAGGCGGCGAAGGAGTTTGTGCGAGTAGGCCATAGGGGTGGTGGTTAGCGGTTTCGGGGGTGCGTGAAGGTCTTAGTAGTCGTTTTTTACTTTGGCAGCTACGGTTATGGGGTCTTGGCTCATGCCGCCTCGGATCTGGATGCCGAAACGTACGTCTTGGTATCCTTTTTTGCGGCCGATGATGAAGTATTTTCCAGGCAGGAGGTCCACCGTGGTGGAATCGAATTTCTCGGGCTTGCGCATGGAGGGACCTTGCACGCTGACCCAGGTGGATCCGTCTGAAATGAGCGTAACGGTGACGGGCTGGCTTTGCAATTGGAGAAACTTGCGCAGGCGTTCGCCTTCTTCGGTGAGGGGCAGGTATTCGGGTTTCGAGCGCATGGCTTCGTCGAAGGTGCGGATCGCGAGCTGGAATTCGGTGCTTTGCGCTTCGGACTTGGCTACTTCGATTAAGGTTTCGTAGCGGAGGATACTGCGGATCATGCGTCCGGTGCGGAGCAGGCCGTCCTTGGCTTCTTTGAGGTCGGGCTCCATTTGCACCAGCTCTTGGTAGAGGTCGCGGGCTCTTTCCCACTCGAACACGCGTTCGTATTCGTAGGCTTGGGTGATGCGGGTGACGATGTCGTTTTGGTGCTTTTCGGCGGCGGCGCGTTCGATGGCGGTCTCGATATCGGTGCGATCGGGAAAGATCTCCAAGGCGGCCTGGTAGTTGACGATGGCGTCTTGGAAGCGCGATTCGCTGATCGCTGCTTGGGCGGCGGAGTAGGCGGCGGCGAAGTCTCTTTCGGAGATCTTTCGTTTTACGCGGGCTACGCCGGACTGGGCCTTGGCAGAGCCGGAGTCGATGGAGGCGGCTTGCTGGAAGTAGCTGAGGGCGGATTCGAATTGCTCGGCGTCTTCGCTGGTCTTGGCGGCCTGAAGGGCGGCGAATACTTTGTCGGCGACGCGAGAGCGCTCGAGTTGCTTGAGGGCTTCTTCGTTGGTGGGATCGAGTTCGAGTACCTTGGTGAAGGCTTCGATTGCCTCCTCGCTCTTGCCTTGGGCTATGAATCGGTTGCCTTGGATGGCGTTGCCCTTGATGTAGTCCTGCATCGACTTTTGCACGGCGTTCAAGGAGGCGGAGGCCTCTTCCATGCGTTGCAGGGCGAGGGTGAAGCTGCCGGAGTCGAGGAACTTCTTGCCTTCCGAAGCGAGTCCGAAGGAGGCTTCGAAGCTTTCCTCGTTGAGGTGCTTCGCGATCTCGAGTTCGCCGGAGCGGACCAGGAAGTCGTCGTAGAGGCCGCGGGCCTTTTGCTTGTTTTCGACTTCGGTGGTGAAGTCTTCGATGAGCGCGTCGACGCTATTGTACTCGACGATGGCGCGGGCGAAGCGCTTTTTGGACATCAGGTCGTCCGCTTCGATTTTCTCCTTTTCGATGTTGATGAGCTTTTGGCGCAGCACTTCGTTGCCGGTGATCGGCATTTGGCGAGCGGCTTCCAGTTTGCGGTCCACCGCGTCCTTGACTCCCTGGGCTCGGGACACGCTTTCGAAGGCGCGGCGAGGGTCGATGTCGGCCGCGGCGCTTGCGGCGGCGATCTCTTCCGGGCTGGAGCTCGGGGGGGTGTAGTAGAAAAGGAAATAGCTGATTACCCCGATGCCTACGACGAGGAGGGCAACGACCGCTCCGCCCAAATAGGCTTTTACTACGGGTTTGGAGCTTGACCCGAGATCATCTTCCTCGGGATTCCAATGGATAACCTTGTGTTTTTTGGGCGTTTGTTGAGAGGGATCTTGGAGATCTGCCATAGTCTAAACTCCTTTGTGGGGGGGCGCTTCTTTGAGGGGTGTCAGGTTGCTTGGTTTAAGAGGGATTGAACAATTACTCCGCACACTATGCCATTTGCGCGCACAAGTGAAGCGTCGTTGAAGGAAATTACGAAAAGCTTAAGGTTCTGGATTCAGCTTAAGTGCGCGGGGCGGGGTCTGCTTGCGGGATTTGGATCGGTTCAAGGGCAATTGGGTAGACAAAATCCGCTAGGGGGCGGTCGCATCTTGGGCAAACGGAGACTTCGGCTTATCTATTGCAAAAGTGGGAGCTTGGGGCGAGTGTCTTTGAAACCAAATCTGAATCCCGGACGTATTCGTTTTTGTACGGATTCGACTCGTTTGCACTACCCATGAAGATTTCGAAATACTATCTCCCCGTTCTGCTCTGTTCAGCTGTTCTTCTCAGTTCTTGTAGTACTACCCCTGTTACGGGGCGCAAGCAGATGAATCTCACTTCTGACACGAAAGTTGCCGAGATGACGATTGCGGCGTTCGAGGATATGAAGCGTCAGATCCCGATTTCCACGCATGCGGCGTTCAACGAGATGCTGCAAAACGTAGGCAATCGGATCTCGCAGCAGGTTTTCTGGGACATGCCTTTGGCGGAATGGGAGTTTGTGGTATTCGACCAGAACGAAGTGAACGCTTTCGCGATGCCGGGCGGCAAGGTTGGGGTTTTCGTTGGGCTTTTCCAAATCGTGAAGACGGAGGATGAATTGGCGTCGGTCGTCGCCCACGAGATTGCCCACGTGACGGCGCGTCACACGCACGAGCGAATTTCCCAGCAAATGGTGATCGGGGCCGGTGGACAATTGGTCAGTATCGCGGCGGCGGTTACGGGAGCTGGCATTGCTGGCTTGGGTGGCGGATCCTATATCAACATGACGCCTATGATCATGGGGCTTTATGGGATTGGCACAGGGCAAGCGGCTCAAGCTTGGGACCAGAAGAAGGAGGCGGAAGCCGACCACATTGGCATCATGTACATGGCGAAAGCTGGATACGATCCGAATGCGGCTATTACCGTGATGGAGCGCATGGTTGAGCTCGAAGGTGGAATGGGCGGCGGAGGCAACTACAACTCCACCCACCCGTCTTCCATTGACCGCTTGAATGCGTTGCACAGCTATCTCGACGAAGCCCTTGCCGAATACGAGAAGTCCAAGGAGTTCTACTACTGATCGATCGGCGAAGGTAGCCGCGCGGGCCTTTGTATCAGCTTGGTTAATTTGGCGTTACGCCTAGGTTAAAAGCGCTGGGTTGGGTGATTGGCAGTATTGACTCACACGTTGAGCGGGAGATGATATCGGGACTGAATGGATGAGGAATCCAACGTCACCACCTCATTTTATATAGCCATGCCCATTAGTGCCAACGATAGGAGAAGTCGTGTCGAGCGATTCATACCTCCGTCACCGACTTCTGCATACAGAGTCCGTATCGCGAACAGCGATTCGGATGTCGCGCAAGCCCAGCGGCTTCGCTACCGCGTTTTCAATGTGGAGCTCGGGGAAGGGCTCAGCGAATCGGAGGCGACAGGTAAGGATGCGGATCCGTTTGACTTGGTCTGCGACCACCTTCTGATCGAGCATGTGGTTTCCGGACAGATCATCGGAACCTACCGCTTGCAGACGGGCGAATCGGCGCTCGCGAATATTGGATACTACAGCGAGCAGGAATTCGATTTTTCGCCATACGAGTGCATCCGAGCCCAGACGATCGAGCTGGGCCGCGCTTGTATTGCTAAGGAACACCGCAACATGGTGGTGCTCGGTCTGCTCTGGAAGGGGATTGCCCAGTATGCGAAGCTTTGCGAGGCGCGTTACCTGATTGGCTGCAGCTCGATCACGTCGACCGATCCCTTGGAAGGGCAAGCGGCCTTTCGCAAGCTTTCGCGCTACCTCGTTGGTCCCGAGTTGGTGACGAAGCCGACTGGGAGATTCGACTGCAGCGCGGAGGGAGCGGACGAGTCGGAGATCATCGCCTTGTCGCGTACGGTGGATATCCCGCGCTTGATGCGAGCTTACCTTACTTTGGGAGCGAGGATCTGCGGGGAACCGGCGCTGGATCGGGAGTTCAAGACCATCGATTTCCTCACCCTGCTGGATCTTCGTTCGCTCGGACCGCGGGCTATGGCGAAGTTCCTCGGCTAGCTTCTCGAAGAACGCGGGTTCGCTCCAAGCTTGAAAACGCGGGACTTGTCCGCATTGAAACCTTGGGTGCAGTTCCTCCTTCGCAAATTCCGTCAAGCCAAGCGCCTCGTCGCGTTGATTGGCGTATTCATAATCGCGGGACTGGATTTTCTTTTTCGGGTAGGCCGAAATCCCAGCCGACCGGAGCGTGCGGCTTGGCTTCAGCGCAGCGCCGCCCTTTTGCTCAAGGCAGTTGGGTTTCGCGTTTCGGTGAAGGGGATTGCTCCTCCGGGTGGTTTCATTGCTCCCAACCACCTTGGGTACATGGACATCATCGTGCTCGCTTCCGTCGCTCCTCAAGTTTTCTTGTCTAAGCTGGAGGTCGATTCATGGCCGGTGGTGGGTGCGTATTGCCGGATGGCCGGGACGCTCTATATCGATCGCCGCCGTCGTTCGGACGTGGCGACGAAGGAGGCGAGCTTCTCGGAGGTGATTGCGGCTGGGTTGAACATGACTTTCTTTCTGGAAGGGACCTCGACGGACGGGCGGGCAGTGTTGCCGTTTCGCGCGTCCTTGCTACAACCTTTGGTTCAGAATGGGTGGCCGATTACGCCAGCGTATTTGAAATATGAATGCGAGGACGGCGATGCGGCCCAGGATGTTTGCTGGTGGGGGGATATGGGATTTGCAGAACACATCTTCCGTATGCTCAAGGTGAAAGGTGTTCACGCTACTGTTGTATTCGGATCGCAACGACAACCTGGATCGGACCGGAAGGAGCTCGCCAACGAGCTTTACCAAGAGGTGCTCAGTCTGAGCGAGCAATCGGTGTAGCTGGCTTTGCCTGTAGCTTGGTGGAGATCGCTGGCATTCGATCGTTTTTGTAGGCGTCGAGGTCTGAGGTTCCCGAGTACAGGTGTTTGATGTAGCTGTTGCGTTCGTGCCAGACCACCTCGAGGTCCCAGAGGCAGAATGAGTATTACGAGGGATCGGAAATCTATTGGCTGTCGACTTCTACGGATACGGAAGTGAAAAGTTCGTTGTCGTTCCCCCCACCAAGCTAGGACCAGGTAGCGGAGGCTTGCTCCTTGATGGAAGATCGCAAAGGAAGGCGTAGATTCCCAGTCGCGGGCGAGAGCCATTTTTCGTTCGCTGAGTCGAGCTTGGAAATGGGACGCTTCGATAGTCTCGTCGTTGGCGCTGATAGCCTAGAGCTTGGTTCCATCCGGATCTTGGAGGTGTTGGATGGGATAGGTAAGTCTTGGAGCGAACATTTATTTGGACAGGTCGAGTCCGATGCGGATAAGCGCCGTGGTGAGCAGAGTTGTCCCGATCGTAATGTAGATGCTGATACCGATGTAGAAGCTTGGCGAACTGTCGCTGGACGCTAGGACTCCGATGGGGGTATAGAGTTTCTGGTCGAGGAGCGATGCCGTGGCGAGGGCTCCGCATGCGACTGCGGCGGTTAGGATCGCTGCTGTCGTTAGCTTTCGTTTGCGACGGTTGGTTGGCAGATCTGGATTCATGTGAGGAAGAGGCTAGTATCGCGGCGGCGTTTTGCCAAAGCTGAAATTGCGAAGGGCCTCCGCTTTGTCCGCCGAAGCTCATTGGTGCAATAAAGACGGCGGGCTCGTTTCGAGCCCGCCGTTGTGTTTTCCAATCTCCAAGGTGGAAAGGAGTTTGTTCGCGCTGGATCTAGTTCCAGTCGTCGAAGTGGTCGCGGAAGTCTTTTCCTTGGGCGAGCAGCTTCTGCCAGTTTCGTTCGACGTAGGACGCAGCTAGGATTACGGTGACGCCGGTAGCTGCGAGGGAAAGCCATAGGTTGCTGCGGTAGAGCTCAGCTGCGTAGCTGATGTGGTACCCGAGGCTGACAATCGTGCCAATCAGGCCCATTAGGAGAACCGCCTTTTCGCGTATGGTGTAAGAGTAGATAGTGCTGCCGATTGCGACGAGGAGAGCTGTGATTGCGGTAAAGAAGCCGTCTACGTTGAGCATCTGAAGCGTTGCGGTGAGGAGGGCGATGGTGACGGCGATGAAGCGAAACGAACGTCCGGATTCTGGGGTACGGTGCGACAATGCGATTACCAGGAGCACGCTCGGCAAGACGAGCAATGGAAAGAATCCATCTGTGCCGAAAATGCGGATACTCTCGGCAATCGGCAGTCCGATGCTGATGCAGGCGACGCCCAACGGGGCCAGGCTGAGGTGCTGGTAAAACCGTCTCCAGCCAACGCTGTTTGTCGCCTGCGGCAGGCCGAAAAAGAACAGCGTCGCAATCGATGCGGAGAAGAGGCCGACCAGCAAGTTGGAGGTTTCGTAGAGGAGGACGCTACGAAGGAGCAGGAGGCCGAAGGGGACGAAGAGGAGTGAACGCATCGCCCGTCCGTCCCAGGTGCGCAGGACGGGCGACTTGGAAAATACCTTGCGGTCAAAGGTCGCGAGTGTTGCGAGGAGTACGAAGCCGATCGCAGCGATCGCTAGATCGTCTCGCAATGGAACGAGGAGGGCGGTATTTGCCAATATGTAGAGCGCGGTCAGCTTTTTCGCAGCCGGGCGAGCCATTGCGGAAAAGCCAAAGAACGCGTAGGCGCTGAGAAGTATTAAGGCGATGCTTACGGTTAGTATTAGAAGCGGTATACCGATGGGGGAGAATTGGAAGATCTCAAAGTATTCGGAAAACTGTGACATGCGCCCGGTGAATTGAGCGTAGACGATCGCTCCCAGCTGACAGAACAGGACGGGAATGAAGGCGGTGCCCAGAGAGAGGAAGGTTCGGGCACCCTTATCTTCCTTGATCTTCAATCCGCAGAACACGCCAGCGAGGGAAAGGGCGCTGGTGAGGGCGAAGAAGCTGTAGTAGCGGATGAGCGGTTCGGCGTCCATCCATCCGCCGAGAAGGAAGGTGATGGCGGATCCGGCCAGCGAGATGCCGCCGATCCACCTGAGCAACTGCGGAAGGCGACTCCAGATGCGACGTTCGTCGTTGGTCTTCGAGTCGGTGGTTTCGCTCGGTACGGTTTCGATGTCTTCGATGGGGAGGGGGCACGTTTCGACTGTGGTTTCGTGATTCATTTTGGAGATTGGATCGGAAGGTTAGTCTTGTTTTGCGGACTCGCTTGAGTCCGGAGTTTCCAGGAGTTCGAGCTCCTGCTCTAGGTCAGCGTATTCTTCCTCTCTGAGGAATTCGTCCTCGAGGGAATCGCTGGAGACCTGGGAGCTGATCTCGGTTTCCGCGAGTTTCATCTCCCAGCGTTCGAAGGTGTCTTCCAGTTCCTCGCCTGCTTCTGCGGAATAGTTTCCGCAAATTTTCATGGCTTGGGCGCGGCTGGCTCGGGTGCTGAAGGCGCGTTTGCGAAGCTTCAGGTCATCGATCTTCGTCTGCAGCTTGCGGACGTCGGCTTCGATGTTGTTGGCGAGCGAAGTATGGTTCGGGATTTCGTTTTCGAGATGGGCGATTTCTGATTCCACGTTTTTTCGCCGGCGAAGACATTCGATGGCTTTGGACTTGTCGGTTTCGCGGAGGGCGACAGCCCGTTCGTTCCAGCGCTCGCGGCTTTGTTGGAGCTGGTCCCGTTTGCTTTCCATGCGTTGGATCTCCTGCTTGAGGCGGCCGAGTTTCACCTTTGCATGGGCGGCAGCAGTTTGGAGTTCCTGTATCGAACTCGTAACTACGGATTCGTGGTTTTCGACTTTGCTGATTACGGAGTCGAATCCCGATACGATGCTGGCGGTCCAGTACTTAAGTTTTTTCATTTTGCTGTGATGTGGTGTTCGTGCATGGCGTAGTTGCCATTTTTCGAACACTGCATTGCACGCAAGATGCCATCGCCCGTTTGGGGGTTCGTCTTTGGGTTCTTAAGTAGCTGATAAAGAAGGGGAAGGACGGTGATTGGGTTTCGTTTTTGTTTGTAGGTTGACTTGAGATGTGGTCAGAAAATGGCTTCGAGGTGTGTACGGAAAATGTACAAACTGTTTGTTTTAGCCATGGCCATCGTCTGGGACCCTAGGCTTGCTTGTGGGAAGGAGGGTTGAGACGCTGAGGATGATGCCTGTTTTCAATCCGCTAGATACGCTAAAGACCGTTTACGGTTTCGATTCCTTTCGCCCCGGTCAGGAAAGGATCATCGATCAGATTCTGAAGGGGAACTCCGCCTTGGCGGTCTTTCCCACAGGGAGCGGAAAGAGTCTCTGCTACCAGTTGCCAGCCTTGATGCTCGATGGGCTGACGATCGTGATTTCGCCTTTGATCGCCTTGATGAAGGACCAGGTCGACTTCTTGCAGGGCAAAGGAGTCAAGGTTGCTCGGCTCGACTCAAGTTTGACGGCGGAAGAAGCGCGGCAGGTTTACAGCGATGTGCGGGCAGGGGCCCTCAAGCTGCTCTACGTGGCGCCGGAGCGCATCTCGAACGAACGTTTCTTTGCGGCGATCGAGGGGAATTCCATTTCGCTAATGGTTATCGACGAGGCTCACTGCATTTCCGAGTGGGGTCACAACTTCCGACCGGAGTACCTGAAGCTGGCGCTTGCGGCAAAGGCCTTGAAGGTGGAGCGCGTATTGGCTCTCACGGCGACCGCGACTCCCACTGTCGTTGAAGACATCATACGTGAGTTTGAAATCAAGCCAGAGGCGTACGTGAACACGGGCTTTCATCGGCCGAATCTGTTCCTCTGCTTTTCGCCAACACCGGCATCTGATCGCTTGCAGGTCTTGAAGGAACGCTTGGATACGATTCCCGCTGGGCCAACGGTGATTTACGTGACCTTGCAGAAGGCGGCGGAAGCGGTGGCGGAAGCCTTGAGCGCGCATGGGTATCCGGCCCGAGCTTACCATGCTGGCATGAAGAGCGAGCAGCGAACGGAGATCCAGGATTGGTTTATGGCTTCGGCGGACGGGATCGTGGTGGCGACCATCGCGTTTGGAATGGGTATCGACAAATCGGATATACGCCGCGTGTTCCACTACAATTTGCCGAAGACCCTGGAGAACTATTCGCAGGAGGTCGGGCGCGCGGGGCGCGATGGGGCGGCGTCGCATTGCGAGGTGCTGGGTTCCGCAGAGGATTTGGTTGTCTTGGAAAACTTCGTTTTTGGCGATACGCCAACGGAGGGCGCGATTGGGGAATTCGTGGATTTCATCCTTTCGCAAGAGGACGAGTTTGACATCTCGATGTATCACTTGTCGCAGCAGACGGATATTCGCCCACTGGTTTTAGGCACCTTGCTCACGTATTTAGAACTGGAGGGAGTCATCAAGTTTACGGCTCCTTTTTACAGCGAGTACAAGTTTAAGTACCTCCAGCCGAAGGCTAGCGTGTTGAGCTCCTTCAAGGGAGAGCCGGGTGAGTTCCTCAACGGTTTATTGGGCCAAGCGAACGAGAAGAAGACGTGGAGCTACTTGAATTTGGATACAGCGGCTGCAGCCTTAGCGGCGGACCGGATGCGAATTGTGAAGGCCTTCAATCACCTCGAGGAAGTGGGGATGCTGGAGGTCGGCGTGACGGGATTGAGGCAGGGGATGCGTATGCTTTCGCGTCCGAGCGTGGAGGAGGTGACTCGGGGCTTGGTAGATAAGGTTGGCCGCAACGAAAAGGGAAACCTGTCTCGTATTGGAAACGTGGTCGAGCTGCTCAATCACGAAGGTTGCAAGACGCAACGATTGCTCGCCTACTTTGGCGAAACGCTGGAGGAGCCTTGCGGGCACTGTAGCTACTGCGAGAGCGGAAAGGTGGTTTCGATCGAGGGGATCGATCGCGGTCTGACGGAAGCGGAGCGCGAGCGGGTGGAACGCTTTCTTGCAGAGCGCCCGACGGGATTTAGCTCACCACGCGAAGGAGCTCGTTTTCTGTGTGG
>JBNKSG010000076.1:0-15602 GCA_050297195.1 Opitutaceae bacterium | reverse complement strand
TGCCCGTCGCTTGCAGCTCTTACGCTCCAAGACAGCGTTGCTGTAACGAAGAGAGTAGCGGTCCCGAATGAGAGATTATAAATCGAATACCTCGTATTTCGCGTACCGATTTTGAGATCAATTTACTATATATCTGAATCACTATTATTAATATGAAAAAAATACCCCACTTTTCGCGTACCGATTTTGAGATCAATTTACAAAACGTCTAAATCCCTCTTTTTAAAGGACAAGAAATGGCTAAGACCCAACGCTCAGACCGCAAGCAAAGCCCCTAAACAAACCCCACATATCACTTAACACCAGACACTTACAAAACATCCAGATATGAGGCACCTATAAAACAAGCATTATTCCACAGTGTAACGTTACCCCCACAATGGTATTGACATGAACACCCAACCCGACCCTGTATCATTTAGCATTTGAATGATAAAAACGTCGTGCAAACATAGAGCAGTGCCCTTCCACTGCAACTGCCCCAAACCCACCTTTCTTGTTTTCGACGAGCACAGTTTACTCAATTGATTTTGCGCTAAGCCTAACCCCTACGCGCCGCCCACCCCCTACCCGCTTCACCCCACCAGCCCGATTATTTCACGCCCTCACGAGCGCAAGTATCTAGCGACAAATCTAGATCCACTGATTTCACGCCCTTGAACTAGAGTCGTAGGTCAATGGACCGTACCCCTCTCATTAATCAGACACACAAACAAAAACTATGAAGAATAATCCATGCTACCCTTGGAACAGCCGCGTAGGCTACTTCCTGCTGGCTTGCGCTGCCCCCTTTGCCGCGCAATTCGGCCACGCGCAGGACGACGAAGAAGATGAAAATGTCTTCGAGCTATCGCCCTTTGAAGTCAACGCCGATGAATCGAGCGGCTACGTCGCTCACTCGACCTTGGCCGGAAGCCGTATCCGCACCGACCTCAAGGACGTCGGATCCGCCATCAGCGTCGTTACAGAGGAATTCCTCAGTGACACTGGAGCCACGAACAACGAAACCCTGCTGCAGTACATCCCGAGCACGGAAGTCTCCGGTATAGGCGGTAACTTCGCCGGTATCGGAAACGGCAATACGCTCGACGATACAAGCCAACGCCTCGCGCCACACGAAAGCACTCGCGTTCGTGGCCTCAGCCAAGCCGATAACACTCGCGACTTCTTCCTCACGAGCGTGCCGTGGGATTCCTACAACGTTAGTCGCGTCGACTTGCAGCGCGGGCCCAACGCCATCCTCTTCGGTATCGGAGCGCCAGCCGGCATCATCAACGCCTCGATCAATAACGCCTTTTTCGAAAACGAAGGATCGGCCCAATTGAGATTCGGCAGCTACGGTTCGATGCGCACCGCCTTCGACAAGAACTTCGTCGTGCTCGAGGACGAACTTGCGCTCCGCATTTCGCTTCTCAGGGACGACACGAAATACCAGCAAAAGCCAGCTTTCAACGAAGACGAAAGACTCTCTGCTGCTATCCGCTACGAACCGAAGTTCTTGCAGTCTGAAAGCATGAGCACCCAGCTCAACCTGAATTACGAGACTGGCCAGATTCGGGCAAACCGCCCTCGCATCATGCCTCCGGGAGACTTGATCACTCCCTGGTGGACACGCAGCGACCTCGCTGCAATTCGCGAAGGCGGCGGCATGAACCCGCTCACTCTCGGCCTGACTGATACCGCCACCATCAATGCCTTAAGAGCGGCAGGCGACCTAGGGGCAGGCGTTCGCGGAGAAACGGGTAGCTTGAAGAACGTCGCAATCGGACCTTTGGGGCGTAACTACGGTGGCATCGTCGCCGTTTTCGACGACCCAAGCAGTTCAGACGGGCACTTCCTGACCACCGACATTTCCAAAAATGTCACCAATCAAATATCCATGCCATGGACCATCATGTCCGGAGTGGTTTCCCGTGCGGGTCTCGAAGGGGCAAGACAAACCGCTGACGCCTACGCCTTCTACAAGGACGAACGGCTTCAGGATAGCTCGATCTTCGACTTCTACAACAATCTGATCGACGGCCCGAACAAGAAGGAATGGTCAGACTTCGACGTGCTCAACGGCAAGTTCTCCCAAACCTTCCTCGACGGCAAGATCGGTTACGAAGCTGCTATCTTCGAAGAAAACCTAGATCGAGGCCAAACCAACCTGACCTCCGATTTCGGGCAAGCGATCACGATCGACCTCAACAACCATTTGGTTGATGGTTCGGTCAACCCTAACTACGGCCGCGCCGTTATGGTCTCAGACCAGTTCGCCAACAACAGCCACGACTCCGAACGATCCGCCGCAAGATTCACCACTTTCGCGGAATTCGATGCGCGTGACTCCTTCGGAGAAGGCATGCTGGCTGATATTCTGGGACGCCACACCTTCACGGGCCTCCTAAGCAACGACGTGCACGAGTGGGAAGAACGCAGCTGGTTGCGCAGCGTCGCCCCGATGGACTACGGAATCACCTATTCTGCCGGCGATAAGCTTGCCCGAGACCGTGGTATCAACGTGATGACCTACATATCGGATAACATCGCAGATCGCTCCTCCATCTCGGGAGCGAATATCGGACGAATTCACGCAGTCCAATCTCCGGTCAGCGGTCCCCTGCCAGTGTTCGACATGACTTGGAACTCGAGCGTCAATCCTGACGACCCTTGGACAGATCCTTACGGGGATGAAAAAACCCAAGCTCAAAACTCTGCCAACTATGTTGGTTGGGGTGGATCAGATTATCAGCTGAACGTTGTCCGTGGAGATAGAGACAATCTCGTTCAAACCGCATCCCTACAGAAGACGGATACCTCCTCCTGGGCCCTCAATTGGCAGGGATGGCTGTTCGACGGCTTGGTCGTTCCCAGCTATGGCGTTCGCTACGACAAGCAAAAAGCGTGGGCGCTGCCAAGTCCCACTCGCCCTCTTCCCAAGAATGCAAACGGGGACGACTTGGTCGACGTGAACTCGCCAGACTACAATATCTCAGGCCCTGCTGATTCCGTAGTGAGCGACTACAGCAACAGCTTCAGCATCGTTGTACACACGCCAAAGGCGATCCAAGAAAAGATGCCATGGGGAACCAACGTCTCGCTCTTCTACAACAAATCCGACAACTTCACGCCTGCAGCAGGACGCGTTGGCATATATGGCGAAGCGCTCGAATCCCCAACCGGTAAGACAGAAGACTATGGCTTCCGTCTCTCTATGCTCGAGGATCGCATTTCGTTCCGTGCCACTTGGTATGAAACAGATGTCACTGACGCCAAACTCGACAACTTCGGTGGCACCTACATGATCTGGGGCGGTGAAGGCTGGGCATACAACTTCGCTCGCGGCAACCTTGACCGCGTTGCCGTTGGAGGCTGGGCCGACTTCACCGAAGGCTACAACCCAACCGGCATCGTCGCTGATACTGAGCCCGAAGGCGGCTGGACGGATGACGACATCGCCTACGCTCAAGCTGTCGGCGACGCAATCACCAACGCATACATGGACACTCGCCTCCCTGATAGCTGGTACGCCCTGTGGGGGCTTGACCTCGCCCAGGCGGACGCCGGCAACTTCATCGCTGGCACCACCCTCCCGGGCCTCACCATCACAGGCGACACCCACTCCGAGGGCCTCGAGCTCGAGCTGACTGCGCAACCAACCAAAAATTGGAACATCTCAGCCAATGCCTCCAAGACCGAAGCTCAACGCATCAACATGGCGCAGTCTATGATCGACTGGACGGAAACCCGCTGGGCAGTCTACAACACCCCCGTCATGCTAGATGGCGAACAAGTGGGTGTCATCGGCGATGTCCGCCTGTGGAACGGTGGCTACAACCCTGCTGAAACGCTTATGGGTAAATTCGGTCGCGAGTACATGTCCGGCTACAACCTCTACCGCATGCAAGAAAATGCGGACGTGCCAGAGCTTCGTCCTTGGCGCTTCAATCTAGTCACGAACTATAGCTTCAGCGATGGAGCCCTGAGCGGCTTCAACGTGGGTGGCGCCTACCGCTGGCAGGATGGTCAAATCGTCGGCTACCCCATCTTCAGCGGTTCCAGCGCAGCTGATCCGGATGCCTTCGACCTCGCTCATCCATACGAGAGCCCAACCGAAGACAATATCGACCTCTGGGTCGGCTACGAAAGAGCTCTTAACGATCGCATCGATTGGAAGATCCAACTCAACGTTCGCAACGCGTTCGCAAGCAAAGATCTCATCCCAATCACTGTTCAGCCAGACGGCAGCCCTGCCGCGGTGAGAATCCCGCAGGATACCACATGGCAACTCAGTAACACCTTCTCGTTCTAAGAACCCCAGAAGGTACAAGCGATTCAAAGATTTCAAGGCCCTCCAATCAGGAGGGCCTTTTTTTGGAGGCTCATCCGCATTTAGCGGAAAAGCTTTCCCTAGACGTAGCGCGGAGCTTTCCCGTCACGGCGTAGCTTCAGCGAAGACAGAAGCCCGCGACCCCAGTGCAATTTCACATCTCAAATCCGTCGGGAAACAGCGCCCGAGCATTCCGCGCCCCAGCATTCAGCAACAACAGCAGTTCCCCTGCTTTTGGTGATGAAAGCTTTTTTCAGGTCGATGCCAGAAATGCCACGCTCCCGCCCCTCGGACACCTCCATTCAGCTTAACGCATGCCCGAAGCGTTTGACAAAAATCCTGACCCAAGACACTAAGATCACGTCAAGCCCCTGAAGCAAAAGCCAATCGCCATTTGGCTTCCCGTCATGAAAAATCCCCTACAAGCCTTCTCTTTTCCAATCGTACGTAACTTGGGGTTCGCCGCAATCTGCCTCGTCCTAGCGGCCTGCGTTCCCAAGCTAGAAGAAGCGAACCAAGGCAATGAAATGGAGTTCACCAATCGCGAGATTGGAAAGCCGAGCACCGATCGCCCCTGGATCACGCATGTGAATGTCGCGGACCTCGATCAAGATGGTCTCAAGGACGTACTCGTATGTGATGCCCAGACCAATTCGATCGGCTGGATACACCAAACTTCCCAAGGTCGCTACCAGGAGCAGGACCTTGCAACAGAACTCCCCGCTCCCGTTCACGTCGAAGCAGTGGACATGGACCACGACAACGATCTCGACCTTCTCTTGTCCTGCATGGGACAGGTCTTCCCGAACAACGACCTGATCGGCTCCGTGATCATCCTCGAAAATACGGGAAATCAAAAATTCAAGCGCCATGACATCGTCACAAATACATATCGAGTCACAGACGTGAGAGCGGGCGATCTCAATGGAGACGGCCGACTCGACCTCGCTGTAGGAAAATTTGGATACCAGGAAGGAGAAGTTACCTGGCTGGAAAGCCGTGGAGACTGGAACTTCACCGAACACGGGCTCTCCGCCTTACCGGGCACCGTCAACGTATGCATCGAAGACCTCAACGGAGACAACACGCCCGACATCGTCGCCATCATTTCCCAACAATACGAAGAGCTCCATCTGTTTGAAAACGACGGCGAAGGCAATTTCACCGACCGCATCGTATTCGGCTCCACCAACGAAGACTACGGCAGCAGCGGCATCAGTCTATGCGACGTCGACCAAGACGGCGTCACCGACATCCTCTACACGAATGGAGACGGCTTCGACTACGCCGAACCGGGGGCAAGGCCCTGGCACGGCGTGCAATGGCTCGAGAACGACGGCGCTGGGAATTTCGAATACCACCGCATCGCGGACTTCGCCGGAGCCTACAGCCCAGTGGGCACCGACCTGGATCTCGATGGCGACATCGATATTCTCTGCGTGAGCGGCTTCAACGACTGGGACAACCCCAGGGCGGTATCCATAACCGCATACATCAACGACGGCCTGCAGCGCTTCACCCCCGAAGTCCTCGCCCTAAAGCCGACCCACCTCGTCAGTGTCGTCGCAGCGGACCTAGAAGGCGACGCGTATCCAGAATTCGTGACAGGAGGATTCCTCGCCTACCCGCCATGGGGAAAGGTCAGCCGCGTCCGAATCTGGAACAAGCGCTAGAACGATGCGAACTGAACTCAAAACGCTCACCAAGCTACTCGCCCTCCTTTCGCTCGTCGCGCTGGTCAGTTGCGGCGATGCGGACCGAACGAACTCCGCCTCAAAGCCGTCCCACCAACGCCTCTTCGAGTCCGAGATCGAGACTGCAGAGCAGCTAGCCAAGGCCCCCGGCACCTCTATCGAAGGCCTCACCAAACTCGCCCGCCTCTATCACGCGAACGGACAACTCTCGGAGGCAATCCAATACTACGAACAACTCAGCGAACTCGAGCCCGACAATCCCCGTTGGCCACATGCCCTCGCAAGCATTCTCGCCGGATACGGACGGCTAGAGGAAGCGATGCCGCTGCAGCTCAAGGCGGTTCAGCTGGCTCCCGACGCATCAGCGCCAAGCCTCCGACTCGCGGAGATGTACCTCAAGCGCAACCGAGTCGAAGAAGCGGAGACCATCTACCAGAACCTCCTGGCATCCAAACCCGAAGAAGTCTACGCGCTGCTCGGCCTGGCCCGTTGCGACCTGTCCAAGGACCAATTGGACTCGGCCCGCCAGCGGCTTGAGCAAGCGGTCTCGATCGACGCAAACTTCATCGGCGGATGGGCTCTCCTATCAACCGTGCTTGAAAAACTAGGACAGAAGGAGCTCTGGGAAATCGCGCGGGTAAAGTCATTTGGAAGGTATATCGATTTTCCGGATCCCTGGTTAAACGACCTCTGGAAGGATTGCTACGATCCCTATCAGCTCAGCGTCGCTGCCGCCGTATCCACCGACAAGGAGCAATCCAAACGCTTGCTCGAAAAGGCCCTCTCCCTCGATCCCTCCTCGAGCTCGTATCATCGCCAATTGGGCAATCTCTTGCTAGAGCAAGGCGATGCCAAGAACGGCAAAGCTCAGTTTGAGAAAGCGGTAGAAGCCGATCCCAAGGATGCCGAAGCATGGTCTTCCCTGGTTCATGTCCTCATGGAAGCAAAGGACTACAAGACCCTTAGCTCAACGCTAGAAGAAGCTCTCCGCCTTTGCCCAAGCTCCGCCTACCTTCACTTCATCAACGGACGTCGGTTCGCGATGATAGGGCTCTACGACCAGGCGAAGTCCGAATTCGAAGAAGCGAAACGCATCCAGCCGCATGAAGGCCGCTCGTATGTCCACTTAGCGATGATCTTCCTCATGGAAGGCAAGGTTGGCGAAGCCCGCCGCGAGGCCCAAACCGCTCTGAAAAGAGAACCCTCCAATCCCGAGATTTACGTCATCCTTGCAAAGACCTCGATCATGCTCGGCAAACAAAAGGATGCGAAGGCCTTGATCGAGAAGCTTTCCTCCATCCCCACTCGCTCCCAAGACGATCTGGAGATGCTCACGCAGGAATACTACCAAACCTTTCGAGGAAGGTAATATCCTCGGCCTCCAGCCGCTCCCCATTGCGCATCGTTTCTCGGTCGCTCGAAATCCACTACAACGTGGGTACCGAGCGAAGCGACACTCGAGGAGTTCGCCGACGAGACACGTGCTCATGACAGGGCGTAGCTCGCTTGCCGAGCGAAGACTGTTGTCACGCGATAGCCTGCCCGATCAGAACGAATCCGACTTGGAAAATGAAGCTCGAAGCGACTCCCAGCTCCGGCCGCAGCCTCGGGAATTCTTCAACCAACTGAAAAGGTTTCTCCCAATGTAGGCTCCGGGAACCCGAACCCGAATTCTGCAAATGCACCCTACGCTAGCGACGATTGCGACAACCTGGTTGCCTTCCGCCAGAAACAAGCGGAAGACGTCGAGCTATTGGCAAAAAGCCAAGGCCCGGAATTTGCGATCGCAGGCGACCTGAAGCCGGGGCAATTTATAGCAACAATTGAGAACGAGATTCCGAGAGGCACTTCTTGAGTTATGTATTAATGGTCGATTTGCTAGAATCCAATTATAGCTTCAATCTCTAGTTAGCCTTACGGAACTATACATAATGAACTTTCTTTCTCGTGGTTCTTCAAAGGCATTCATAGGTCCGCAATATGAAAAGATGTTAAGAATTAGCCTATAAAACAATCCAAGACACCTCGTAACCCTCTGTAGGTCTTTTCGTTTTTTTATTTCGTTCTCCTCAGACAATCTAGGGTGGGTAGCTGCATTTCGCATAGAAATCCAGCTTGTTATATGTATTTCCTCAATCGCTTTCGCTTCCTTCAATCTCTCTAGCACTTTCTTTGGATAGTACTTTCCCCACGCTCCAACTTGACTACAAAGCCTTGAAATGCTCTTCTCAGACAAGCCACTCATCTGATTAACAAGCTCCAACACCTTTTCCTTTTCCTTCTCGTCTTCTTTGCTCCGATCCCATCTCTCCATAAGTGGAATGTAAGCATCGTTCAAAATCCCCTCGATTGATATAGAAAGAGTTAGCGACTGAACACTAAGAACTGGCGACATAAATGAGTACCAAACCCTTTTCCAGTTTGAAAAAACACTGTCAAATAATTGCCTTTCATTGCGCGAGAGACTTAATATGTTATAAAATAATTCATAATGAGAATCACTTATGAGGTTTCTATTATCATCATGAACAAATTGACTAAGGGGAGGTGGAATAAAGTTCTTTAATGTTCTTTTATGCGTCGAGTAGATGATTCCTTTTTGCTCCCCCTTTCTCTCAATACGCTCATAATAAGGAGTAGCAAGAGAGCCAGATGACAAACCCAAGTATAGGGTTATTGAATTTTTTATGTTCTCGACATCTAGCTTTTTTCCAATTGCGCTAATCTCAAGATGTTCCGAATGCTGTATAAACCTAATATCAATACCCTCATGATTTAGATTTGTTTGATTCCAAGATAAAGTACTTCTTCCATAAGTGCTCTTTGTCTCATTTTTATGGTTTGGAGGTATTTGAGATTTGTGAGACATCTCCATGTACAGGACTTCTTTATCGGACTTAATGCCATCCAGAAAAGTAATCTTTGGTAGTGCTATATAATATACTCTAGGGAGTATTGAACCACCAAATGACGGAGTATAAAAGCTAAAATTGCTCGATTCGAAGACCGTGCCGCCAATGGCATTCGCTTGCAGTCTCAGGTTTTGCTTTTGATCGATTTTGTCTTCTGGAAGCTGTTGAACATCTAAGAGGCTCTTGTTGCATCCGGTGCAAACAAACTCCAAGACAATGTTGCCATTACTCTCCATTTTGATGATTCCATAGCCATTGAGCTTGAATCCGTCTTCTAATTCCTCCTGTTGAATTACAACCTCGTGGCAATGGATTGAGTACTCACAGTTTCGAATCGCATCACGTTCGCTATCGGAAAAATACATGTTTTGGACCTACTGATGATTTTGTCGCAGTCTAATTCAGGACAATGGATTGAATCAGAAAAGTGAGCTTGAAGTCAATCAAGGTCATTTGCCGTTACTTTGCACCCGTTGACGGAAACGGAATCCCGCCGGAATCTGGATGTCTCGGACCGAATGCTCTCGAGTGTCGCTTCGCTCGAAACCGTACCAAGCAGTGCGACAACCATCAAAAATACAGATGAGGGAATCTACGTATCCTATATTGCGATACATTAGATCAGGATCGTCGATTACCTTACTGTAGCGAAGAGGTGCGGCTTTGCTGAAGGGA
Organism: Opitutaceae bacterium; assembly: GCA_050297195.1. Lineage (GTDB taxonomy): Bacteria > Verrucomicrobiota > Verrucomicrobiia > Opitutales > Opitutaceae > Pelagicoccus. The sequence continues at coordinate 6,009 of JBNKSG010000076.1, read as the reverse complement.
ATAGAAACGAGCGTCACCTCCCTACTCCCAGCCGCGTCCTTGCTTCGCGGCACTGATCGTTGCCGACTTCGAATTGGCGGCAAACCTCGGGACGCGTTTCGTAGATGCGGCAAAGCTGGTCGCCTTTGAGGTAATCGTCCGCCCTGGGACGTCTATCATTTTTGGATTTGGTCCCCCCCCCCCCCCCTACAGTCCCACCGAAGCCAGTTCCTTGCTCTTTCGCCGATAGGCGCTAGGTGTCGTGCGTGTTAGCCGTTTGAATACAACGCTCATGTACTCCGGATGCTCGAAGCCCGCCATCTCGGCGATATGGGCCAGCGAGTACTCCGTTTCCGCAAGCATCTGCTTGATCTGGATCACCTGGGCTTGGCGAATCTCCACCTGCGGGGAACGCCCCACGTACTGCCGAAAACGCTTCTCCAGGAGACTTCTCGAAATGTGCACCGCCTTGGCGACTTCCTCCACCGTGATTCCCTTGCACGCCCGCTCCCGGATCAGATTCAAGGCCTGCGCCACCGCTTGATCTTCTACGGCGAGGATGCTAGTAGAACGCCGCGTCACGACCTCCCGCGGGTCGATCAAGGTCACCTTTTCGTAGTCCTTAGGATCCGCTCCTCCCATCAAGGCTTCCAAAGTCGCGCCCGCCACGCGGGCATACTCGGATACGTCGATCGGAATACTGGATACAGACGGCGCGCTCAGCTCGCAACGGGCGCTGTCGTTGTTGACCCCTAATATAGCCACCTCCTCCGGCACTCGGAAATCCGCTTGCTGGCAGGCGTTCACCACGTGCACCGCCCGCAGATCGTTACAGGCGAAAATCGCGACCGGCTTGGGCAAGGTCTTCAACCACCTTGCCATTTCGTCCTCCTCGGCAAACTCCCAAGCCGGTTGGCTGATTCCCGGGTAAACCGTTTCGAAGGTCGTGCTCTTCTTGCCGGCTAGGACCAGCCCTTCCACAAAGCCGTCACGACGTTCCTCCGACCACAGGTCTCCCTCGAAGCCGCAAAACGCGAAATTGCGAAATCCCTTTTCCACGAAATGCTCCGCCCCAAGATGCCCCGCCGCGATGTTGTTGGGACGAATCTTCGGGCAGCCTTCCCGCAGCGTCCCAGAATCCGAAAGGTCCACGCATGCAATCCCGCGCTCTCGGGCCTTGCGAAAGAGGGAGTCCGAATTCTCCTTGCAGAGGATGCCATCCCAACCTTGGTCTAGCAGCCAGTCCGGGTCCTCCGCCCCGCGAGCCAGGTCGTCTACGAAGACATGCCAATTCGCGTTGAAGCGTTTAAACTTAGCGAGACTGTGCAGAAGGTTCAGGTTCTCCTCCAGCCAGCCTCTTAAAACAATGGCCACTCGTGGTCGTTCGATCATGGTTCGTTTGAGTTCGGTTCGTGCGGATCCTCCCATCCCACAAATCAGTAAATTGAGCAAAGGAAAATTACTCCATTTCTCATTACAATTTAGAATAATTACGGCTATAACCGTGACGCTACTTCAATGAAAGCTAGACCTTCCCCATCGCAAGACGTCCCCCGGACGCATTTAACCGACTGAAAAACCATGGCTCCCAACAACCTAAAAACCCTACGAAACGAGCTGAAAGACGAGCTGTTCGAGAACATCCTACCGTTTTGGCAGCGACTGCGAACCACCGACAGCTTCACCCCCTCCCTAGATTCCGCGAATCAAGCCCTGCCCGATACGCCCCTCGGCCTGATCATGGTCTCCCGCCTGCTCTGGACCTACAGCCGCGCCTTCGCCCTCTTCGGGAAGAGGGAATACCGGGAGCTCGCCGACCACGCCAAGCAGGTGCTTGCCATGAAGTTCGCCGACACGGAAAACGGTGGCTACTACTGGGCGCTCGCCCCCGACGGCCAGCCTGCCGAGACCAAGAAGCAGTGCTACGGGCAAGCCTTCTGCATCTACGCCTTTTCCGAGCACTACGCCGCGACCCAAGACCAGGACAGCCTCCAGCGGGCGAATTCCCTCTTCCACCTAATCGAGGAAAAAGCCTGGGATTCCCATAGCGGGGGCTACCTCGAAACCTTCGCTGCGGATTGGACTCCCCTGGAGAAAATGCGCTTGGGCGCCGAAGACCTCGACGCCCCGAAGACGATGAACAACCACCTGCACGTCATCGAGGCCTACGCCAACCTGCAAAAGATCTCCCCCTCGCCAAAGGTCGAGGCCGCTTGCAGACGCGTGTTGAGAACAATCGCCTACCGTATCATCCTACCGGATACACCTCGCTTCGGCCTGTACTACGACATGGACTGGAAGCTCCTCGACTCCGTGGTTTCTCCCGGACACGACATCGAAGGCAGCTGGCTGCTCTTCGAAGCCGCAGAAATCATCGGCGACGCCGAGCTCGAGGTCGAATTTAAGAAACTCGCCATCGAGATGGCAGAACTCGTCCTACAAACGGGAGTGGACCCTGCCGACAACGCCGTGAACTACGAATTCCACGAAGGAAAGGCTCCCGATACAGACAAGCACTGGTGGCCGCAAGCCGAAGGCGTCGTCGGGTTTTTCAACGCGTATCAACTTTCCGGCGACACCCGTTTCCTCAGCGCTGCCCTCAAGATCTGGGACTTCATCAAAAACTCCATCGTCGACCGGGCAAACGGCGAATGGCTCTGGGGACGTCAAGCCGACGGCGCGCCCATGGAAATGGAAAAAGCCGGACCCTGGAAATCATCCTACCACAACGCTCGAGCCTGCTTCGAAATGCTGCAACGCATCCAACAGGACTAAGGCGAGCAGCAACGCCCTCGCCCCGGCACCCCAAAGCCAATCTTTCCGAAAAATCGATAAACTCCCCTAAAATGAGCACATACGAAACCCGTCTCTCCCAGCTCGTCGAAGCCCACGAATCTTACCTCGCCCAGCCAAACGCTCCCGTGGAGCCGGGCAACGGAATCTTCCACCGCTACCAAAATCCGGTCCTCACCGAAAAGCACGCTCCCCTCTTCTGGTCCTACGACCTCAACCCCGAGACCAATCCGCGCCTCATGGAGCGCATCGGCGTCCACTGCGCCTTCAACTCCGGAGCCATCCAACTCGACGGCACGTTCTACCTCTGCGCCCGCGTAGAAGGCAACGACCGCAAGTCCTTCTTCGCCATCGCCGAAAGCCCCAACGGCGTGGACAACTTCCGCTTCTGGGACCACCCCGTCACCATGCCGGAAACCGAGGTGCCGGACACCAACGTCTACGATATGCGACTCACCCAGCACGAGGACGGCTGGATCTACGGACTCTTCTGTACCGAACGCAAGGACCCCGACGCCGCACCTTTCGACCTTTCCTCCGCCGTCGCCCAGTGTGGCATCGCGCGGACCAAGGACCTCAAGACCTGGGAACGCCTGCCCGACCTCAAGACCTCATCCGCCCAGCAGCGCAACGTCGTGCTCCACCCCGAGTTCGTAGACGGCAAGTACGCCCTCTACACCCGGCCGCAAGACGGCTTCATCGACGCCGGCTCCGGCGGCGGCATCGGCTGGGGACTCTGCGACGACATGACCAACGCCGTCGTCGACAAGCAAAGCATCATCGATTCCCGCGAGTACCACACGATAAAGGAAGTCAAAAACGGCCAAGGCGACGCCCCCATCAAAACGCCCAAGGGCTGGCTCCACATCGCCCACGGCGTGCGCGCCTGCGCCAGCGGCCTGCGCTACGTCATCTACGCTTTCATGACATCGCTGGAAGATCCGAGCAAGCTCACCCACTCCCCCGGCGGCTTCCTTATCGCCCCCGAAGGCGAGGAGCTGGTGGGCGACGTCATGAACGTGGCCTTCACCAACGGCACCATCGTGACCGACGAAGGCGAAGTCTACATCTACTACGCTTCCAGCGATACCCGCCTGCATGTCGCCACCTCTACTATCGACCAGCTCGTCGACTACGTGACCCACACGCCAGCCGATCCGCTCTACAGCGCCAAGTGCGTCGCCCAGCGCAACGAGCTCATCGACAGAAATCTCGAGTACATGGCCAAAGCGAACGATCCTCTCATCGACCGCATCGACGCCCTTCGCGTCAAGTAAGCAGCAGCGTATTCAAATTATCCACACCACAAGGGCGCCCGTAACTAGCAGGCGCCCTTCGCGGTTCCGCAAGAGGAACTTCCGGACCAAGCAATCCGCAGCCTACGCGGTTTCCAAAAGGGATTTCACTTGAATCCTCGTTACATTCGGGCACATCGAGCGAAGAACATCATCAAACTCTCAACGACTAACGCCCTCAAACTTTCACATTGCGATTTACCCCTAAAGCGGAAAGCTCCCCGTAACTTACTCCCTCCCTTCCCTTTATTTCCCCCGACAACCAGCACTCAACAATAAGATTATGCAGTCCACCCCTGAAAAGAAACACGCGGCTCCGCCATTGAAAATGTCGGAGAAACTCGGCTACGCCTCCGGAGACCTGGCTTCCTGTCTCTACTTCGGCGTATTCATGAACTACCTCGCCATTTTCTACACAGACGTGTTTGGAATCTCGGCTGGCGCCCTCGCCTACATGATTTTGGTTACCCGCACCTGGGACTGGATCAACGACCCGATCATGGGCATCATCGCTGACCGTACCAAGAGCAAATACGGGAAGTTCCGCCCTTGGCTTATTTGGATTCTGCCATTCTGGGTCGTGCTCGGCGTCATGACCTTCACCACCTTCGACCTCGGCGAAAACCAAAAGCTGGTCTACGCCTACGTCACCTACACCTTGCTGATGATGGCTTACACGGCCATCAACGTTCCCTACTCCGCCTTGATGGGCGTGATGACTCCGCGCTCCGACCAGCGCACGCTCCTCAACTCCTTCCGTTTCCTCGGGGCGTTCCTCGGCACCACTACCGTCAGCTTCAGCATGCTGTACCTGGTCAAGTTCTTCGGAAAAGGAAACGACCAGATGGGCTACTCCGTCACCATGGGAATCTTTGGTGTCCTATCAGCCGCACTCTTCCTCACCACCTTCTTCACGACCAAGGAACGCATCGAGCCGCCCAAGAACCAGAAGAGCGACATCCGCAAAGACTTGCTCATGGCAGCCAAAAACGGGCCATGGAGAGCCGTCATCCTCATCAGCATCCTCACGATCCTCTGGGTCTCCATCCGCGCCGGTACCACCGCCCACTTCTTCAAATACGTTTCGGGCAACGAGCTCTGGGTCGGAACCTACCTCGGCGTCGGCGGCGCCATCCAAGCCGGCGGCGTCCTGCTAACCAAGCAAATCACTCAGATTTTGGGCGGCAAAAAGAAGGCCTACGTCAGCCTCACCTTAGTCAACGCCCTCCTGCTCGCGGTATTCTACTGGTTGCCCTACGACAACCTCACCATCCTGCTCGTTCACCAAGTGATCAGCTGTTTCCTTACCGCCCCGCTGATGGCCCTTTTCTGGTCCATGCTCGCCGACACCGCCGACTACGGACAATGGAAACTCGGTCACCGCACCACAGGACTGCTGCTATCGACTGGTACCTCTTCCATGAAGATCGGCTGGTCGCTCGGTCCTGCCATCGCGTTCTGGATGCTTGAATACACCTTCGGCTATGTCGCCAACCAAGCGCAATCGCCCGAAACCATTGAAGGCATGAGGCTCTTGATGAGCTTGATCCCCGCTGGCGTGGCCATTCTCGCAGCCGCAGCGGTCTTCTTCTACCGCATCGACACGAAGATGGAGCTGGAAATGGAAGTCGCCATCGCGAAGCAACGTGACGACGAGAACAATCTCGCCTCCACTTGCCCATAAGCGAAAAACGAACGACTGCCTTCAACTAAAACTCTACAAGTCCCCTCTCACGAATCGAGAGGGGACTTTTTGTATCCGTATTCCAATACGCTACGCAGCGTCGTAAGCTCCAACCGGCGGTCGTGGGCTGAAGCTCCGCGCTACGCAAAAAGGCGTCCGCTTCACGCGAACGCCCCTGGAAGCCTAAAACTCTTGTCTGCCTACTAGGGCGTGTCTTCAAATAAGCTCTTTGCTGGTTCGCGCCCAAATCGAAGCAGA
>JBNKSG010000075.1:8565-15790 GCA_050297195.1 Opitutaceae bacterium | reverse complement strand
CTTCGCGGTGGGGTCCTTCCTTTCCTATGGCTTGAATCCCTTGGCCACTGCGGTGCTTGGAGTGAACGACTTCTTGATCAAGCCGGCCTTGTCGCAGTTCAGCATCTTGATCGTCCTCTTCCTGTTGGCCTTGGTGGGAATGGTCCACGTGATGGCCAAGAGCGGTGGTCTTGATGGTCTGGTGAAGGTGATGGAGCGATTCGCGAAAGGGCGTCGCCGCGCGAAATTGGCGATCGGGCTCAGCGGACTGCTGATCTTCTTCGATGACTATTCGAACACGGTGGTGGTGGGAACCACCATGCAAAAGCTGTCGGATCGTTGGAAGATTTCGCGGGAGAAGCTTGCCTACTTGGTCGATTCCACGACTGCGCCAGTCGCAGGGCTCGCGTTGCTTTCGACTTGGGTCGCGTTCGAGATCTATCTTCTCGGGGATGTCGCGGCCCAGCAGGGTGTCGCGCTTTCTGGATACGGTATGTTGATAGAGGTCTTGCCGCTGCGCTTTTATTGCATCGGTACTCTGATTTTCGTTTTCATGAATTCCGCTTCCGGGCGGGATTTCGGGCCGATGTTGAGCGCCGAGCGTCGCGCGTTTCATGAGGGCAAGGTGATCGACGATTCGCACCAGCTGTTGTCGGCTCGTCCCGAGATGGCATCGGTTGGGGAGGTTAAGCCTCGTTGGGTGAACGCGCTTGTTCCGATACTGATTCTGCTGGTAGGGATTGTCGTTGGAATCGTGATACTGGGGCAAAGCCGTTTGGAAAGCTCCGGCGAAGTGAATTCGCTCTCCAGCTTCGTGGGGTGGCGCAATGCTTTCGGGGCGGCGGTCTACGATCCGAGCAAGGGAAGCGATGCGGGGGTGATGCCTGCCATGCTAATTGCGTCGCTGCTGGCGGGCCTCGTGGCGGTCGCTCTTCCACTTGCCCAAGGCGTTTTGAAGGTTCGCGATGTCCTTCAGTCTTACGGGCGGGCTTTTTCGACGATGTGGATGGCAATCTTTATTCTCGCGATGGCTTGGGCCATGCGGGAGATCTGCGAAAACCTTGGAACTGCCAACTACCTTGTCGCTATGTTGGGCGGCAACATTCCGCTCTGGATCCTTCCTTTGCTGACTTTCATGATGGCGTCGGTCATGTCGTTTGCGACCGGTACGAGCTGGGGCACGATGGGGATATTGATTCCGATTATGCTACCGATGGCTGGAGAGATGGGAGCGCTGGAACCCGGATCCTTTATCATCTACCTGCTCACTGCGGCCGCCGTTTTGGATGGGGCAATTTTTGGAGACCATTGTAGTCCGATCAGCGATACGACCGTGCTGTCTTCTATATCCTCGGGATGCGATCATATCGCCCATGTGAATACGCAACTTTATTATGCGTTGGCGACGGTGACCTTGTCCGGCTTGTTCGGTTACCTTTCGGTCGCGCATGGCATGCCGCTTTGGCTGTTTTACGTTCTGTATCCGGCGGCGGTTTTTGCCTTGCTGCGAGTGTTTGGACGCAAGGCGACGGCGAATCGTGTGGAAGCGGAAAGTCGGGAGGAATCGATGGCTTCCGTGCATCGTTAGTTGGGCATGCAAGACATTTGGCCGCAGCTTAGGGATTGGTTTGTCTCGCGAGAACGCTTTGCCTTGGCGACTGTGGTCAAGGCAAGCAAACCATCGCCGCGAGGTGTCGGTTCGGTCTTGGCCATCCACGCGGATGGGGTCCGTTTCATTGGCTCGGTGAGCGCTGGATGTGTGGAGCACGAAGTTATCGAGGCGGCTCGCTTGTGCTTGGAAGATGGGAAGGCGCGTTGGCTGAAGTTTGGACCAGGAGAGGGCTTCCATTGGGAAATCGAGCTATCTTGTGGCGGGTTGATCGAGGTAAGGGTGGAGCCTGCTCCGCACCTGCGTAGTGAAACGAATGATACGTTCGTCGATCAAATTATCCAGTCGATCGACGAGCATGTTCCTTGTGTCTGGCGGACGGATGGAGAAACGCATTCCTTGGACTTTGACGAAGCCGGTCGCCGAGAAACGAGCGAGGTGGAGGAAGGCGGAAAGCGTGTGCTCTATCGCTTCCTTGGCCGCCGGAAGCGACTGTTCGTGATCGGGGCTTCCCATATCGCGTTGCACTTGGCATCGGCTGCCAAAATGCTCCAGTACGAAGTCGTGGTGATTGACCCGAGGGATAGTTATGCTCGCGAAGATCGCTTCCAGTCCAGCCCGGACGCGCTTCATGTCGAATGGCCTGCGATCGCGCTAGCCCGTTACGGACTGGGGCGTTTGGACGCGCTGGTCGCGATCACTCACGATCCGAAAATTGATGACAATGCGCTCGAAGCGGCTCTGGGAACTGCTTGTGGATATATCGGGGCCTTGGGGAGCAAGCGTAGCCATGCGGCTCGTTGGAAGCGTTTGGCGAAAATGGGTTTCGGAGAGGAAGATCTCTCTCGGATATTTGGGCCGGTGGGAATCGACATCGGCAGCAAGACACCGGCGGAAATCGCGATCAGTATCGTGGCCCAATTAATCCAGGAGCGAAACCGGATGCAGCCATGAAGCTGGGCGCTGTAGTTTTGGCTGCGGGCTCATCGAAGCGCTTCGGTCCAAGGAATAAATTGCTGCACGCAGTCGAGGGAGTGCCGCTCTTGTGTCGCGTTCTTGATGCGTTTGAAGGGATTGGGCTGGAAGGGCTGGTGGTCGTAACGGGGCACGAGTCGGAAAGGGTGGACAAGCTATTGGGCGCGAGAGGAATCCGTTCTGTATTCAATCCCAACTACAAGGAAGGGGTGGGCACGAGTTTGGCTAGCGGGGTTCAGTCTCTGCAGGGGATGGGTTTGGAAGGGGTGCTTGTAGGGTTGGGGGATTTGCCGGGACTGAAACGTGAGCATGTTGCCAGTGTCCGGGCGGCTTTTATGCAGGCGGGCGGAAACGCCATTGTTCAACCCTGTTTTGATGGGAAGCGTGGGCATCCGGTCTGCTTTCCCGCACGTTGTTTCGATCCGCTTCTGGCCCTGAAGGGAGATAAGGGAGCTCGGGAGCTTATCGCTCAGGAGGGAGATCGCGTGATTCTCGTGCCGTTGGAAAGCGACGGCTGCGTGCGGGATTTGGATGAGATCTAGTTTTCGCCCGCGCTGGCTTTAGCGGCTTGTTCGATTTGAGAGTAGAGCGACTGGATAGTTTCGCTGGAATCGAGCTTCAAGGCTCTTCCGACGTAGACCTGGGACTCCTCGAAGCGGTCCTCGTCGATGAGGAGCTTTATGCGGGTGAGTAGAGCGTTGTATTCAGATGTTGGATCCATCTCGGCCCTGTCCAATAGGAGATAGGCTTTGGGGAGATTGCCGTTGCCTGCATGAAGCCGAGCGAGGCGTATCAGAGTTCTGCCATTTGTAGGGATGATCTTTTCGGCTTCTTCGAGCAGGGCGATTGCGGTCGCGGTGTCTCCGGCTTCAGCAGCGAGGTCGGCGCCAACGACTTTGAAGTCACAGAGGGCTTCTGAACTGAGCTTTTCTGCGTCGATATCGATCTTGGAGTAGAGCTCGCGAGCGGCGTCTGTCTCTTTGTTGTGGACCAGCAGCTTAGCGGCTTGCACGAGAAAGTTGGTGTCGCTGGGGCGGGCGTATTGGGCGGCTTGCAGGTAGGCGTCGCGAGCGGGAATCCACATTTCCAGCTTCGCGTAGAGACCGCCCAGAAGGTGGAGGGATTGGAAGTCGATTTCGCCGAGCGAGTGGATTATTTCGAGGTTACGGGCTGCCTTGGCGTAGTCTTTCATTCCAAGGTAAGCGTTCGTCTGGGCTAACCAGTAATCGGCGTGGCGGGGGCGGCGGGAGATGAGTTCGTCCTGCATGCGGATCGCTTCTACGTAGCGTTCTGCCTTGAGGTAGGTTTGGGCTTTGCCTTCGAGCCAATCCAGATTGTTGGGTTCGGCGAGGACGGCTCGATTGTAGGCGACTTCTGCGGAAATATAGTTCCCTTCGGCGAAATGGCAGTAGCCCAGCATGCCGAAGGTCCCGCCTTTGGAATCGCCGAGCTCGACCGCCTTGAGGAAGGAAATGAGGGCGCTTTGGGTATCGCCCGATTTCAGTTTTAGGACGCCGAGGTTTGTCCAGGCTCGCTGGAAGTCCGGGAAGGCTTCGATCGCGGCCTTGTATTGGTTTTCGGCCAGCAGGAATTCGTTGTTTTCGAAGTAGATGTTGCCGAGCAGGTAGTTGAAGGAGGCGCTGTGTTTTTCCTCTGAGTTGATCATGCTCTGGAGAAAGTTCTGGGCCTGCGTCTTGTTGATACGAATCAGGGGCGCGACCTTCTTCAGCATGACGACTTCGATATCGTTGAGAGGAGGCTCCTTCTCTGAGAGCACACCGTAGCTCGCGGTGAAGCGTTCCATGAACTCGTCGCTGGCGAGATCTGGCTCGCCCATTTCCCGCGCTTTGAAGCTGGATGCGAGGGGAAATGCGATCAATGCGATGGCGAAGGCTTTGCGGAGGTTCATATGGAGAAGGGGCTCTTGCTGGAGGAAGGGATGTAAGTGCCTTTGCGGCGAACGATGCACTGGACGGGTTTTCCGTCCTTTTTGGCGACATTGAATCGGTGTCCGCGTACGAATTCTACTATGAGAGGAATGGCTTCCGGGTAGGGCGTATCGATGATATGGATATCGGTGGCCCGTCCGCGCAGGTCGATGCGGCAGATGTAGGTGAAGGGGACGGGCTTGCGGGTGTTGCCGATGAGCTTGCCCGGGATCGTAAGGTTGGGCCGGTAGGAAACGGATGGTTTCTCGGTGACGTCCTTGTAGTCGTAGACGGAGAGGTCTTCGATCCCGTCTGTTTCGAAGTTTTCGATCGTTTCAGCGACGTTGACGCTATTTTGAGTGAGTTTCTTGGGAGTTAGCCCGAAGTCCACATCGAGGAAGCCGAGTGGTACATCGGCAGGTCCTGCGGTGGCTGGCAGGTTGAAACTGATGGATACTTGAGTCTTTTTTGGCGGGACCTTTGCTGGAGGAGGTGGGGGCGGGGGAGGCAGGTGGAATTCTGTGAGAGGCTCCGGCTGCTCGGGAGGCGTGAAGTCGATTCCGAGCTGGGTGAGGCCCATGGACAGGAAAACGGCAACGGCAAGCACGGCACCTCCAAGGAAGGTGATCGGGCTTCGCTTGCTTTTTCTTAGCCGTTTCTCGAGCAGGTTCATGTCGTTAAGGTGGTTACTGGTCGGTGGCGAAGTGTATTCGCTGAGCGCCTGCTGCTTTGGCTTCGCCGTAGACTCGAGCGAAGGTGCCATGGCTGGCGGAGGCGTCTGCTTGGATGATAACGTCGGACTCCTCGGTTGCCAGTATTCTTTGGATACGTGGCCTAACGCCGGATACGCCGATCTCCTCGCCGCCATAGAAGACCCTGTCTCCATCTGAGATCGCGATAAGGATCGAGTTTTTGTCCAAAGCCTGGGCGGAGGCGGCCTGTGGCTTGTTGACCTCGATGCCGCTCTCCTCGACGAAGACCGTTGTGACGATGAAGAATATCAGGAGGATGAAGATACAGTCGATCATCGGAGATAGGTTGATGTCGACGTTGTCCGTTTGGTCGTTGGCGGATTTGCGGCGTTTCATTGGGTGGCTCTTTTCTGGAGAGTCTCGATTTCGAGTTCGAGAAGTTGGAGGTCCTTCGCTCGGTAGAGACGACCGATGAGCTGGGTGAGGAAAAATCCTAAGATCGCGATCATGAGCCCTGTTTGGGTGGTTATTAGGGCTACCTTTACTCCGTCGGCGACGGCCTTGGTGGTATCCTGACTCGCTTCGGCTCCGATTCCCTTAAAGGTGTCGAGCATCCCGATCACGGTTCCTAGCAGACCCAGCAAGGGAGCCGCGACGATTAGGACGTTCGCGTAAGTGAGTTGGGCGCGAACGATCTGGGATAGGTTGTCCCGGAAATCCTGGATGGCAGCTCGAGAGCAATCTTGTGATTGCTCTATGAATACGGCTCGGGCGTCGAGCCGATTGGTGAAGAGGAAGAGCCCGATGATATTGCGGTAGAGCAGGAAGGCGAGGGCCAGCAGAGCTGCCATTATAGGGCCGCCGCTAAGAATGGTTTCCCAAACCGTACTCGCCCAGCTGGTGCTCATTCCGCTTCTTTTCCTTTCTTTTTGAGCGAGAATACGAGGCGGCTGAAGTCGGTGGCGATTTGTTCCATCGCACCGATTCGGCTGCGCATGATCCGGGTGAAGAGACCGTGGAAAATGAGGGCTGGAATCGCTACGATAAGTCCGAGTTCGGTCGTTACGAGAGCTTCCGAAATCCCTGAGGAAAGGGACTTCGCGTCGCCAGTGCCGAATACTTCGATGAGGGTGAAGGTTTTGATCATGCCAACGACCGTTCCGAGTAGGCCCATGAGTGGGGCGACGGCTGCAGTGGTCGCTAGGATTGGGAGGAATCTCTCGAGCTGAGGTCGGACGCGGAGAATGGAGGCTTCCATGGCGTCGAGCTGCGTATCGGTATCTGTGTCCGAAAATTCGATACCGATGGTTAGCATTTTGTAGATAGGACCTTTGAGTGACGCGATCTTCGCCTTGGCGGCGTCGAAGGCTCCGCTTGCAGCGGTTTCTGCGATGGTACTCAGGTCGCCTGGTTCTTGGACGCGAACCTTTCGAAGGTCTAGCAGCTTGAAGAGGGAGACGAGGATGGCGAGGGCGCCGAGGACTAGGATAGCGTAGCCGACCCAGCCGCCTTTTGCGATGTGCTCCGTGACGGTGCCTTTCGCTTGCTTGAGGACGAGGGCGCTTCCTAGCGAGCTGTCGAGGGGGAGGAGTCCGCTTCCGGAGCGGAGGACAGCTTTCAGTTGTTCTGCATCTTCGGGAGGGATGGCGGAAAGCCCCGGTTCGATCGTACCGGAATTGAATAGGAGCGGGCCGGCGGCGGTACCGTCCGTTCCGCTGAAAAATGCGACTGGTCCGACTACGGCAATCGCCCCGTCCGTCACCCCGCCGAGCGGAGTGATTGCTTTGCCTTCGAACCGACGTCCACCTACGAGGGCCTCTTGTCGAGCGATGCCGAGCTCGAGCGATTCGAAGAGGATGGGAAGGCGATCCGCTGGGTTGTCGGGGGCATTGTTGAGGGTTTCTCGGGTGGTTCGAAGGGGTTCCAGGTAGATCTGGTCCTCCGATATATGGATACGGCTTTCGAAGTTCGTCAGGTATTCTGAGAGCACCCCTTGGGAATACTGGGCCTGCGTATCGAGCGCTTTGACACGAGTTTGCAGT
>JBNKSG010000075.1:0-8555 GCA_050297195.1 Opitutaceae bacterium | reverse complement strand
AGCATTGCGTCTAGCGAGCAGTTCGCTCTGCCTGAGCTTCACGAGGCGGTTTTCAATTTCGTTGATTTTTGTGACAAGCTCGAGCTTTTCGGTCTGGGTTTGCTCCAGGAAGCTTTGGTATTCGTCGAGGCTGGTCTCTATCCTTTCTTGGGTGCGGTCGATCAGAACGGCGAATTCCGCTTCTGCTTGGCCGGCGCAAATGGAGGGGGCGATCGAGGCAGCGATGAGGCTTGTTGCTTTGATGGCACGCGCGAGCTTCACTTTTCGCCTCCTTCCTTGGTGAATGAAAAGGGGACTTGGATTAAGGCAGGATCGACTGTCTTGTCGTAGACATCGAAGAGGGCTTTAATGGCGAGACTGTTTTCTCCGGCTGGAGTCCATTTCCACTCCGTGTCTGCGGGAGTGATGACCCAGGCTTTGCTTCCGTCGATATTTGATGCGTAGGCTCCGGCCAGCCCCCAGTAGAGAACCCGCACCTCGATGACGCTTCCGTTTTCGAGTTCCTTGATGGTGTGGGCTAGGATTAGGTCGTTGTTGAATTCATCTATGAGCGTCGAGATGGCGACGACGTTTTGCAGCCTGTTGGGAATCGGTACGCTGCTGGTTTCTTGGCTGGGGATCTTTCTTAGCAGCGGCTCAATCTTGTCGAGCAGTGGCGGCGGTAGGCGTTTGGAAAGCTGTTGTATCCTTTTTTCGTATACGGAAACTTGCGATTCGATGATGTTGTTCGTTCTTTCGAACTGGGCGACTTTTGCTTCTGCCTTTGCGATCCCAGCAGAGATTTGTCGGCTCTGCATCTCGAGGATTTCAACATTGTCGGTGAGGATTTCCTCTGTGGAGCTGAGCGTATCGACCGAGCCTTCGAGCAGCTCCTTCTCGGTGACCCATTGGCTCTTCTCTTTCGAGATCCTGTTTCTCGTCTGTATCCACCGGTCGGTGGCATCCTTTAGGGAGTCTAGCTCTTGTGCATTTGCGTTCGTTAAGCCGCAGATGGGGATTGCGATGATGAGGAGCGCGTAGCGAAGAGTCATGGGCGTTTGCTGAAGGCTGTATGGTGGAAGGGCCTGGCGACATGGGGCGTCAGGCTTTAAAGGAAATCAGCGAGGAGGTGACATGCCTTAGAGGATTCGAGCGATTTCTTCCTCGTTGGCGAGGTGGGCAAACTCTGTTTTGGAGAGCAGTTTTGCGAGGCAATGCGCTCGGAACTCGGTCGGAGAAACTTGGTGACTTGTGGCGAACTCGGCTAGGGCGTTGAGTTCCTTCTCGTCTAGCCTGGGCACATTGCCGGGCGAGGTCACGTTTTTCAGCGCGAGCAGCATGAGGACTTGGTGAAGCCCTGCTGTCTCGGCCTTGTCGGCGAGCTTTGATTTCGCCGTTTCCAGGAGCTTGGCGAGCTCTTCGTTGCAGTAGTAGCTGAACTCCAATCCGAAGATATCCAATGCGGAATCGTATTCGCTTTGGGAATACGTACCGTCATCGACCGCTGGATCGCGAGGATCGACTCCGACGTTTTGGGTCCACTTGCGTTTCTGGTTGATGGTTACGGCGGATTTCACCTCGAGCGCTTCAACTGCGGGTGATTCGAGCGTGATGGGGGCTTTTGCCTCGAAGCGATATACAAGCTCTTTGCTCGTGTACTCGTACGGCGTTTTTTCTTCGCTAATGATTAGCGTACTCGGTACGAGGTAGAGGTCTTCGAGGATTTTCAGGTGGTGCGGGTAGGGCTTCTGTGGCTCGATGGCCATCGGAAGCGTTATTGAATCGGCGAGTATCTTAGCCGTTTGGTATTCGATTTGAGCAGCTGCGTATTCGGGACTTACTTCAGGTCCGTTGGGAGGTGGTGTCGCGCTCAGTCTTTCCTCAGCCTGTGTCAGGTTTTGTTGAGCTTGCCGATGTTCAGTATCGTCGAGTGATTCTAGATAGTACTGGTAGCGTGCGTCGTAGGAATCTAGTTCTGCTTTGTAGGTCTTTTCGGCTTTCTCGTACTTCTCGACCAGTGCCAGAAAGTCTGGATTGGGTTCCTCGACGACAGCGCCTGGGATGATGGACTGCTTGGCTTTCTCGCTTGTTGTATACGTAGAGCGGATACCGCTCACGTCGATCTTAAGCACAAACTCAGGGGTGGTGGCTCGGGCGTTCTTGTCGGTTAGTTGGAAGTCGTTTCCCCAGCGACTTTCGATGCTGCGTGAAATGCTCTGTGTCAGCCTGGGATCGGCGTCGGCGGGCAGGTCGATCTGCAAGCCGAGTTTCAGGTCGTTCTGTTTCAGGAGTTGGCCAATGAGGTAGGATTCGGCGGGAAGGATCGTTAGCCCTTGAGTTAACTCCTCCCACTTGCGGGCTACCATGGTGGCGGTAGCTCCCGATACGGATTGCTTTACTTGCGTGCCGTAGATGGAGGAGAGTCCGGCTTCGTCGATCTTGGATTCGATGGAGCTCAGCTCGACGAGCATATTGAGCCGTCCGAGGCTGGAGACCCGATCCTTGAGTCGTTTGGTGAAGTCGGAGCTCAGGAGTTTGACGACGAGGCTGGAATCTCCGCGATAGTATTTCGAATAGGGGGCGAGTCGTTCGATCCCTTGTTCGAGTGGCATGCTGTCGCTGCTCGAGGCTATGATCGCTTGGAGCGCGTCCTGCCGTTTGGCTTTGAGTTCTGCTAGAAGTTGTTGGACCTCTGGCGATGGCTGAGCGGTGAATACTATCTCTTCGAGGATGCTGATACGGCGGTTGAGATTGTTTTCCGGAACTGCGGCCAGGTCCTTTTGCAGTTTCTTGACGATGGCTGCGGGGCGTGTTTTTCGCAGAATAACGGTCTCCTCATCGTCGCTCTGGTCTTCGACTACTTCAGGGGCTTTCCGCTCCTCGGTGAACCACGGATCGGATTCTGGCTTTTCTTGAGCGAGCGCGAAGCTCGAGAAGAGGTAGGGCACGGCTAGCCCTAGCGCTGCGCGCAGGCGGTGTTTTTTAATCGGAGACATGGGGCAAGCTCTCGTTTTGTTGGTTAAGCGAATTGGACGCCGAGCCAAGGGGGTGGTGCTCGGCGCGGTACGCTGCGGTATCGTTATGAGACGAACTACTGGCAAAGATAAGCTCTTTTCTTTCGGGAGTCGACTCTAACTATACGATGGATCGGAAAGTTTGCTTTCGGAAAAAGTGGTTCGTGCGGCTTTCCCAGGGACCGATGCCGACAAAGAAAAGCCCGCATAGCGAAGGCTATGCGGGCTGGTAAGGGAAAATGGACTCGTACTAGCGTCGTCAGTTAGGCCTCGATTTGAGGGCGTGTGCTGTCTGGCCAGTCGATGTGGAAGAATTTTCCGCGAGGCTGGTCTACGCGCTCGTAGGTGTGGGCTCCGAAGTAGTCGCGTTGGGCTTGCAGGAGGTTCGCCGGGAGGCGCTCGCTGCGGTAACTGTCGTAGTAGGATAGGGCGGACATGAAGGTTGGGATAGCTACGCCGCTGGTCGCAGCTGCGGCGACAACCTTGCGCCAGTTCTTTTCGCAACGCTCGACTTCGCCCTTGAAGTAGGGGTCGAGGAGGAGGTTGGCGAGGTTCTCGTCGCGCTGGTACGCCTCGTAGATCTTCTGGAGGAAAGCGGCGCGGATGATGCAACCGCCGCGGAAGATCATGGAGATCTCGCCGAAGTTGAGCTTCCAGTCGTACTCTTCCTGGGCGGCACGCATGAGCTGGAAGCCTTGGGCGTAGGAACAGATCTTGGAACAGTAGAGGGCGTCGTGGATGGCTTGGACGAACTCTTCCTTGTCGCCTTCGAAGGCGTCGAAGATCGGGTTGATGATCTTGGAGGCGGCTACGCGCTCTTCCTTGACGGCGGAAATGCAGCGAGCGAACACGGCTTCGGCGATGGAAGGAGCGGCGACGCCCATGTCGAGCGCGTTGACGGAGGTCCACTTGCCGGTGCCCTTTTGGCCAGCGGTGTCGAGCACGATATCGACGAAGGGCTTACCGGTGATGGGATCTTCCTGCTGGAGGATGTCGGTGGTGATTTCGATGAGGAAGGAGTCGAGAACGCCTTTGTTCCACTCGCCGAAGACCTTGGACATTTCCTTGGGCTCCATGCCGAGGAGCTTGGACATGATGGCGTAGGCTTCGCAGATCATCTGCATGTCGCCGTACTCGATGCCGTTGTGGACCATCTTGACGTAGTGGCCGGCTCCGTTTTCGCCGATGTAAGTGGTGCACGTTACGCCGCCTTGGACGGGCTTGCCGGGAGCGGCGCCTTCGATGGGCTTTCCGGTTTGCGCATCGACCTTGGCAGCGATGGCTTCCCAGATGGGCTTAAGTTCGTTCCACGCGGACTCCTTGCCGCCTGGCATGAGGGAGGGGCCGAAGCGGGCGCCTTCTTCGCCGCCGGAAACGCCGGAGCCGATGAAGCGGAAGCCCGCTTCGTTGAGCTCTTTTTCGCGGCGGATGGTGTCGGTCCAGAGGGCGTTGCCTCCGTCGATGATGATGTCGTCCTTTTCGAGGAGTGGGGTGAGGCCTGCGATCACGGCGTCGGTCGCCTTGCCGGCTTGGACGAGGATGATGATCTTGCGTGGGCGCTTGAGGGATTGGACGAATTCCTCGAGGGTTTGCGCTCCGAGGAGGCCGCCTGGAGTGTCAGGATTCTTTGCGACGAACTCGTCTGTCTTAGACGTCGTGCGGTTGTAGACCGAGATCTTGAAGCCGTGGTCGGCGATGTTCAGGGCCAGGTTTTGACCCATGACGGCGAGGCCGATGAGTCCGATGTCTGAAGTTGCTGTCGACATAGTGATACTTGTTAGAAAGGGCGGAGAGTTAAGCCCTGCGAAAAGTCGCCAGCAAGCGCTAAAAAGCGATTCGTGTAGGGGTATGGCGACAATTCAGCTTCCTCATGAACGTGATTGCCAGCAAGCATGAGAGGGATTTCGGAATCGCCCGCGAGGGGAGCTGGTTCGCTTGCAGGAGCGCGCCGTGTGGCGGTCCGCTATGCGGCCGGATTTCCCGATGTGGGCGCTAGGCGCCGGAGGTGGGAAGGAATTGGGCGATCATGTTGACCATGGGGGTCAGCATCTCTGGCTCGTTGCGGTAGTAGACCCAGTTCATGAAGATGATCATGGCGGTGGCCATGATGATGGGATACATGACGAGCTTCGGGAGGGACTTTAGGGTTTGCCACACGGAGTAGGCAAAGATCAGGCCCAAAACACCGATGGCGTAGGGAAACCACGCTTGGGTGTAGAGAGGCTGGAGGGACTGAAATAGTTTTTCCACGTAGTGCATGTGTTAAAAACGCATCTGACTGTGTAAGACTATCGTCCCTTAAAGGTATGGATTAAGTCTCTTGGTGGCAATTCACCCAATCAATGGCCCCACTTGAGTAATATTCCTTCTTCCAGATAGGGACTCGCGCCTTGATCTCCTCGATAATGTACCGGCAGGCGTCGAAGGCGGCTCCACGGTGAGCGGCTGAAACGCCTACCCAAACGGCGATGCCGCCGATTTCCAGCAGCCCGACGCGGTGTTGGGCGACGGCGGCGCCGATCTCGAATTTTTCGAGGGCTTCGGCGATGATGCGCTGGCCTTCCTTGTTGGCGAGGGCCGGGTAGGAGGAGTATTCGAGGCGTTCGACGGGCTGGCCTTCGTTGTGGTTGCGCACCCAGCCTTCGAAGGTGGCGAGGGCGCCGGCATGGGCGTCGAGCAATTGTTTCTTGAGAGCGTCGATTTCCAAGGGCTCGGCGGAGATTTGAAAGGAAGGGCAGCTCATTGGCTTTCTGGGACTTGGCGGTTCGGCTAGCCGCCGGCTACGGGGGGGATGAAGACCACGGTGTCGCCGTCGCTGAGGGGGGTGCTCCAGTTGGCGAATTCGTCGTTGATGGCGACCTTTAGGGCCGAGGTGGCGAGGGTGAAGCCGTGTTGCTGGGAGAGTTCTGTGTAGAGCTCGGCGGCGGTGGCGGCGGAGCTTTCGATCGTTTCCTCGTCGAGTCCACGTTGTTCCCGCAGGAGGGCAAAGTATTGGATGGTGAAGGTCACGGAGAGTCAGGCAATCGCGTTCGCGTCGCGGGTCGAGCCCAATTGCGAGTTCACGAGTGGGGCTGGGGAGTGGATTTCCGGGTGACGGTCCTCCAGCGTAGCAGCGGCACGATTGGGCGTTTTCTATGGATGTTGCAGATCTTTCGGAACGCCCAGAATCGCCACCGGACCGCGAACGGCGGGAGGGTGCAGCCTGCGAGAATGGAATTGATAGCGGCGGGAAGCTTGAAGCGTGGAGCGGGGAACATGAAGACTTCGAAGCTTTTGTTGTCGTAGAAGGATTCGATGAGGTGCCGCATTATTCGGATGCGGCCCTTCATGGCGTGGGTGTAGCGGGCGTAGGTTTTGGGATGGGGCGCCGTTTTGTTGCTCAGTTGCTTCGCTATGGTTTTGGCGCTGAGCAGTCCGGATTCGAGGGCGAGATAGACCCCTGACGAAAAGACGGGGTCGATGAAGCTGGCTGCGTCGCCGGCGAGCAAGACTTGGTCTTGCCCGTAGCTCTCGTAGGAAAAGCAGTAGTCGGACTCGAGGCGGTAGTTGTCCCGAGCGTTGGCGTGTTTGAGGGAGGAGGTCAAAAAATCGGATTCCGCGACTTTTTTCCAGAAGAAGGCTTCGTTGCTCTCGCGGGACTCGGAGCGGGCTCCTTTTTGGGCGACGACGCCGACCGAGGTTACGGAATCGCTAAGTGGAATGACCCAGAACCAGGCATCTTTCAGGCGTACGATTATGATGTTGCCGCCCTCATCGCCGGCGGCGCGAGGAACGCCCTCGAAGTGGTTGAAGACGGCGAAACGGCCAGGGTAGGGGATGGTTTCTTTGCGGATGCCTAGGGCACGGCCCATCACGCAGGCGCGGCCGCTCGCGTCGAGTATCCAGCGAGTGGATAGCGTGCGCGATTCGCCGGTGTTGAGATCTTGGACGACGACTTCCCAGCCGGCTTCGGTTCGCGTCGCCTGCTTGACCGAGGCTCGCTGCTGGACCTGGCAGCCGGATTCCTCGGCATGGTCGAGCAGCAGCTTGTCGAAGCGGGAGCGTTCCACTTGGAAGGTTTGGTCGCGGCCCTTGACGATGCCGTGACTGAAGACGTTGTTCACGGTTCGGGAACGGTCGGGCAGGGTGAATTCGGCTCCGTACTTCTTGACGAAGCCGGCCGCCTGGACCTTTTCCCAGGCGCCGATCTCCTGCAGGATGCCGTTTCCGTTGGGCAGCAGGGATTCGCCGATGTGGAAGCGTGGAAACTGTTCCTTCTCGCAAATGAGGGTGGAAATGCCTTGGCGACCGAGCCAGGCTCCGGCGGTGCTGCCTGCTGGACCGCCGCCGATGATGAGGACATCGTTTGAGACGTTATCTTGAGTGACGGAAGGATTTGTTGAGAAAGGGGAGATGCGGCTCACTGAGGATAGGTGTTTACACTTCAAAACGGTAGCATGCAGATGGCGAAGCTTCGCCCGGTTGCCAAGTTATTATCTGTTCTTTGAATGATGAAACGTTGAAGCCTGAGCGTGTTGGGTGGCCAAGGTATTGAAAATAAAAGGCCGAATGTTATTCATCAGGTCTCAGGACTGAGGCGTGTTTTCAAATTAGCTCGTTGCGAGTTAGGGCCCGAATCGGAACAATCGCATGGCTTTCGTCGCGCGCTCTCGATGTTTGCAAATCGACAGGCTAGATCGTCTCCGATGCGGAGCCTATTGTGGGCGGGGCGTGTCCGGTTGAAGCCATCGAATTTGAGGATCGCTACCTAGCGCAACCCGACAAGCGCGAGCTCGACTTGGGTAAGCGGCTGGTGTGGCGCAGCTCGGAGGGTATCGGTGATTTCCTAAAAAATGCAGGCTCACCTCATGCTAGGTAGATCTGTTAGCTGTAGGTCCTGAATATGCTTGATCGTTGAAGGAGTCGCAGGCTTTTTTTGGAGGGATGTTTTGAAGGCAGTCGGTTCCTTCTAGCCACTATAATTATGAAAAGTACAGTACTCCTCTATCCGCTCGCTCTCGTAATGCTTTTATCAGGGTGCGCAATTTCCAAGAATGTTGTTCCTGTAGATTCAGGCACTACCATTGAAAAAATATACGTTCTTGAGAACGATAGGGTTCACATGGAAGGCTTGGTCGATGAGCTCGTTCAGCAGATTGAGGATATGGGCTTCTCATCGCAAAAGTATTCAGGCGATCGGCCCGAAGGAGCGAAGCATTATTTGACCTACACGGCGAACTGGCAGTGGGATATGGCGATGTATCTCACCTATTTCAAAGCGACGCTGTACGAAGACGGGCGCGTGCTTGGAGAGGTGGAGTACGATGCGAAAATGGGAGGGGCGAACATGAATAAGTTCGGAAAGACAGCCGAAAAGATTAAACCTCTGCTTTTGGAGTTGCTTGCCAAAGTGGAGAGAGGCGATCGACCTGCCAGCGTTGGAGATCAATAGCGCGACAAGGCAAGTGGTTCGCCCGCTCGAGACCTAGCCTGCATTATTCCTGAGACTTCTACTACGCGCCCACGAAGCCCGCCCGGAAGCGTCGTTGCCTTGGTTCGCGACCGAAGCGGGGTTTCAACCCA
>JBNKSG010000074.1:0-15885 GCA_050297195.1 Opitutaceae bacterium | reverse complement strand
CGGGCTTCCGTCTCTGCTAACGCTACGCCGCGACAAGGAAAGCTCCGCGCTACGTTTACAGGAAGGCGACGCGGGCACAGGCGGGTATTTCGAGACTGCTTGTGTGTGCGAGCTTTCCGGATATGGGATCGATGCTGAAGAGTTCGCAGTTGTCGCTGTCCATATTGGCGGCGATGAGCCAGCGTCCGGTGGGGTCGATGTTGAAGTTGCGGGGCTGTACGCCGCGAGTGGGCTCGTGTCCGACGAGGGTAAGTTTCCCCGTGGCGGGATCGACGGAGAAGATGGCGATGCTTTCGTGCCCGCGATTGGAGGAGTAGACGAAACGTCCGTCGGGAGAGACGAGGACTTCGGCAGCCCAGCGAATTTCATCGTAGCCGGCGGGCAGGGTGTCGATGACCTGAGTTTCGCTGAGGGTTCCGGTGGCGGAGTCGTAGTCGTAGACGCCGAGTGTGGAGGCCATCTCGTTGAGCAGGTAGACGAAGCGTCCGCTCGGATGGAAGGCGAGGTGGCGGGGACCGGCGCCGGGGGCGGTCTTGATATGGCCGAATTCGCTGGGGACCAGTTTGTGGTTGAGGGTGTCGTTCTGGTAGATGTGGACCGTGTCGGTGCCGAGATCGCTCACGAGGGCGAAACGGTTGTCAGGTGAAGTGAATACGGAATGCGGGTGGGAGGCTTCTTGGCGTTTTTCGTTGGGGCCGCTGCCTTCGTAGCGCTTTATGTCGCTGTACTCGTCGAGCCCGCCGTCGGCGCGCACCGGGTAGGTGATGGCGTAGCTGGAGTTGTAGTTGGCGCCAAAGACGTTGGCGCCGATGCGATCCACCTGTACGTGGCTGGGGGAGACGGTGGGGCAGCTCACGGTGTTGATGTGGGCGAGAGCACCGGTCTCGAGGTTGATACGGTAGGCGGCTAGGCCACCGTTGTTGCCGGGCTCGGCGCCTTCGACGTTGGCGAGCGTGTAGAGAACCCGTTTGGAAGGATGAATGCTGAGGAAGGCGCAGTTGTCTGCGGGCGTGGCGGCCACGAATTCCATATCGCCGCTTTCGAGGTCGAGGCTGTAGCAGTAGAGGCCCTTGCTGCGTTCCACGGGCTTGGTGCCGAAATAAACGAAAGTCTTCATGGCGGCGGAGGACAACGTAGGTTCGGGGTGAGATCCAACCTAAAATGAACCAGACTACAAGCTAGTTGTAGTCGTGAACGGCAGTGTGAGGTTGATGTGAGCGTGGTGAAAGGTAGCATCAGCTACAATGTCTTGGAAATTTTGGATCGATACAGGGGGGACGTTTACGGATTGCATCGCGCTGTCGCCGGAGGGTGAGGAGTTGCGGGTGAAGACTCTCTCGTCTTCGGCATTGAGAGGGAATGTTGTGGAACAGATGGATGCAAGGACGCTGCGTATCGACCTCGCGTATCCGGTTTGTGAGGACTTTTACTTGGGTTACGGTTTTAGGGTTCCGGGTTCTGGAGCCGAGGCTCGGGTGGTCCGGTGGGATGCGGATGCTGGCGAGTTGGTTTTGGATCGGGAGATTTCTGGGATCGAAGTGGGACAGCTGTGCGAATTGCAATCGCCGGAGGAGCCTCCGGTTTTGGCGGCTCGGATCCTTACGGGAACGCGGTTGGATGAGTCTTTGCCTGCTTTGGAGATGAGACTGGCGACCACAAGGGGGACGAATGCCTTGCTGGAACTCAAGGGGGCTCAAGTGGCGTTTTTGGTGACGGAGGGATTTGGCGATTTGTTGCGCATTGGTAACCAGCAGCGACCGAATTTGTTCGAGTTGGGTATCCAAAAAGCGGAGCCTTTGCATGACCGGGTGTTTGAGGTAAAGGGTCGCTTGTCGGCGGAAGGTGATGAACTGGTGGCATTGGATGAAGCCTCGGTGCGAGCCTTTGCCAAGGATGCTTTGGCTGCTGGCGTGGAGAGTTTTGCGGTCGCACTGCTACACAGCTATCGGAATGATGCCCAGGAGCGTCGGGTGGCGGAGATCTTGAAGGAGGAAGGCGCGACGTTTGTTTCGATTTCCAGTGAGCTTTCACCTTTCGTCAAGGTGTTGCCGCGAGCGGAAACTGCGGTGGTGGACGCTTACTTGGCGCCGATCATGGACGCGTATTTGGATGCGGTGGAGCGTGTGGTCGGTGGCGAATCGCGTGACAAGCACGCTCCCACAAAGGTGGGTCGCTTGCGGGTAATGACGAGCGCGGGCGGTTTGGTGAGTCGTGGTCGGTACCGACCGAAGGATAGTTTGTTGAGCGGGCCAGCGGGGGGCGTGGTCGGCTCGTCGCGTTCGGGCCTGCAGGCAGGTGAAGGGCATACGATTGCGTTCGATATGGGAGGCACGAGCACGGATGTGTCTCGTTTCGACGGGCAGCTCGACTATCGCTTCGAGCAGCGAATCGGAGCGGCTCGCGTATTCGCGCCTACATTACGGATCGAGACGGTGGCGTCGGGTGGCGGTTCGATTTGCTGGTTTGACGGTTCCGCGCTTCGGGTGGGGCCGCACAGCGCGGGGGCAAACCCAGGGCCGGCTTGTTACGGAGCGGGAGGTCCGTTAGCGATTACGGACGTTAATCTTTTGATGGGGCGTTTGGACGCTTCCCAATTTGGGATTCCTGTTTTCGTGGAGGCGGCGGAAGCGCGTTTGAAAGAGCTGCAGGATGAGATTCTTTCCAGCACGGGGGAATCGATGGGACGGGAAGAGGTCCTGGAAGGCCTGCTGGCGATCGCGAATGAAACGATGGCGGAGGCAATTCGGAAAATTTCCACCGGCGAGGGCTTTGATCCTGCGGGGTACGCATTGGTGGCATTTGGCGGTGCGGGCGGAATGCATGCCTGCGAAGTGGCAAGTATCTTGAAGATGGATACGATTGTCTTTCCGGCGGATGCAGGCTTGTTGAGCGCTTATGGCTTGCGTCATGCGAAGCTGGAACAGTTTGCGGGGAGGCAGGTGCTGGAGTCACTGGAAGACTGTATGCATGACCTAGGCGTTTGGATTGAGGATCTTTCTTCGGAAGCTCTGGCTCGCTTGAAGCAAGATGGAGTCTCGGACTCTGAGGCCCAGGTTCTGGCTCCCCGTTTTGAGCTCCGCTATAAGGGGCAGGAGTCGATACTGACGATTGAAGGTGGTCCGCTGGCGGAATTGCGGGGGCGTTTCGAATCAGCCTATCGAGAGCAGTTTGGCTTTTTGCCGGATGGTTTGGATTTAGAACTGGTCGCGGTACGCGTGGTGGCCTGCAGCGGATCGGACGAAGGGGAGCAAGAACGTTTCGAATGCGAGTCGGCTCCCCGCGAGCTTGCAGGGAAGAAGCGGTTCTTGAAGCGTGAGGATCTCCAGCCCGGCGACAGCTTGCTGGGGCCCGTGGTGGTGCAGGATGCGTTTAGCACGGTGTATGTAGACGAAGGCTGGCGAGCGGAGGTGGGGAGCCGTGGTACGCTGCGGCTCCGGAAGGTTGCGGAATTGGTGCAGTCCTTTGATCGCGGTGAGGTGGTCGACTTAGAGTTGTTCACGAATCGTTTTCTAGCGATCGTGGATGAGATGGGAGCCCTGCTGGAGCGAGCAGCCTTTTCGACGAACGTGAAGGACCGCAAGGACTTTTCCTGCGCCTTGCTGGATGCCGATGGTTATTTGCTCGCGAATGCGCCGCATATTCCTGTCCACCTCGGCGCCTTGGGTGTCTGTTTGCGAACGGTCCTGCAATCGATGTCGCTAGAGCGGGGGGATGTGGTGGTGACCAACCATCCTGCGTTTGGCGGGTCGCATTTGCCGGATGTTACCTTGTTGGCTCCCATGTATACGAAAAGGGGTGATGCTCTTGTTGGTTACGTAGCCAACCGGGCTCATCATGCGGAAAGCGGCGGCATCTCTCCCGGCAGCATGCCGCCGAATGCGAAGAGCTTGGAAGAGGAAGGGGTTGTGATTGCACCGATGAAAATCGTGCGGCGAGGGGAGGCTGACCTTTCGCCGTTGATAGATCTGCTGAAGGCGGCGCCGTACCCGACCCGTTCGGTCGACGAGAACGTGGCCGACCTTTCGGCCCAGTTGGCATCGATTCTCCGTGGTCGCGCGGCCTTGCAGGATCTGGTGGAGAACGAAGGGGTGGACCGGGTTTCGCACTTCATGTCGGGCTTGCGTGGGCGTGCGGCGAATGCCCTTAGCGTTGCTCTGGAGTCTTGCGATTTCGGCGAGGCATGCGAGTCGGTGGTAGAACGTCTCGATTCGGGGGCAGAGGTTCGCTTGCGAGCGAGCAAACAAGCGAACGGAAAGTGGTTGGTCGATTTCGAGGGAACCGCAGGTGTTCAGGAAAGTAACTACAACGCGACTCCAGCGATTACGACAAGCGCGGTGATTTACGTGCTGCGTTTGCTCGCGAAGGTAGACGTGCCCCTAAACGAAGGTTTTCTGGATGTGGTTGATATTCGGATACCGGAAGGTATGTTGAATCCTGACTTTGACGAGGTCGCGAGTAAATGTCCCGCTGTGGTCGCGGGTAATGTGGAGGTAAGCCAATTGGTCGTATCGACCTTGTTGAAGGCGTTTGGGCTGGCAGCTTGTAGTCAGTCGACGATGAACAATCTCATCTTCGGGACGGATTCGTTCGGCTACTACGAAACGATTGCTGGGGGGGAGGGGGCGACTCGCGAGCGGTCGGGCGCGAGCGGAGTGCACACTCACATGACGAATACGGCGATGACGGATCCGGAGATCATGGAATTGCGTTACCCTGTGCGGGTAGAGCGTTTTGCTCTGCGGAGTGGCTCAGGTGGAGCTGGGAAGTTGCGTGGCGGAGATGGTGTGGTAAAGCGTATAAGTTTTTTGGATGCAGTGACGCTTTCCTTGCTGACGCAGCGACGCGTGGAAAAGCCGTTTGGCAGGGACGGCGGGCGAGCGGGAGCTTGTGGCGAGCAGGTGATGGTATCCGAGGACGGGAGCGAGGAGAGATTGGATGGGAACGGGAGCTGGGAGCTTGAAGCGGGGAGTGTATTGGAAATGCGGACTCCGGGTGGCGGCGGATGGGGCAGCCCGGTGTAGTGCAGGCGCTTGAGGATGTTTAGGGGCGGCGATGAGTCGCGCTTTCCGCAGTTTTTGAAAACAGTTGGGCCCGCTTGGATTCCGAACCTGGTTCCAAGCGGGCTGGTTTGTCTTAGGTATAAGCTTGATGGCGAGAAGCGTCCCCTCCGATGGAATTTGGAAGGAGCCGCAGCTACGGCTAGGTTTTGGGCTTTTGCAGCGCTTTGTCGACGGAGAGGGCACCGCCGCCTGAAATGATTCCGATGAGGGCGAGTCCGATGGAGAGCAAGTGGTATTCGAAGCCTTCGCCCGCTTGATTGCCGAACCAGTTCATGAAGAAACCATTGGCGGTGTGGCCCATGAACATGGCGACTGTCATGGTAATTCCGATACCGAAGGCTGATACACGTGTCAGGACTCCTGCGAAGAGGGCGATGGCTCCCAGTGATTCGGCGATGATCGCGAGGAAGGCGAAGATCGCAGGGATTCCGAGGCTGTCGGTAAAGTAGCCCATGGTGCCGCTGAAGCCGTAGCCGCCGAACCAGCCGAGGAGTTTTTGAGCTCCGTGGGGGAAGATAACGATGGCCAGAGTGAGGCGAGCGATAAGAGGAGCGACGTTGTTGTTGGTCGCTAGGATGGATTGTAGGTATTTCATTTGGTGTAGGTTGGTGATTTTTTGCCCACGATCCGGCGTCGCCCTTGGGGCTATGCCGTGACTAGAGGGCACGAAGGTGCACGAATTAGATATGGGCTTTGATTGCTTAATTGGAGGGGGATCGTGACTAAGGTTGTTCCTGTCCGATTAGGCTAAGTCGAAGAGGAGGACTTGGCTGCTTGTTTTGGCTTTGAGCTTGAGCGTTTCGGCTCCGCTGAGATAGGCGGCGTCACCGGCTCCGAGGAGGTTTCCGTTGAGCTCGATCGTTCCTTCGGCGAGGTGAAGCCAGGCATGGCGATTCTTCTGGAGATTGTATTCAATTTCTCGATTCGGCTCCAGACGGGCGAGCGAGAGGTCGGCGTCTTGGTGGATGGCCATGGAATCGTGGCGTCCTGTCTTGCTGGCGGCGAGATGCCATTCTCCGGTGGCGGCGTCGGCCATTTGTCGTTCCGCGTAGCGTGGGGTGACTCCGTTTTTGTCAGGCTGTATCCAGATTTGAAGGAAGTGCACGGCTTCGTCGGACGAAGGATTGAACTCGCTGTGCATGATGCCGGTACCGGCGGCCATGTATTGGAAATCGCCGGGCTGGATGATGCGGCCGTTGCCCATGGAGTCCTTGTGCTCGAGCTGGCCGCTGAGCACGTAGGTTATGATTTCCATGTCCTGGTGGGGGTGTGTGCCGAAGCCTTTGCCAGGCAGCACGATATCGTCGTTGATGACGCGTAGGCTGCGGTAGCCCATCCACTCGGGGTCGTAATAGTTGGCGAAACTGAACGTGTGGTAGGATTCGAGCCAGCCGTGGTTGGCGTGGCCGCGTTCGTTTGCTCTGCGTATGTTGAGGTGGGCGGTGTCTGTTTTGTTCATGGGTGGAGTATGCCATGGGGGTCGCGTTCTTGTGAAAGACTATGATTCTTGCCTGAGCATGCCTTTTAGTTATGGTTGGCGGGGTCGTATTGGAACCGCAGATGGACGCGGATAGACGCAGATATTTTTTTATTAGATATTGGGAGCGCGACTGATGTCGCTGGGATTGAGTTATGGAACTGAGGCATTTGAGGTATTTTATTGAGGTGGCGCTGGAAGAGAATGTGACGCGGGCGGCGGAGAAGCTGCATGTGTCGCAGCCGGCCTTGAGTCGGCAGGTGAAGGATTTGGAGGAGGAGCTGGGCTTTGCTTTGCTGGAGCGCAGCGCGAAGTCGGTGGCTTTGACGGAGGCGGGGCGGGTTTTCTTGGACGAGGCGAGCGAGGTGTTGAAGCGTTTGGAGCAGGGGGTCGCGTCGGCTCGCGTGGTGGCGGAGGGCGGCAGTGGCGAATTGCATGTCGGTTATGCTCCCTCGCTATCGGTGAAGATTTTGCCGCCGACGATTCGGGCGTTTCAGGCGGTGTTTCCGAAGGTGAAGGTGAAGCTGCACGACCTTTCTTCGGAGGAGATGCTGAAGGGGCTTCGCAACGGTGAGTTGGATTTCGCCTTCATGCTAGATAGTAAGGTTAAGGCTTTGCCTGGGCTTCGATTCGAAGCGTTGAGGGAGGAGGCTTTGCGTTTGGCGGTGGCTAGGGAACATGCGTTTTCTGAGATGGAGCAGGTCGATATTGAGAAGTTGAAGAACGAGGATTTGATTGGCTTCGACTTGAAGGAGTATCCTGAATATGGAGACATGGTTTGGAACGTTCTCAAGCGTGGTCGCTTGCGGAAGAAATTGAGCGAGCAGCATGAGAGTGTGAGTAGTTTGATCTCTGCGGTTGAGGCAGGTATTGGCGTCGCTTTGGTGACGGAATCGGTGAAGTGCGTTGCGAGTGGACGGGTCTCGCTACTGAAGCTCGCCCCGGAAGTGGAGAGCTTGGTGGTAGGGATTGCGTGGAAAGACCGGGAATTGCTAGCGAAGGAAGTCGCTTTTTTGGAAAAGGCGAAGGGTGCGTTGGAGGTGATTTGATTTTTGGGTAACCATTTGCCGGGCGGGCGGTAGTATTGGGAGTATGACCTCTGACTTGCGCCACTCTTTCAGAAATCTGAGCAAATCTCCCGGCTTTACGACTGTCGCGGTTCTTACCTTAGCGGTGGGGATCGGGTCGATCGCTACCATGTATAGCTCGTTGCGAGCTCTCGTGTTGCAGCCTTTTGACTATGAGGATTCGGAGGAGTTGGTTCAGGTCTGGTCGGGCAATGGCTGGCCTTTATCTCCAGCCGACTTTCTGGATTTGCACGAGCAGGCGGAGTCCTTCGAGTCCTTTGGCGTTTATACGCCGGAGTCTTTCAATTTGGGCGCTGAGAATGCGATGGCAGTATTTGGGGTGCGAGCAACTGTCGGAGTTTTGCCTGCGTACGGAGTGGCTCCGATGGAGGGGCGTTGGTTGGAGGATCTCGATATTGTGGAGGGTGCGGCACCAGCGGTGGTGATTAGCTATGGGCTTTGGCAGACGCGTTTTGGCGGTCGTTCCGATATGGTCGGAAGTTCGGTGAGATTGAATGGGGAGAACGTGACGGTGGTAGGGATCATGCCGGCACATTTCGAGTTTGCCGGACCTTGGGTGCGGTCTGCGGGAGTCGATGTTTGGCTACCGCTTTCGTTGGAGTACAATAAGGACAATCGGGGGAGTCATTGGCTAAGTGGCGTGGCGCGTCTGAAGGACGGGCGGACGCCGGAGTCTGCGGATTTAGAGATCAAGATGATCGGAACACGTTTGTCGGAGCTGTATCCAAATACTAATTTTGGGAAGAAATTTCTGGTTCGTTCGCTCAAGTACGAGATGACTAAGGACATTGGCGAGTATGTCTGGCTGCTGTTTGCGGCGGTGGTTCTTGTTCTTTTGGTGGCCTGCTCGAATGTCGCTAGCATGTTGCTTTCTCGCGGAGCGCAGCGGCAAGGCGAGTACGGGGTTCGGGTGGCTCTCGGCGCGACGAAGGGAAACCTGTTCCGGCTCGCTTTAGCGGAGACGATCGTACTGGCCCTCGCGGGTTCGGCGTTTGGCTTGGCAATTGCGTACGGCGGGGTGGAGCTCATGAAGTCGATCGCTCCAACGAGTCTGGCCCGCAAGGAGGCAATGAATCTCGATGGGAATGTACTTTTGTTCACGATTGCGAGTACGGCTGTTGCGGTTCTTTTCGCTGGCTTGCCGCCGGTATTTGTGGCGGTACGGACGTCGTTGGCTACGATCATACGAAACGATGCTCGCGGTTCGGTGGGCTCGCGGTCGCGTAATCATTTGCTTCGCATCCTCGTGATTGGGCAGGTGGCCTTAGCGTTTGTGTTGGCGAATGGAGCTGTGGTTTTTTCTCGAAGCTATTTTGAACTCTTGAAGGCGAATGAGATCGTAGCGACCGATCATGTTTTGACGGCCAAGGTGAGCTTGCAAGGGGATCGCTACAAGGATGAGGAAACGCGGGTCCAGGTGTGGGAGGAGCTTGCGGAAAAGCTCGCTGGGTTGCCGGGAGTGAGCGCGGCGGGGATCACTTCCAAGCTACCGCTGGAGGGAGGCAGTAATACGAGTGGTCTGGTGAACGACGAGGTTTATGATCCGAGCCAGCGACGAATGCTAATCGAGTATAGCTCGGTTACGGAAGGCTACTTCGAGTCCGCGGGTTTGAAGATTCTGCAAGGCCGCAACCTTAGTGCGGTCGATATCGCCAATGAAGATGGGGAGAGAGGAGTGGTGGTTAACAGAACGTTCGCTGAGAAGGCATGGCCAAATAAAAATCCTCTGGGCGAGTTGATCAGAGCTAACCAAGAGGGCGACCCTTGGTATCGCGCAACGGTGGTGGGAGTCGTGGAGGATGTTCGTCAGCAGGGAGCGGAGGACGAGGTGTGTGCTGAGATGTATACGATGCCAAAGGGACATTGGGGGCGGCGTATTCATTTGTTGGTACGTTCATCGAGACCGGCAGCCGGGTTGATGCCTTTGCTTAGGGGTGTTGTTGACGAGGTTGATCCTGAGTTGGCTCTCGAAGATGTCCGAACGTTGGAGAGGGTCGTGAAAGATGCGACCAACGGGCAGCGCGTGATGGCGGGAATGGTGAACACTTTTATGGGGATCGCCTTGGGCTTGGTCGCGGTTGGACTCTATGGGACTTTGTCCTATCATATCGTTTTGCGTACGCGTGAGATTGGAGTGCGTCGGGCTCTCGGAGCGTCGAGCAGTTCGATTGCTCGTCTCGTTTTCCGTCAGGGCGCGATTTGGGTTTCCATTGGATTGGGAATCGGTTTGGGCGGAGCGTGGGTGATGAGCTCCCTTCTTGAATCTATGGTGTTCGGGCTAGAGGGGGTGAGTTGGGGAGCCCTCTTGTTGGCGACGGTCGTGATCGCGGTGTCGGCGTTGTTTGCTTGTTGGTTGCCGGCGAGGCGGGCTTCGCGAATGGACCCGCTGGTGGCGTTGGACTCGTAGCGATAAGATCTTCCGATAAATGTTCCAGCTAGTTGTGTAACCTTGTGACTCGGCTTCGGTAGTCCATAAGCGAAACAAGCAAAGTGAATACTTTTGAAGACGACAGGCTGATGACGGCTGCAAAGCTGGGGGACCTCGATGGGCTGGCGGTCCTTTTCGAAAAATACCATGGGCCTTTGTTGGGCTTTTTCAGAAAACTAGGCGGTCAAAGCCAAGTCAGCGACGATCTCGCGCAAGAGACTTTCTGGCGAATTTTGAAGTATCGGAAGAGCTATGATCCGAGGCGTAGCTTTCGAGCGTGGATGTATCAAATAGCTAGAAATGTGATGAACGACCATGGACGAAAAGCAGCGAAGGCGGGGCGGATCTTTGATGATCGCTTGGGCGAGGAAGCGAAGGGCTTGGCCCGCTCCGAATGTGATGTCGGAGGAGAGGTGGAGCGTTCCGACCGGGCAGAACTTTTGCGGACGGCCTTGGCTCGATTGCCGATGGAGAAACGAGAGGTCATCGTGCTGTGCCGGTTTGAGGAACTGCCGCAAGCGGAGATCGCCCAGATGCTCGGATGCAGCGTGGGGGCGTTGAAGGTGCGTCTTTTTAGGGCGTTGAAGGATTTGAAGAACGAATTTTTGGAAATAGGGGGAGAGGCTACGCTATGAGCGAGAAAAATATAGAAGCATTTATTGACCGTTTGCAGGGCGAGTCGAGAGACGGGCGTTCGGTGGAGGGCGCGAGTGAAGAGGAACAGCAGTTGGTCGCTCTTTGGGATGATCTTGGCGAACTCGGAGGCGAGGTAGCTGAGGACCGGGAATTGGTATCCGATTTTCGTGACAAGCTCGATGCATATCGCTCTGGCTGGAGTGCCGCGTTAGAGGCTGAGCAACCGGTAGCGGATAGGAAGGTGAAGGGACGCTCTACTTTGGGGGCTGGTTTGAGCTATGCGCTGGCTGCTGGAGCTGCCGCGATTTTGGTTCTTGGAGGAGTGATGGTGAGTTCGTTTATCGAGAAAACGGATACGTTGCAGGCTGAGCTGAGAAAAACCCAGGAAACGCTGGCGCTTTCATTGATGGACCAGCCGTCTGCTTCGAAGCGGTTGGCGGGCTTGGCGACGGTTTCTAAGATTGAGCAGCCGAGCCAGCGTCTTCGTGAGTCTTTGCTGAGAACGTTTGATAGCGATAGTAACTTGAATGTGCGGCTCGCTGCGGTGAATGCCTTGCAGGCTTTGCCGCGCCAAGAGGCTCTAGTGGTATTGCTAGAGAGGATGGAGAGGGAGGCGTCTCCGATCGTGCAGATCGAGATTCTCCGAATGGTTTTGAATCTTGTTGGCGAGGATTCGGAGGGCGCGTTGACGCAAAGGATCGAGAGCATGGATATGCAGCCACGCGTGCGGTCCTTTTGGGAGAAAAACAATCAGAGTATTTAGAAAATGGATTCAAATACAAGAAGACGGTTTTGGCAGGTGTTAGCATTGGTCTTGGCGAGTCTGTTCTGGATGGAGGCTCTTGTCTCTGCTGAGCAGGTGTGGTTTGAGGAGGCAACGTTGGAAGTCGATGCGCAGGGGGTACTCGATTTGCTCGTTGTGGCGGGATCGAAGGACGGAAGTATAACGGTGCGCGGTGAGGATCGCGGTAGTGTAGAGGTCACGCTCGATCGATTCGATGCGGGCGATTCGAAACGAAATCGGGCTTGGGCTGATATCGATTTGGAGCAAGGCGTGATCTCGTTTAAGGTTTTCGATAAGTTGGAAAAGTCCAATATCGTGATCGTTGTTCCGCGTTCTGTATCGCTGCGTTTGAACGCGATGGACGGAAACGTCAGTGTTGAGGGTATCTCTGGCGAAATCGAGGTGAACGCGATCGATGGCGATGTTACCTTAGTTGATGTAAGTGGGGGAATCGTGGCGAACTCAGTGGATGGTCGTGTGCGTGTCGAGTTGTCTCCTGGCCCGTTGATGAATCCTATTTCGCTGGCGACAGTAGATGGCGACGTCTCTTTGGAGATAGATCGGGATTTAGATGCAAATTTATCGGTATCGACGATCGATGGTAAATTTGCCTGCAACTTCGAGTCCCGTTTGAAGAAGTCCGGTGGAGGTTCGCGTAGGATTGTGGGGGTGAGTGTCTCGGGGATTATCGGGCAAGGCGGCCTTCCGATTTCTGTCAATACCATCGATGGAGACGTGAGGATAGAGCAGCGGGATTGATCGCGATGGCTTGCGGTTAGAAGATTGGGCAGCAAGCAAATTTCGTAGTCGACAAAGGGGAATGGAAGGAGCAGTGGATTCGTTTAAAAGACTGTATGGCAAACCGCACTTTGCCCAGCCCCAGCGAATCGACTGGCTTGCTGGCTTATTTGATTTCTGCGTTGAGGGACTCCAATCGTACGCGGGTGAAGGACTTGCTGCGCAGCGGGCTGGTGCACGTGAATGGAGTTTCGGTGACGCGCCACGATGCTCAGGTGTCGCATGCGGACGTGATCGAGATTCGGACGGAGCGGGTGGCCCCGTCGCGGGCGTTGCCGTTCGAGGTCCTCTTCGAGGACGCTTATCTGTTGGCGATCGTGAAGCCGAATGGTTTGCTGACGGTACCCAGCAAGCACGAGCGGACGCGTAACGTTTTGAGCTTGGTCAACGCGGCTCTGAAGAAGACGCGGGAGCATGCGTTTATCGTGCACCGACTGGATCTTTATACGTCGGGTGTATTGGTGCTGGTGAAAAGCGAGGCCCACCAGGCGAAGGTGATGAAGAACTGGGCTGCGGCGAAGAAGGTTTACCACGCTTTGGTGGAGGGGACGCTGCAGTGCAAGAGTGGCACTTTGACCCATTTTCTCAGGGAGGACGAGAGGCTGGTGATGCATGCTTCCGAGACGCAAAGTAAGGACTGCGTGAAGGCGATCTTGAGCTATCGGGTGGTGGCTGAGCGGGGGACGCATACGCTGCTGACGGTGCAGCTGCAGACGGGGAAGAAGAACCAGATCCGGGCTCAGATGGCGACGATCGGGCATCCGGTGGCCGGGGATGCCAAGTACGGTGCGACGACGAACCCGATCGGCCGCCTCGCTTTGCATGCATCGCAATTATGGATACCGCATCCGAAGTCGGGGGCGATGCTTGAGTTTAAGGCGCCGCTTCCCCGAGGGATGGACTTCTAGGAACGTCTTCTCGGAGAAGTCGTTCCACCTGTTTGAGAGGAGCTTCTAGTGTCTGGTGAGCTCCTATCTCGCTAGTCCACGATGACGGGGCCACGTAATTGAACGGTGAGTAGCGAAGCGCAAGTAGTGGAATTTTGGATTCGCTACGCTGCAAGTTGGGCCAGCCCTACTTTTTCAATCCGGGGTGGATAGTGCGGTCTTGGATTTCGTCGCCATCGAGTTCGCGTACCCAAATATTGCGGTAGGAGACGAAGTGCTGGTGGTCTTGGAGGGCGATGGGGAGCTTTGCGGCGTGGGCTTCGTATTCAGGGAAGCCGATCCATTCGGTGGGGCCGAAGATCTCGGAGTCGTATTGAACGAGTACGCCGTTGAGGATGGCAGTCATGCGGGCGGGCGATTTGAGGGAGCCGTCTTCGTGGAAGCGTGGGGCGATGAAGATGATGTCGTAGGTCTGCCATTCGCCGGGCTTGCGAGCGGGGTTGGCGAGTGGCGGGTATTGCTTGTAGATGGAACCGAGCTGTCCGTTGACGTAGGTATCGTTCTGATACGAATCGAGTACTTGGATTTCGTACTTGCCCATGAAGTAGATGCCGGAGTTGCCGCGGTCTTGGCCGTTGTGACCTTCGGTGTTGGTGGGGGAGCGGAACTCGAGGTGTAGTTGTACGTCGCCGAAGGCTTGCTTAGTGTGGATGCCAGAGCTTGGCTTCTGTGGGATGACGGTGAAGGCTCCGTTCTCGATTTTCCAAGGCTTGGCCTCTGGGTTGTCGAGTTCCCAAGCGTCGAGATCGTCGCCGTCGAAGAGCACGATGGCGTCGGAGGGGATGATGGAATGGGTATCGACGACTTCGGGCTTAGGCTCCCATTGCTCGGTCTTTTGGGACTTTTCGTAAGGCGTTAGCCCATCGTCTTGCGCGGTGCAGGAGCTGGCGAGTACGAGTGCGAGGGAAGCGAGTAGGGGCGAGGGGATTTTGCTCATGACAGTGGAGTTGCAGCATCGGGCGCGTTTTTCAAGAGATTTGAGGGATCTCCGTAGCCGGCCCATAGGTCGACGTGGGTATCGGATTCGCTGAGAACTGGGGCTCCTCATTCTGCGGCGCAGCCGTTTTTGCTGTGGGCGATGAGGCGGAGTTTGTCTAGGTCGGAGTCTCTGTGAAAGGAGGGTTGCAGCTCTTCGAGATTGTTGGCGAAGGGGATGAGCATTTCCGCTACGACTTCTGGGCTGTCGGGAATGGCGTTTTGGATGCGGTCGATAGAGAATTGTTGCTTCACTGTCGGATTCCGGTGGTAGGGTTGAGCATTCTCGATTTGTTCTTACTTGAACTCGACGCAGTGCCTTAGCTCGAGTGATAGCTGCGGGCGAGGCGTGAGGAGGATGGTCTCTCAGTCGGGGCATCAAATTGGTTTCGACCGCAAAATGCAGATTTAGGTTTTTTTGAAAAATATTAGCGGGAAGGCTGGCGGCTCCGCCGAGGGAAAGTCGCTGGCCTGGATGTAGAACGAAAAAAGCCCTCCATTTCTGGAGGGCTTCGTAGAATTGAGAGCTTTCTGATCTAAATTACCGTTAGAATGAGAACGTGTTAGTCAGCTGCCAGGTCATGCCTTCGCGGATCGTAGAGGCGGCGGGCGTCCCATCGGGCTGGAGGCTGAAGGCGACCAGGTGTGGGTCTTCCCCGACGTTGCGGAGGTTGAGCTGGATGCGCCACTTGAGCTTGTCGCTCAGCTCGAAGTCCTTACCGGCCCAAAGGTCGATGTGATCTTCGGAAGCGCTCCAGAAGGGCTTTTCGATGTCGAGGCTATCTTTGTCGTCCGTGAGGCCATAGCCGATGATCTTCTTATCTTCCCAACGATATCCGAGACCGACGTTCAGGCCGCCGAACGCGCCCTCGGTGAAGTTGTAGTTGGTCACGACGTTGTAGCGCCACGGCGATAGTTCGGAAACCAGTTTGCCGAGCGTTTTCTGCTGGAACTGGTAGGCGGACCAGATGTTGTCGTCGAAGTACTTGCGAACGGTGGCGTCTCCACCCCACCAGAGGCGAAGATCACCTGCGGGGGAGTCGAATTTCTCCTTGGTAGCTTTAAGGTAGCTGACGAGATCGTCGCCCAGCGCGGTGGTGTAGGCATCGGTCTTGGAGACGTTGGCTGAAACCGACCAGTTGTCGGTGATATTGCCGATGAGCTCGAACTCGACGCCCTCGGAGACGTAGTCGACCAAGCCGGTTGGCCAGATGCCGTTGATGCGTCCGCCGCCTGCGGGCTGAACGCCTCCGACGCCAGCTGTTGGGGCCCAGCCTGCGATAGCGTTCTGCCAGTCACCGGCTTTCGCCTTGGCGACGTCTACGTTGAATCCATAGGCGTCGAACCAGGATTGATCGGGCATTTGCTCGAGCCAGGAATCGATGGTTTCCGTTTGGGCGATCGTCGATGGGTGGTTCTTGAAGAGGTCGCTGTTGACATCGTTGTAGGCGTTATCCCATGCGCCCGGACCGCTTTCAGCGCCTGGGACGGCGTTGCCGTCTATGAGGGCCCAGTTCCAGTACCAGTTCCAGCCGAGCACGCCTCGTTCAGCATCCGTGTAGGAGTCCGGATCGGCTGCGACGGCCCTGCCGGCGAGGTCGGTCATTGCGGATGCGGTTGCCCACGCTTCGAGGTTTCGGATCATGAAGGTGTTGTTACCCAAGGTTGTTGTTTCAGAGGGGAGGGTGCTGA
>JBNKSG010000073.1:0-16072 GCA_050297195.1 Opitutaceae bacterium | reverse complement strand
AAAGGGTCGTGGGTATGGGGGCGAGGGGCTTACTGCTTTTGACCGTTGCGTAGGGCGGCCATGAGGATTTCGGCGACGTGGAGTTTGTTGAGGGGGCGGCCTTGCTTTTGGGCGATCCCGGAAAGGTGCATCATGCAGGCCATGTCGACGGCGCCGACGATGTCAGGCTTGTCAGCGGTGAGCATGTCGATCTTGAGCTTGCCCATGGACACGGAGGTGTTCGGGTAGGCGACGGAGAAGGTGCCGCCGAAGCCGCAGCATTGTTCGCTTTCGTCGAATTCGATAAGCTCGACGCCTTCGATGGAGGAGAGGAGCTTGACGGCGGACTGGTAGGTTTGGGTGCCGCGGGTGTGGCAGGAGCGGTGCAGGGAGATTTTCGCGTCGTAGCGGCCGGGCCAGTTTTCGACGCCGAGGCCGTTGACGAGAAAGTCGCAGAGTTCCCAGGAGCTTTTGCTGAAGCGTTGGGTTTCGCTGAGGTCGTCCTCCTTTTCGAAGGCGAGGTCGTAGCCGTGGGCGATCATGTGGGCGCAGGAGCCGGAGGGGAGGATCGTCGGCTTGCTGGAGTCGAAGGTCTTGCAGGTGTGGCGCACGACCTTGCGGGTGGAATCCCAATCGCCGGAATTGAAGGCTGGCTGTCCGCAACAGGTTTGGGCCTCGGGGACTTCCACGGTGCAACCGACGTGCTCGAGGACTTCGACGGTGGCTTGGGCGACGCTATCGTAGAAGGCGTCGCAGAGGCAGGTCATCATTAATTGTACCTTGGTGCCGGTTACTCGTTCGGATTGGGACATGTGGGGAATTCTTTGTTTTGTGGAAAGTGTGCGGGGCTCGCTTAGTCAGCGTAGATGATTTGGGTGCCGGATTCTTCGAGGGCTGCGAGGAGTGGATGCTCGGCGTCGCGAGTGGTGACGAAGGTATTGATCTGTTCGCACTGGGCAAAGAAGTAAGTGGAGGAGGCCCCGAGTTTGGTCGGGTCTGCTAGCAGGATGGCGTTGGCGCAGCGCGGGATGACGAAGTCTTTGATGTGGGCTTGGGCTTCGTTAACTTCGCTGATGCCGCGGACCTCGTCGACCCCATTGCCCGAGAAGAAGGCCTTGTCCACGCGGTAGCGGCGGAGGGTAGCGATGGTTGCGGGGCCGATAAAGGAGTGAGACTGGCGATCGAGCACGCCGCCGGCAACGATGATCTCGATGTCGGGGTAGGGGGAAAGCTCCGCGAGCACGAGGGAGGAATTGGTAATGACAGTGGTGCCGGCGAGCTTGTTTGGATGGGAGGTGAGCTGCAGGGCGGTGGAGCTGGCATCTATGAAGATGCGGTCGCCCGGCTGGATCAGTCCGGCGGCCGCCTTGGAAATGCGACGCTTGGGGTCGATGTTCTGGATGCTGCGTTCCTCGAAGGACCGATCCTTGTTGAGGTGTTGGCTGGCAACGGCGCCTCCGTGGGTGCGCTGCAGGCGGTCCTCCTTCTCGAGCTTCTCCAGGTCGCGGCGGATGGTTTCGTCAGTGACGGCGAGCTGCTGGGCGAGGTCAACCGTCCGTACGCTCCCCTCCCTTTCGAGAAGATCGATGATTACTTGATGTCTGTTGGCAGCGATCATGTGTGGGAAAATCTGTGAATATGTTGGGAATTTTGGATTTTAGGGTTGATGGGTCAAAGAAAAAGCAACAAAACCAAAATTAAACCACATTCTGTTCCGTTTCCCCGTATTTCCAGTATGCAAGGTACTCAAAACTCAAATGCGCTCGAGGAGCTGGTACGCCAAAGCGTCTACCGCCAGCTTGGCTTGGACAGGTCGATCGCTGCCACCGCACCCAACAAGCTTTTGGTAAACATCAGCGCCCGCCACTGCCACCTCACGCAGGAGGCGGTGGAGACTCTATTTGGAGAAGGGCACACGCTCACTCCTAAGAAGTGGCTCTACCAGGATGGTCAATACGCTGCGGAAGAGGCGGTGACCTTGATCGGCCCTCGCAGCCGTATCATTTCCAACCTTCGTATCCTCGGTCCCTGTCGCGACTTTAATCAGGTCGAAATCGCCTACACCGATGCCCGAGCGCTCGGTTTTGAAGTACCCGTTCGCCAGTCCGGCGACATCGAGGGCACGCCCGGTTGCATGTTGATGGGACCGAAGGGATACCTTAAGTTAGACAAGGGAGTCATTCGGGCGGCGATCCACGTGCACATGTCTCCTGAGGACGCGGCGCACTACGGCGTGAAGGACAAGGATTTCATGCAGCTCAAGGTGCATGGCGAGTGTGGACTGAGCTTCGACAAGGTTTTCGTTCGCGTGCATCCGGACTTCAAGCTCGAGGTGCATCTCGATACTGACGAAGGCAACGCTTGCGGCCTCCATCAGAACACCATCTGCGAGCTCAAGAAGATCAACTAACCGTAACCAAAATTTAAGTACAATAATTAATCCATATAAGTCATGAGTGAATCAATCGGAACAATCGAAACCAAGGGCTTCGTCGGCAGCGTCGAAGCAAGTGACGCAATGAGCAAGGCAGCTGGCGTTGAAATCGTTAAGCAAGTCCAGATCGGCGGCGGTTTCCTTACAGTCATCGTCAAGGGCGATGTCGGCAGCGTTAAGGCTGCTGTAGAGGCGGGCGCGGAAGCGGCCAAGCGAGTTGGCGAGCTCGTCAGCACCAACATCATCGCCCGTCCGCACAACGATCTGCTCAAGCAGTTCGGCTTCTAGTCCGAGGACAGACGCGATTTTACTATAACATTTAAAAGAGAATTATACACATGGCTTCACAAGCACTAGGAATGATCGAAACGAAGGGCCTCGTTGCTCTTATCGAAGCGAGCGATGCTGCTCTTAAGTCCGCCGACGTCACTATGACCGGTTGGGAAAAGGTCGGTAGCGGTCTCGTATGCGCTCTCTTCAAGGGCGACGTTGCATCCATCAAGGCAGCGATTGACGCAGGCGCGGAAGCGGCAAGCCGCGTAGGCGAAGTAACGGCAGTACAGGTCATCGCCCGTCCGCACGACGACCTGGGCAAGCTCGGTAGCTTTATTGGGTAACGTACCCAACGGATAGATACGACTCATTCGCAACGAAAACGGCGTGAAGATACTGGTAGCCAACTTAGGTTCAACATCGTTCAAGTACACCTTGTACGACGGCGATGGCTCTGCGCTGACGCTCGTTGCCCGTGGCGGTTACGAACGCGTAAGCGATTACGGGGAAACCATTCGCGATGCAATCTCATCCATGAAGGGGGAAGGGCATATCGATTCGGTAGACTCCATCGATGCGGTTGGCTTCAAAACGGTTCTCGGCTTCGAGAAGACTGGCTGCGTGGCGGCGGACGTATCGGTGGTTGCCGACCTTCGCGCTTCTGCGGAATTGGCCCC
Source organism: Opitutaceae bacterium (assembly GCA_050297195.1). Lineage (GTDB taxonomy): Bacteria > Verrucomicrobiota > Verrucomicrobiia > Opitutales > Opitutaceae > Pelagicoccus. The sequence goes on along the minus strand of JBNKSG010000073.1, from coordinate 12,709 downwards.
GGCGCATAACCCGGCCTATGCAAACGGCATCGAGCAGTTTGCCAAGGAGATGCCAAACGCTCAGCTCGTCGCTCTCTACGAAACCGCGTTCTACCAGTGGGCTTCCAAGCCCAGTCGCCGCTACGCGGTACCGAAGGCTTGGTACGAAGCAGGGGTTCGCCGCAATGGCTTCCATGGCGCGAGCCACAAGTTCGTTGCGGAACGCTCGGCTGAGCTCCTCGGTCGCGAGGATGTAGCGGAGCAGGTTCGTTTTCTCTACCAGAAGGATCAAGCAGAGCTCGAAGGTAAGCCCCTGCGCGTCGTTTCTTGCCATCTCGGCGGGAGCAGTTCCGTAACCGGAATTCGCAACGGTGTCGCCATCGATACCAGCATGGGCCTCAGCCCGCAAAGCGGTCTCCCACAAAACAATCGCGTCGGCGATCTCGATTCCATGGCCGTAACGTATGTCATGAAAAAATTGGGCCTAAGCATCGAGGACGTTGAACGGCAGCTCACCAAGGAATCTGGCCTCCTAGGCCTTTCTGGAAAGAGCAACGATATTCGCGATATCTGGGCAGCCGTGGATGCAGGCGACGAAGATGCAGCGCTCGCAATCGATTCACTCGTGTACGGAATTCGTCAATACGTCGGCTCCTACATGCTGCAGCTCGGAGGTCTCGATGCTCTCGTTTTTACCGCTGGTATTGGCGAGAACGATACGCGAGTCCGCGAAAGGGTTTGCCAAGGTCTTGAAGACCTCGGCCTTGAGCTCGATCTCGAAAAAAATGCGGTTACGCGAGGCGAGGAAACTTGCATCAGCGCCGCGAACAGCCGGATCAAAATCTATGTGATCCCTGCCAACGAGGAACTCGTGATCGCTCGCGAGACCAGTCGTTTTCTATCTCACAAAAAGTGATCAAACCTCACAAGAAATTCTAAAAAAACAAAGCAATTATTATTATGAAACAGGCAATCGGAATTCTCGAAACCAAAGGTCTCACCGCTCTCATCACTGGAACTGACGCCATGCTCAAGTCCGCAGACGTTCAGATCACTGGTCCTGTAAAGAATGTAGGTAGCGCCATGGTGAGCGTTACTGTTGAAGGAAACGTAGCCGCAGTGAAGGCTGCCATCGAGTCAGGGGTCGAAGCGGCCCAGGCGGTTGGCGAAGTCTTGAGCGCTCACGTGATCGCACGTCCAAGCGAAAGCCTCTCGGCAGTCATTCCTCAAGCTCCTGCAGCAAAAAGCCGCGCCTCTAAATAGGGACCTCAGGCCATGTTTGTTGCCAAGGTAATAGGACAAGTCGTCGCGACCAAGAAGGAGGATTCTCTTCGTGGGCGCCGGCTCGCAATGCTCCGCCCCTTGCTCGCGGATCCCGACAATCCCAAGAAGTTCCTCGAGGGGAGCAGTACGATTGTCGCGATAGATACGCTTGGGGCTGGTACCGGGGAGGTAGTCCTCTTCGTACAGGGCAGCTCTGCCAGGCAAGTTGACGGCCTGAAGTCAGTACCTGTAGATGCCTCGATCGTGGGCATCGTGGATTCGGTCAGCGTGCTGGGCGAAGCAACCTACCAAAGCGGGAGTAAAGAATGAATCAGCAGATTATTTCGGCAGTGGTGAGCGAAGTGCTTGCCAAGATTAAGGAAGAAAACCGTGGCGGTAGCTTCGCGGTACCTGCAGTCGTCTCTCGCCCCTCCAAGCGTATGGGCGTTTTCGATACAGCAGAAGAGGCGGCTCAAGCGGCTCGCAAGGGTCAGGAGCAGCTTCGCTCCAAGGGCATCGCTGCCCGCGTCGAGATCGTCAATCTCGTCAAGAGCATCTGCACGGAAAAGGCGGAAGAGTGGGGCAAGCTCGAGTTTGCCGAAACCAAGATCGGCCGCCTCGACCACAAGATCGCCAAGCTCACGGGTATTAAGGACATCCCGGGTATCGAGTGGCTCAATCCGTATAGCCTCAGTGGCGACCACGGGATCATGATGGAAGAGTATGCGCCGTTTGGTGTGATCGCTGCGATCACGCCCGTCACGCACTCGGTTCCTACGATCTCCGGTAATATTGTCAGCATGGTGGCAGCGGGTAATGGCGTTATCTTTAATGCTCACCCAGGCGGTGCTGGCTGCGCGGCCGACGCGATCGCGTTCTACAATCAAGCGATCTACAACAAGACCGGTATTGAGAACTTGGTTACGATTATCGAGAAGCCATCGATCGAGTCCTTCAACGATCTTTGCAAGTCCTCTTACGTCGACCTGATGTGCGTCACCGGTGGTCCAGCCGTTGTGAACGCAGCCATGCAGAGCGGCAAGCGCGCGATTTGCGCAGGCCCCGGCAATCCTCCCGTCGTGGTAGACGAAACGGCGGACCTCGATCGTGCCGCGCGTTCCATCATTCTCGGCGGCGGTTTCGACAACAACCTTCTCTGTATCGGCGAGAAGCAAGTCTTCGTCGTCGACTCGGTCCACACTCAGTTCATGGAAGCCTTCAAGCGTGCGGGGGCTCACTTCTTGCCGCGTGAAAACATGAAGCGTCTTGCGGGTGAAGTGTTCACTTACAAGGAAGACGGCGGCGGCTGCTCGCATCCTGTACTCAATCGCGACTACGTGGGCGCGGACGCCACCAAGCTGGCTCAAGTCGCCGGCACGAGCGCACCGGCTGGCACTGAAATTCTCTTCGGCGACTGTCCGGGCGACTGCCCATTCGTGGAAGAAGAGCAGATGATGCCGGTTATCCCAGTCGTACGTGCCAAGAACGTAGACGAAGCTATCGAGCTCGCCTACCAGTCTGAGCACGGCTACCGCCACTCCGCGATCATGCACTCCAAGAACTTGGATAACCTTACCAAGATGGGCCAAAAGATGGACTGTACTTTGTTCGTAAAGAACGGCGCCAGCATCGCCGGTCTTGGAATGGGCGGCCATGGATACGCGAACTTCTCCGTCGCTACCACCACGGGCGAAGGAATCGTCACAACGCAAACCTTCACACGCAAGCGTCGCTGCGTGATGGTCGACAGCCTCAACATCATCCGGTGATCCTCGGGCAAGTAGTCGGAAACGTAACCTCTGCGGCATGTCATCCTGGTTTGGATGGCATCCGTATGCTCCTCTGCGAAGTCTTGGACGACCAAGGCAAGGGGACGGGGCGCATCATCGGTACGGCCGACTGGATTGGAGCTGGCGACGGCGATACGGTCCTGATCAATGCGGACGGCGATGCTGTTCAAGTTTATGCAAAGAACCCCGAAGCTCCCTTGCGCAATGTCGTGATGGGCATCGTGGACGAACTGGAAGGGAAGGGCGCATGAGATTCGGCAAAGTAGTCGGACGCGTGGTTCTCGGCCAAACATTGGACTCCTTGGCGGGGGCTCGCTGGCTGATGGTTAAGCCTCTCAGCCGTGCCCAGTTCAAGGATACGGAAAGCAAAGAATTTTCATCCGACCCGGCGCTCGTCGTTTACGACAAGCTCGGAGCCGGGCTAGGAGACGTTATTGGATTTACAGAAGGGGGCGAAGCGATGCTCCCATTACCCCAAGGCACGCCAGTGGATGCTTACAGTGCCCTCATCGTCGATCGTATCAATTTCTTCGGTACGAAATCCTAATTTTAAAACAAGCAAACATTTCACACGAATCTGTCATGAAAAAAGTACTCACAGAAAGCGACATCGAAGCCCTATTGGCTCAAGGGAAAGGGGCGGACGCTATTCCTGCAGGCACTATCCTTACCCCGACTGCGAAGGATCGTCTTAAGCAAGCCGGCGGCTCTGTCGCCACGCGGAGGACCGCTTCGAGAACTGCTGCGGTGCCCGCTGGAAACGTAACCATGAGCGACCATGAGCTCTTTGGCGTGCCTGTGGTACCGGACTACGAGTACAAGTGGACGCCCGGTCAGGACCCGCAAAGCCGCGACGAAATTCGCGCCTTCTATTTCTCCCCAGAAATCACCACGATTCGCCAACGCATGGCCGATATGGGCAAGCGCATGTGGGAGCGCGAGTACACCGACGGAAACGGCGGTAACTTGACGGTTCGCGTGGGGGACAACCTCGCTCTCTGTACGCCGACTTTGATCTGTAAGGGATTCATGAAGGCGGACGATATGGCTTTGATCGACCTCGACGGAAATCAGATTGCAGGTCGCTTGAAGCGTACGAGTGAGGCGATGACTCACTTGGCGATCATGAAGCGCCAGCCAAAGGCCAAGGCCTGCTGCCACGCTCACCCGCCACACGCCACAGCTTACGCGGTGGCGAAGGTTCAACCGCCTACATGTTTGATTCCAGAGGCGGAAGTTTTCCTCGGCCAAATCGGTGTTGCAGAATACCGTACGCCAGGTTCGCCCGAAAACGCGGAAGAAGTCGGATCGGTTGCGATCGACCACATGTCGGTGCTCATGATCAACCACGGTGTGATCACTTGGGGCAAGGACATCGAAGACGCTTATTGGAAAATGGAGAACACCGAGTCTTATTGTAAGACGGTTTGGGTGGCTTCCATGCTCGGTAAGAAGCTTGATCCGATCAAGGCTTCCGAAGCGAAGACGCTCATCGAGCTCCGCAAGTCTCTCGGCATGGACGACAAGCGTGAAGGTTGGAAGGAGTGCGAACTCTGTGACAACTCGGACTTCCGTCCCGGATTCTTCACCGACCGCGATGGCGGAGCTTGCGAAATTGATTGCGGCTGCAACTCCGGATCGAGCGCGAGCATCAGCGATGCTGAGGAACTCGTTAAGACGATCACCGCGGAAATCAATAAGCAGCTTGGTCGCTAAACGTAGCGCGGAGCTTTAGCCCGCGTATTCTTAGGATTGGATCCTGCATGGCGGTCGCTGGCTTCCGTCTCCGCTAATGCTTCGCCGAGACAAGAAAGCTCAGCGCTACGATCTGGGATCCGTATTACTCCTCTGGAATTCAAACCGTATAGAAACTATGAATATCTTCTCTTCTAAGAAAGAACCCATCCGTGTCGCGGTAACGGGAGCCGCTGGTAACATTGGTTACGCCTTGCTGTTTCGCATCGCCTCAGGAGCGATGTTTGGCCCTGACCAGCCGGTTGCCCTCAATCTTATCGAAATCGAGCCTGGCATGAAGGCCCTAGCGGGGGTTGCTATGGAACTCGACGACTGCGCGTTCCCGCTGGTGACGGAAATCGTGCAGACCGATGACTTGAGTGTTGGCTTCAAGGACGTGGATTGGGCCTTGCTCGTGGGGTCGGTTCCTCGCAAGGCCGGCATGGAGCGTGCGGATCTTCTTGGAATCAATGGCAAGGTGTTCGTAGGGCAGGGCAAGGCCATCAACGATAATGCGAAGCCAAGCGTTCGCGTACTGGTGGTGGGCAACCCTTGTAATACCAATGCGCTGATCGCGATGAAGAGCGCTCCGAACATTGCAAACGAGCAGTTCTTCGCCATGACGCGTCTCGACGAGAATCGGGCCAAGACGCAGCTCGCTCAGAAGGCGGGCGTGCCCGTAAAGGAAGTTTCTCAGCTTTGCGTTTGGGGTAATCACAGCCCGTCGATGTATCCAGATTTCGAAAACGCTAAGATTGGTCGCCAGAAGCTCACGGACGTGATCCATGACCAGTCTTGGTTGCGCGACACGTTCGTACCTGTCGTAGGCCAACGCGGTAAGGCGATCATCGATGCTCGCGGAGCGTCCTCTGCTGCATCCGCTGCCAATGCGGTTGTGGATACGGTTCGTGACCTTTCTTCCCCAAGCCATGGTGAAATCCACAGCGTCTGCGTGGTTTCGAATGGCGAGTACGGCACGCCGGCAGGGATCATCACCTCGCTCCCAATTCGTGTGGACGGTGCAGGTCAGTGGCGTGTGATGGAAGGTGTTAAGCTTTCTGAATACGCGAAGGAAAAGATTGCTGTTTCCAACAAGGAGCTTCTCGAAGAGCGCGATCTTGCCTTTGGCCAGCTCGGGCTGAGCATTTGAGAAAGTTTTTTAGGTCGTTGTAGCGATGTTGGGGAAAGAACGTAGCGCGGAGCTTTAGCCCGCGTCCGCGGAGGACTGATCCTGCAAAGCGGTCGCTGGCTTCCGTCTCCGCTAAAGCTTCGCCGAGACAAGAAAGCTCAGCGCTACGGGGTTCACCCTGCTTCCAGGGCGTGTTCTTCTCCTTCGCGGCGGAACTGGTTGACGTAGAGTTCGTAGTAGTGGCCGCGCTTGGCGAGCAGCTCTTCATGGGTTCCTTGCTCTTCGATTTCGCCTTTTTGGATGACGAGGATCTGGTCGGCGGAACGGATGGTGGAGAGCCGGTGGGCGACTACGAAACTGATGCGGCCGTCGAAGACGCGTTGCATGCCGTCTTGGATGAGCTTCTCGGTTTCGGTGTCGATCGAGGAGGTGGCTTCGTCCATCACGAAGATCTGTGGATTGGCCAGCAGGGCGCGAGCGAAGGAGATGAGCTGGCGTTCACCGGTGGAGAGGCGGGCTCCGCCTTCGCCGATTTTCGTCTCGTATCCATCCTCTAACTTCATGATGAAGTCGTGGGCGTTGACCAGTGTTGCGGCTTCCCGAATTTCCTCGTCGGTAGCGTCGAGGCGTCCATAGCGAATGTTCTCGATGACGCTTCCATTGAATAGGTGAGGCGTTTGCAGGACGATGCCGAGCTGGCCTTGCAGCCAGTCGAGGCTACGCTCTCGGTAGTCGATACCGTTGAAGCGGATCTCTCCTTTAACCGGTTCGTAGAATCTGGATACAAGGCTGACGATAGTGCTTTTGCCACCGCCGGAGGGACCGACGAGGGCAATGGTCTGGCCTCGTTTGACGGTGAGGTTGAAGCGTTTGAGCACTTGCTCCTTGTCGTTGTAGGAGAAAGAAACGTCGGCGAACTGGATTTCGTCGATGTGCTTGGGGTGGCCGTCGGGGGCGAGGTGGCTTTGATCCTGCATTGCGGTCGCGGGCTGAAGCTCCGCGCTACGTTGGGAAATCTTCTGTAGGACTTCAGGGGAGTCTTTGATTTTGGGCTCGGTAGCGAGGAGGCCCATGACGCGTTCTCCGGCGGCTTGGGCGCCTTGGATTTCGGCCAAGATCTGAGCGACTTGGTTGATGGGGTGGAAGAACTGGCCGGCGTAGCTGATGAAGGCGACGAGGATGCCGAGGGTGATGCTCCCGCTGAGCACGTTGAGGCCGCCGTACCAGAGGGCGAGCCCGGAGCCGAGGCTGCCGATGAGCATGACAAGGGGCAGGTAGATGGCGCTGAAGAAGGCGCGACGCACGGAGGCGGAATACATGTCGGTGGACATGCCTTCGAATTCGTTGAGGTTCTCGGTTTCACGGCCGAGGGTCTTGGTGGTTTTTACTCCAGCGATGCCTTCGTTGTAGGAGGCGGTGATGCGGGCGTTGTGCTTGCGGATTTGCCGCGAGGCGACGAGCATCTTCTTCTGGAAGTAGATGCTGAGGACCACGAGCGGCGGCAAGGTCGCGAGCACGATGAGAGCGAGCTTCCAATGGAGGATTAGCATGGTGATCGACATAGCCGTGACGAAGAAGCTGCCCCACATGACGTCGAGAAATCCCCAGGCGAGGATGCGCGAAAGGCGGTCGCAGTCGGCGGTGAGGCGGGAGATGAGCCAGCCGGTCGGTTGCTTGTCGTAGAAGGAGAATTCGAGCTCCTGGAGCCGTTTGAAGCAGTCGCGCTTGATATCGAAGGCGATGTGGTGGGAGATGCCTCCGGCGCAGCGGATGAAGACATAGACGAGCGAGGCGAGCGTTACGGACAGGCCGACGAACCAGAGGGCGATCGGTATCAAGTCTTTGGCGACACCATCGTTTTGCACCACGTCGATGGCTTTCATGGTGATGATGGGGAAGGCGGCGTCGATGAGGCTGAGTACGATAGCGCTGGCCATCAGTGGGACGAGGAGGCGCTTGTGGTTGAGGGCGAAGCGAAAGATGCGCTTCCAGAGATCGAAGTCGATCTTGGTGGCGAGGGCTTCTTGTTCGGTTGGGTGAGACATGGTTCTTTAGGAGTTGGCGGTGGACATTTTTTCGCGACCAAGGTCGCTCCTACCTTCTGTTTCCTCGGCGAGGGTGGCTTCGAGCTGGGTTTGGATGGTCCAGAGGCGGCGGTAGAGGCCGTCTTCTTCAGTGAGGCTGTCGTGGGTGCCGGATTGGGTGATGATTCCGTTCTCGAGTACCACGATCTTGTCGGCGTGGGCGAGGGTGGAGAGCCTATGGGCGATCACGATGGTGGTTTGTTTGCCGCGTCGGTTTTGCAGGGCTTCGATGATGGAGGACTCCGTCTCGTTGTCGACGGCGCTGAGGGCGTCGTCGAGCAGCAGGATGGGCGGCTGGCGTAGCAGGGCGCGCGAAATCGCCACCCGCTGGCGCTGGCCGCCAGATAAGGTGATGCCTTTTTCTCCGATCTCGGTATCATAGCCATCGGTGAAGCCGCGTATGGTATCGTGGATGCAGGCCATGCGAGCGGCGGTCTCGACGTCGGACTGCTTCGCCGTGTCCACGCCGAACTGGATGTTGCTACGAATAGTTCGGGAGTAGAGGAAGGGTTCTTGCAGGACCACGCCGAACTGGGCTCGCAAGTAGGCGCGGTCGAGTTCCTTGATGTCCAGTCCATCGAGTCTGATGCTTCCGCTGTCGCAGTCGTAGAAGCGTAGCAGGAGGTGCATGAGGGTGGTCTTCCCGGAACCGGAGGGGCCGAGGATGGCGAGGGTCTCGCCCGGCTCCACGTGCAGGTTGATGGCCTGCACGGTGGGGTCGGAATCGTTGTGCGAGAAGGATACGTCGCGGAACTCGATGCGTCCGGAAAGCGGTTTTTCCGGCAGGATCTTGATCTCGTCGCCTTCCGTCTCGAAAGGCTGCGTAAGGATTTCGTTGATACGCTGCAGGGCGACCGCGGTTTTTCCGAAGTCGGTAAGGATGCGGCCGATCATGCGCACGGGCCAGAGGACCATGTTGAGCAAGGAGAGGAAGGCGAAGATGGTTCCGATGGATACGCTGCCTTGGATCGCCAGGTAGGTGCTGGCGATGAGAGCGATGCCGATTTGGGTGAGGCTAGCAATATCCGAGAGGGACCAGAACCAAGCCATGATTTTGATGAGCTTGATGCTGGAGTCGCGGTACTCGGTGTTTGGTTTTTCGAACTTTTCGATTTCGAAGTCGTGCCGTCCGAAGGCGCGAACGACACGGATGCCGGTGATGTTTTCCTGGACGACGGAGGTGAGGCGGCCTTCCGCTTCGTCGACCTCGGTGAAGAGGTGTTTCACCTTCTTGATGTAAAGGTAGCTGTAGAGGATGATGATCGGTATCAACGCCATGGACGCGATGGTAAGGCCCACGTGCATGGAGAGCATGATGGGCAGGACCGTGACGATGAGGATGAACCCGCGTCCGATTTCCACGATGTGAGCGGCGAGGAAGATGCGGGTGGTTTCGACGTCGGAGGTGCAGCGTTGAACGAGGTCGCCGGTTTGGGTTTGGTCCAGGTGCCGGTTGCTCATGCGCTGGATGTGGTTGTAGAGCTGGTCCTTGAGTCGTTTGCAAATCCCGTCGGAGGCCTTGGCGGCTGCGAGCTTCTGGTAGTAGTTGAAGAGGCCGCCGAGGGCTGCGAAGGCGAGCATGGCGATGGCGGGTACCCAGAGTTTCTCGGAGACGAGCTCTGGCCCGCCGATGAGATGGATGACCGCTTGAAGGAGCTTGCTTTGGGTGTCAGACGATCTGGTTGAAAAGGAGGCCGGATCGTTTGCTTGTATTGATTCTCCATTTTCCAACAGCACGTAATCGATGGTGGCGCTTCCGATGAGGGGAACGACGAACTGGAAGGCGGTGGCCGCGAAGAGGGCGAGGGCCGCCCAGAGGTACATGCTGCGGAATCCTGCGATGAGGGTCCAAACAAGCTTGGGGCCGGACAAGGTCTTGCCGGTGGAGTCGTGTAGTCTGAGAGTCATGGTCCGCGAAGAGTTGGAAGAGCTGTTTTGAACGATGAACGCTAGGGGGTCTTGCTTCGCTGCGAGTCTCACCTGCGGTTCGGTACGGCTTCAAACGCGGACAAAAAAGAGGCCCGCCGTGAGGCGGGCCAAGGGGATGGGAGGGAAATTGTGTATGCGGCCCGCGGTGTTTTTGACGAGCCTTCTGATCGGTAAGTCCTAGAAGCGCTCGTTCCTCACTGAGAGGATTAGGTTGTGAATCATTACCGTGAGCTTCATAGTCTTAAGTTTTATCAGTTGTCTGAAAAGTTAAGCTTTTGCGAATAAAGATGGACGGATCAGTTCAGGCAAGGAAAAGTTTTGTTAAACTACATTTGTAGTGCTCAGGGTAAGACAGTGTTTGGGTATTAGGATGATGAAGAGTAAGGCGAAGATGGCAGTTGGGTACGTGGGACGAATTGCGCCGACGCCGACGGGGTATATGCACTTGGGGCATGCGTGCACGTTCTTGGAGGCTCAACGGCGGGCGGAGGCGGCGGACGGGCGGCTTTTTCTGCGTATCGAAGATTTGGATCAGGCTCGTTGCAAGGAGGAGTTCGTGGAGGCTTTGGAGGAGGACTTGGCTTGGGCGGGCTTGCGTTGGGAGCCGGAGGTTTTGCGGCAGAGCGAGCGCTTGGGGTGGTTTCGCGAGGTCTTGCGGCGTTTGCGGGAGGCGGGGGTGGTGTATCCGTGCTCTTGCTCGCGCAAGGATGTGGCGGAGGCGATTCGAGCTCCGCACGTGGAAGGTCAGGAGCCGGTTTATCCGGGGACCTGCCGCGACAAGGAGTTTGCGTTTGCTAACGAGGAAGATGCGTTGGCGATCAATTGGCGGTTTCGGGTGCCGGATAGTGAGGTAGTTGCCTTTGTCGATGGACGCCTAGGGGAACAGCTCTTTGTCGCAGGCAGGGACTTTGGGGATTTCCTCGTTTGGCGGAAGGATGGGTTTCCGTCTTACGAGCTGGCAGTGGTGGCGGACGATGTGGCTCAGGGGATCACGGAAGTGGTACGAGGTGAGGACTTGCTGGCGTCGACGGCGCGGCAGCTGTTGCTTTATCGAGCTTTGGTCGAGGAGGCTCCGAGTTTTTGTCATTGTCCTTTGATTTTGGATACGGATGGCAAACGGCTTGCGAAGCGAGCAGGGGCGTTGGGTCTGCGAGAGTTGCGGGCTCAGGGAGTGAGTGCGGGGGAGTTGATCGGGCTGGCGAGGAGAACTTAGTTGATTTTTTCCAGCGATGGGCGTGAGCTTGGCGAGACATGGAATTTTCCATCGAGTTTCTCCTTCTGTCCACGGTGTCGCTTTTCACGATCGTGAATCCGTTCTCGTCGGTGCCTGCGTTTTTGGCGATCACCCCGGGAGAAACGATACAGGAGCGTCGGGCGGCGGCGCGAATGGCATGCATGATCGCGACTGCTCTCTTGGTTCTGACTGCATTAGCGGGCGAGTTCGTTTTTAGGATGCTGGGGATCACCTTGCCGGCTTTGCAGATAGCGGGCGGCATCATCTTGTTCTCGATCGGTTTCGAAATGGTGCGGGCTCCGGATGCTCCGAAGCGTTTGAACGACAGGGAGCGGGAGGTGGCTCGGGATAAGGAGGATGTCGCGGTGACGCCGCTAGCGGTTCCGCTGTTGTGCGGGCCGGGATCGATCTCGACGGTTATTATTTTGGAGAGCCAGTCGTCCTCGTTCTGGGAGAGTGGAATGCTATTGGTGAGCATCCCGATCGTTTACCTGGCCAGCTACTTGATCCTGAGCGCTTCGGCGAAGGGAGGGCAATGGTTGAACCCGATCATGCTGCGTATCTTGCGTCGCGTGATGGGGCTGCTTTTTGCGGTGATTGCGGTGCAGTTCGTGGTGAATGGCGTAACGAACTTGCCGTTTGTGGAAGGTAAGGTGGAGCCGGCGGCGGCTGAGGAGGCTGTTCGAGGTTGAGATTGGGGCTTTGCGGTCGCGGGCTTCCTCCTTCGCAAGGCTACGGCGGACAGGAAAGCTCCGCGCTACTTTAGGGAGAAGGTTGGCATGGTTTTGGCGGCGCGGACGATTTCGAGGGCTTGTTGCTCGGCGCGGCGCATCAGGACGCGGTCTGAATCTTCGATATCATCGAAACCGCAGAGGTGCAGGTAGCCGTGGATGAGGTAGAGGGAGAGCTCGTCGGTGAAGGCGAGATTTTCCTTTTTGGAAAATTGCATGGCGACCTGTGGGCAGACGATGATCTCGCCGGCTTGGTCCAAGTCAGGATCGGGGGGGAAGGTGATGACGTCTGTGGGGGACGGGTCGCCCATGAATTGGTCGTGCAGCTGGGCGATGTAGTCCCTGTCGACGAAGGCGATTGAGAGTTCGCCGGGCGGGGCGTCGAAGGCTCCCGCTTTGTCTAGCACTTGAATCAGTCGTTCTATTTCGGACTCTTCGTATCCGAGGTTTGGGCACAGGCTATTTACTTGTACTCGCGCTGGTGCGTTCTGTTTTTCGGTCATCCGGCTTGGGCGTGGATTTCTTCGGGGCTTTTTCGCCGCTTTTCTGTCCTGGGTACGCGATACGCGTGTGGAGGGAATTGAGGAGAGTGAAGATGAAGGATTCGCGGACTTTGGCGACTTCGGCGATGGTGATGGGGCAGTCGTTTAGCTGTCCGTCTTCGATGTTGGCAGCGAAGATGCGGTCGACGAGTTCTTCCACGTTTTGCGGCGTGACTTTGGCGAGGGAGCGGGAGGCGGCTTCCACGGAGTCGGCTAAGAGGATGACGGCGCTTTCCTTGAATTGTGGCTTGGGGCCGTCGTAGCGATAGGTGGACTCTTGGACGTGGGCAGGAT
>JBNKSG010000072.1:0-16205 GCA_050297195.1 Opitutaceae bacterium | reverse complement strand
ATACTCTCCATCAACTTTCCTTTGGGAAGGGCTTGGGCGAGAGCGATGCGATAGGGGGGCGGGGCGACCGGTGTGATTTCCAAGACTTCGAGGGTCGCCTTCCGTTTGTTGGCTTCTAGGAGGCGAGCCTTGCTTTCGCAGCCGTAGCCGTCGAACAGCGAAACGAGGTCGCCAGCGCGAGCTCGGTTGGCAGCGACGAGATGGTTGGACTCCTCGGGGCTAAGCGTTACCGGTTCCCCCACGTGGGAAGGGGCTTGCTCGTAGTAGCTGCGAAAGTCTGGCATGGCTGATAGCTAAGAAATAGCAGCGTGGTTCTTACAAACAGAAAAGGCGCCGCTCGCGCGACGCCTTTCCTAACTTATCAAACTACAAACCAGATTCTAAAAATTGTTAACTACCTACAGGAGGGATAGGCGCCTTTGTTCGCATTTCGTTCAAAAGTTTTGGGGCAAATTTTGAAAAAGTTTTCGAGGAGCTTGGAAAGGGGCGAGGGGACGAAAATTAGAAACGAAAAGAGGCACCGCTAAGCGGTGCCTCTTTCGACTTATCAAACTACAAACTAGATACAAAATTGAACAAACCCTTAATATGTCCTGCAAAGGTAGACGTAGGCCTGCAGCAAACGTTCAAAGAATACGCTAAGAAATTTAGTTTTGTTTGTTTTGTTTTGTAAGTTATTGTTTATCAGGTGGAAGTGGTTCGCTTTCGATTTCGAGGAAGCTCCGCGACCGTACTTTTTTTGAGAGTTTTGGGGCTGTCTTTCGCTTCCGTTTGAATTTGGCTTGCATCGCGTCCAGCTCGTGGCAAAACACCGGTCTTCGTTTTTAAGCCCTATCGGCTGAAGCGACGCACTTAATAGGATGCCCAGGTGGCGGAATTGGTAGACGCGGCGGATTCAAAATCCGCTTTCTCCGGAAGTGTGGGTTCGAGTCCCACCCTGGGTACCATCCTTGTGAAGAGTGGGCTGCGAACGTGGAAACGTGAGGTTTGCGAATCTGGCGTTCCGGTGGGGCGAGAACCTTGGTTCGACGGAGCGAGTCTCTCGAGCGGAGATGGGGCGCCGCAGGCGGTCCGCAGGACTTGAGCGTGGTGTGTGGACGAACCAACGCTATTGCCGATTGTCAAAGTACAAGGGCCTTGGAGAATTTGATTCGGGTCAAGCGACCAAGCTGCTAGTAAAGCAAATGCTTTCCTTTCTCGTGGGAAGCGCGCAAGGTCTTCAGCTTTTAATTCAAAGCTTGTGCTCAGAACATGGTAAGCGCCGCAGACAACAGAAACTATTCGGAAGCTCAAATCGCGGAGGAGGCCGAACGCCTTCTCGCAAAGCTCATGCACGTCGAGTGCGAGGCGAGTCGCTCCTGGAACTTGGAAGCTTGCCGCGAGATCGCTCCGCTGACCTTGGAGATCAACGAGCTTAAGAAGGAGAAGGGGGCGGTGATCTTGGCTCACTCCTATGTGGAGCCTGAGATCGTCTATGGAGTCGCCGACTTTGCAGGCGATTCCTACATGCTTAGCCTTAAGGCCAAGGAGTCGGGGGCCAAAAGCATCGTTTTTTCGGGTGTGGTATTCATGGCGGAGACAGCCAAAATCCTCTCGCCTGATTCACAGGTTGTGGTTCCAGACCGAGCTTCTGGCTGTTCTTTGGCGGATTCGCTGACGGGCGAACAATTGCGCGAGCTCAAGAAGGCTTACCCCGATGCCGCCGTGGTCTGCTACATCAACAGCACTGCCGAGGTGAAGGCCGAGTGCGACGTGTGCGTCACTTCCAGCAACGTTTACAAGATCGTCGCTTCGCTGCCTCAGAAGCAGATTCTTTTTGTTCCTGACCGCTTGATGGCGGAAAACATTCGAGTGGAAATGAAGAAGCTCGGTATCGACAAGGAAATCATTTCCTCGGATGGCACTTGTATCGTGCACGATCATTTCGATCCGGAAACGATCGCGGAGGCGCGTTCGAAGTTTCCGGGGCTCAAGGTGGTTTCCCATCCGGAGTGTACGCTCAATATCACGGAAAAGAGCGACTACGTGGGCAGTACGGGAGGCATGATGCAGTACGTGAAGGCGACGGAAGCTCCCTATTTCATGATGCTCACGGAGTGTGGCCTTGTGGAGCGCATCGAGGTGGAGGCTCCGGAAAAGCGTTTCATCTCCGGCTGCAAGCTGTGCCCGTATATGAAGATGAATTCCTTGGAGAAGATCCGGGACGTCTTGGTCGCTCCTCGAGAAGAGCAGGTTATCGAACTCGAGGAGTCGCTTCGGCAGAAGGCGTTGCGCTCGATCGACCGCATGTTCGAGATCGCTGAAGGAACGCCGCATCAGCCTAGTAAGGGTTGCTAGTTCGCTTTTTCCCAACTAGCTGATTTCGAGTGGAAACGATTCGAACAGACTGCCTGGTCATAGGCGCCGGGCTCGCCGGTAGTGCCTACGCTCATCACGCTTGTAGCCAAGGATTGTCGGTGACGATGATTTGCGCGGATCAGCTCTCTACTGGCGCGAACAGCAAGTGGGCGCAGGGCGGAATCATTTACGATACGTCCTACCATCCAGACCAGCTGGAGAAGGATATCATGGTCGCGTCCGCGAATACCGCGAATCCGGAGGCGGTCCATTGCCTTGTGCAAGAAGGGCAGGCGGCAGTGCAGGATCTTTTGCTCGATCGCTTGGATATTCCATTTGACCGGAGCGATTCCGGCGACTTGCAGTTCACGCGCGAAGGTGGACACAGCGATAAGCGTATCATCTACGCGAAGGATGTCACGGGGCGGGCAATCCTGAACAATTTCCACGAGTACGTTCGGGGTATCCAAAATCTCACTATTTTGGAGAACCACGTTGCCATCGACTTGCTGACCCTGTCGCACAACTCGGTTCACTCGATCGACAAGTACAAGCCGATCACATGCATCGGTACCTACGCCTTGGATACGTTGAGCGGGGAGGTGAAGGCGATCATCGCGAAAAACACGATTCTCGCGACGGGCGGTCTTGGTCAGGTTTTCAAGAACACTACGAACCAGCCGGGTGTTGTGGGGCATGGCATCGCGATGGCGCGCCGTGTGGGAGCCCGTATCATCGATCTCGAATACATCCAGTTTCATCCCACCGTATTCCTGAAGAAGAACTGCCAGCTCTTCCTCGTTTCGGAAGCGGTGCGTGGGGAAGGGGGCGTTCTCGTAAACAGCGATGGTCGTGCCTTTATGGACGACCAGCATCCGATGAAGTCCTTGGCTCCGCGCGACATCGTTGCCCGCGCGATTCACCGCGAGTTGATCGCGAGCGGCGAGAGCTGCGTCTACATTGACCTTTCCAGCATGAAGCCGGAATTTATCCGGGAGCGTTTTCCTTCCATTTACGAGCGGGCTTTGGCTTGTGGGGTGGATATCAGTCGGGAGCCGATTCCGGTGGCGCCTGCGGCCCATTACACTTGCGGAGGCGTCTACACGGACCTATCGGGTCGTTCCTCGGTCTTGAATCTCAATGCGATCGGCGAGACCGCATGCACGGGGCTTCATGGGGCGAATCGACTCGCCAGTACCTCGTTGTTGGAGTGCTTGGTGTCTGCGAAGCTGACTGCCAAGGCGGATATCGCGGACCTGAAAAGCCAGGACTTCCACCTTCCCGAGGTCAAGGAGTGGGTGAGTCCTGAACGGGCGGCCGACGAGGTTTTGATTCAGCAGGACATGAGGCTGATCAAAAGCACGATGTGGAACTATGTCGGACTCATTCGCTCGCCGCGCCGTCTGCAGCGAGCACGGCGTATCTTGGGGCAGTTGGACGAGGAGATCAGCAGCTTCTATGCGGGAGCTCGGCTGACCCGCTCGCTGGTCGAACTTCGCAACGCCGTGAAGGCGGCGCTCCTCGTGGTGCATGCCGCTAGCCTGAATCCGGAGAGCAAGGGCAGCCACTATATCGCCGCAGAGGAGGAGGAGGTCGATGGACCTCTCGAATCGTTCGACGAGGGAAAATAGCGCTCCTTTAGCCTAGGCTTGCAGTCTCTTGAGCCGAGCTTTCGTTATTGGCCGCGAAACGATTCAACCAATCATTATTTATGCCTACACTTAACGCAGATGACATCATCGAGCAGCTTAACTGGCGCTACGCCACGAAAGAATTCGACGCATCGAAAAAGATTCCAGCGGAAACGATAGAGGCTCTTGAGGAGGCGCTTGTTCTGACTCCCTCGTCCTTTGGTCTCCAGCCCTGGAAATTCTTCATTGTGGAAGACCAGTCGGTGAAGGAGCAGCTCCCCGCTGTTTCTTGGAACCAGCAGCAGCCGAAGGACTGTTCCCACATGGTCGTGCTCGCTTCGAAGTCCGATTACAAGCGGGAGAACGTTGGAGAGTTTATCGCTCGCATGGCGGAGGTTCGTGGCGTTTCGGAAGAAAGCCTCGCGGGGTACGAAGGGTTTGCGGGTGGATTCGTCGACCAGGCGGACGAGCAAGGTTGGATAGGCGTTTGGACCCAAAAGCAGGTTTATATTGCTCTCGGCCAGCTCATGTTCGCCGCAGCGTTGTTGGGAGTGGATGCTTGCCCGATGGAGGGGATCGACCCGAAGGCCTACGACAAGATTCTCGGGCTAGAAGGTTCGGGCTACTCGACCGTTGTCGCTTGCCCATTGGGGTACCGGTCGGAGAACGACAAGTACGCGACCAGTGCCAAGGTACGTTTCGAGAAGTCCGTGTTGATCCAACGCGTTTAAAAGAAAAGGGCCGGTTTTCGAAAACCGGCTCTTCTTGTATGAGATCCAGAAGCGGGAGGATTCGATTCTATTGACTCGTGAGTCCTGCTGTGGCTGCTTCTTCGGCGAAAAAAGACACCATGATCCGCATCAACGAAAACTACCTGAAGCTTAAGGCTTCCTACCTTTTCTCCGACATCGCCAAGCGCGTGTCTGCTTACCAGGAAGCGAATCCTGAAAAACCGATCATCCGCCTCGGTATCGGCGACGTGACCGAGCCGCTACCGCAAGCGTGCCAAAAGGCATTCCACGCGGCGATTGACGACCAAGGCACTCGCGAAGCGTTTCATGGCTACGGCCCGGAGCAGGGCTACGCATTTTTGCGCGAAGCGATCGCTAAGAACGATTTCCAGTCTCGTGGAGCGAATGTGGATGCCAGCGAAATTTTCGTAAGCGATGGAGCCAAGTGCGATAGCGGAAATATCCAGGAAATCTTCGGTGATGACATCAAGATAGCGGTACCGGATCCTGTGTATCCAGTTTACGTGGACACTAATGTCATGGCGGGCCGCACAGGCAAAAACGTCGATGGCCGCTACGAGGGCTTTGTCTATCTCGATTCGACGCCAGAAAATGGATACGTGCCTTCGATCCCAAGTGAGAAGGTCGATTTGATCTACCTCTGTTTCCCGAACAATCCGACCGGCGCCACCGCTACCAAGGAGCAGCTGAAGGCTTGGGTAGACTACGCCAAGGACTGCGGAGCGATCATCTTGTTCGACGCAGCTTATGTCGCCTTCATTCGCGACGAGTCTCTTCCACAGAGCATTTATGAAATCGAAGGGGCTCGGGACGTGGCGATCGAGTTTCGCAGCTTCTCCAAGAATGCGGGCTTCACGGGGACGCGTTGCGCTTACACGGTTGTGCCGAAGACGCTCGTAGCTCAGGATGCGTCTGGTAAGGAGCACAGTGTGCATGCTCTTTGGAATCGTCGCCATTGCACCAAGTTCAATGGCGTTTCCTATCCCGTGCAAAAGGCTGCGGAAGCCGTTTACTCGGAAGAGGGTGCAGCGGAAGTGAAGGCATTGACGGATTTCTATCTCGAGAACGCTAAGATCGTGAAGGCGGCGATGCAGGATCTCGGATTCGACTGCATCGGTGGCGAAGACTCGCCTTACATTTGGATCAACGCCAAGCGTCCGAGCTGGGACTTCTTTGATTTGCTTCTCAACGAAGCAGGTGTCGTTTGTACGCCCGGCGCTGGCTTCGGTACCTGTGGCGAAGGGCATATCCGCATCAGCGCCTTCAACTCCCGCGAAAAGATCGTGGAAGCGATGGGGCGCATCAAGAAGGCGCTCGCGTAGCCCTCGTTTGCCCGTTCCTTATCCTTTTCGCCCGTTCCTGTTTTTGGGGACGGGCGTTTTTTTGGGGGGCTCATCCCCAAATCTCGTGAGCGTTAGCTCGTGGCAGCTTCGAGGCCGATGGCGGCGAGGCCTTCGGCGGTGATGATGCGGCCTTGGGCAGTGCGTTGCACGAGTCCACTTTGGATGAGGTAGGGCTCGTGGACTTCTTCGAGAGTGTGGCTCTCTTCGCCGACCGCTACGGCAAGGGTGGCGAGGCCGACGGGGCGGCCATTGTAGGTGGTGGCCATGACGCGGAGGATTCGTTTGTCCATCTCGTCAAGCCCGCGGGCGTCGATCTCGAGGAGTTCGAGGGCGGCTTGGGCGCTGGCTTTGGTGATGGTGCCGTTGCCTTTTTCCTCGGCGTAGTCGCGTACGAAGTTGACGAGGTTGTTGGCGATGCGGGGGGTGCCGCGGGCGCGGCGTGCGATTTCCAATCCGCCGTCTTTTTCGACGGGGACGTTCAGGAGCTGGCAGGTGCGGGTGACGATCTTGAGGAGGTCTTCGGGGCCGTAGTAGTCGAGTCGGGTCTGCAGGGTGAAGCGGGAGCGCAGCGGGGCGGTGAGCAGTCCTCCACGGGTGGTGGCGCCGACGAGGGTGAAGCGGGGGATGTTGAGGCGGACCGAGCGGGCGTTGGGGCCTTGGTCGATCATGATATCGATGCAGTAGTCCTCCATGGCGGAGTAGAGGTACTCTTCGACGGTTTTTGGGATGCGGTGGATTTCGTCGATGAAGAGGATGTCGCCTTCTTCGAGGTTGGTGAGCATGCCGGCGAGGTCGCCTGCTTTTTCGACGACGGGGCCGGAGGTAATGCGCACGTTGCGTCCCATTTCGGCGCCGAGAATGAAGGAGAGGGAGGTCTTGCCGAGGCCGGGAGGGCCGGAGAGTAGGATGTGATTGAGGGCTTCGCCGCGCTTTTTGGCGGCTCCGGCCATGATCTTGAGGCGTTCGACGGTCTTCTTTTGGCCGACGAACTCGTCGAAGGAAGGGGGGCGCAGGAGGGATTCGGTTTGGGTGTTCAGCTGGTTGGATAGGGCGCTGGCGAAGTAGTCTACTCCTGTGTCGGTGGGCTCGGGCATTGGGGGAGAGTGGAAAGTGACGGGTGAAAAGTGAAGAGCGAAGATTGGAGGAATTTTGCGGATACGAAAAAGCCCTGCGGCTCGGGAGCAGCAGGGCTTGGGGGTGAAAGTTTGGGCGATTCCTTACTTCTTGGAAGCTTCGCTTTCTTCGCGGGCGCGACGTCCGATTTCGCGTGCGTCTGCGTCGCTGCTGGGATTGCCGCCTTCGCGGCGTGGACGACGTGGTCGGCGTGGGCGACGGTTCTCACCGCCTTCGCGGTTTTGTCGCTGGGGTCGCTCTCCGGCTTCGCCGTCTGGGCGAGGCTTGCGATTGCGTGGGCGGCGACGGCGGCGTTGTCCGCCTCCTTCTCTGCCTTCGCGATCTCCCTCGCGGTTTTGACGATCGTTTGGCCCGCGGCGTCCGCGACCTCCGCGTTGGCGATCGCCTCCGCGGTTAGTGGGTCGTTCTTGTTGCTTCTTTTCCTCTTCCGTGTCGCCACCGGTAAAGAAGCCGATGATCTTGGCGAGGAGTCCCTTCTTCTTGGCTGGAGCCTTGGAGCGGGGGGAGTCGGAAGCGTTGCGGGGCTTGCGTTCGCGCGTGGCGTTTGAGCGTCCGTCGCGCGAGGGACGAAACTCGTCGACCTTGACTTCGCGAGCGGCGGCAGGCGAGGGCTTGACCGTACCGAAACGTTCGGGGCGATCTCCTTCTTCCTGTTTTTCGGCTGCGGCTTCGGTGTTGGTTTCGTTTGGAGCGGACTCTTGGTCTGCGTCTCTTCTCGGGGAGCGTTCGCGAGGTTTGCGTTCGCGACGTTCTCCGCGCGAGCGATCGTTGCGGCGAGGGCGGCGTTCGCCGTACTCTTCGCGTGGTTCGCTCGGGGCTGTTCTCGTGTCGATCAGTTCCTCCGGCGCGGTGGCGCGGATGGGGAGATCGTCCATTTCGATCTCCTCTTCTTCTTCGAAGCTACTGACGGAGCTGAGGTCTTTGATGTTGGGTCCGGCTTCGCCGGCCTTTTTCTTGCGGGTGCCGTAACGGAGCGGCTTGTTGTCCGACGTCGGAGCAGCGGCTGGCTTCATTGCGTCAACGATATGGAGTTCGTCGGCGAATTCCGCGACGGGATCGTTGGTAGCCTCCGGCTGCTTGGACGGAGTGTTGTTTTCTTCTGTTTGTGACATGTTGTTACTCATTGGTCAGTCGGGATTTAGTCATCGACTGAGCGTGCGACTCGCAGTGAGAGTTGCGGTGGACCGGGCGAGTCGTCGGGCGGGGTCCTGTTAGTACCGCAGGAGAGGTACTTTACTATTGATTTGAAAAGTTCAAACTTAAACGCCTTGGGCCTTGCGTGGGGGGTAGAAGCTCGGCTAGCTAGCGGAACTTATGGATAAGCTTCAGCGGATTTTCGAAATGCAGGAAGAGCTCAACGCGCGTATCGGCGTGAACCTCAAGGACATCGACGAGGAGGAGCAGGCGAAATGGGTGCTCAACTACTCGCGGGCGATGCAGCAGGAGATGGCGGAATTGATCGATTCGGTGCCGTGGAAGTGGTGGGCGAAGTACCAGACTTTTGACAAGCAGAACGCTCGGGTGGAGGTGATCGACCTCTTCCACTTCTTGATTTCGATGGCTCAGACGCTTGGGATGTCCGCGGATGACGTTTACGAGGCTTACGTGGCGAAGAACAAGGTGAACCACCAGCGCCAGGAGAGTGGATACGCGACGAAGGACGAGTCTGACTCGCGTCACATTTAACCGCTGCGCTCCGGTGAACGTTTTATGGGTATGGTCGCTTGAGGGGCCGATTGGAACCGTAGGGCGCTGGGCGCTGACCAATTAGTCCGAATGGGGTCGAGGATCTTAAGTGTAGTTCTTTGGAGCGCGTGTTTAGCCTTGGGGTCGAGCGTGGCTTTTTCGCAGGATGATGCCGTTACGGTGGCCTTGGATGTGCCCTTGGCCCGAGATAGCTCTGGCGCCGAGCTGAAGAACCTGGGCGATGCGTTTTGGTTGAAGGGGAGCGCTCGCCGGGCTTTGGCGGCTGGGCTTTCCGAGTTGAGCTATGCCTTGGCGGTGAGGGCGAAGTCGATCGAGGGGGAGGCGCGAGTCGATTTTGCGAACGAGCTGGTTATCGTGGATTCTCTTTTGGCGCGAACGCAGTGGGTGGAGGCGCGTTCTCGCCTTGTGGACTTGGCGGCGCTGGATGGGGCTCCGCAGTGGAGGATCGACCTTCGCGAGGCGATGATCGCCTATGCCGAAGGGGATGCCGATGCGGTGTCGGATCGGTTGCGTGGTGTGGAGGCTGAGGATCTAGGTGTCGGCGATGCGGCGTGGTTTTGGTTTTTGAAGGGCTGGGTCAAGCAGTCCGAGGGGGGAGCCGAGGATGCTGCAGCGCTTTTCGCGTCGGCTCGCCAAGTGGCAGGTGGAGCTTCGCCGGCTTTGGAGGCTCAGATCGGGTACTTGGTCTTCAGGAGTCTGCTGGAGACGCGTACGGCGTCTGCGGAGACGATACCGCAGTTGCAAAATGCGATGTTGGAAAACGAGGGGCGGGAAATTCGCTTCCTTTACGCGGAGCAGCTTGCGGTTTTGCTTTTTGATTCGGGCAAGCATGATGCGGCGATCAAGCTGATCATGGAGAATCTCGCTGAGATTCCGGAGGGGCTGGCGTTGGAGCGGGCTCAGTTCCAGTTGCTCGCTACAATGGCTGCAGGGTTGGGTCGCGTGGAAGGGCGGCAGGCGATGAGCGAGTTGATGGCGTCCAATAGATTTCCTGACTTGATGAGCATCGCCTTGCAGCAGGCGTTCAGTCGCGCCCGCTTGGAGGAGGGCGTTGGTGGAGACGAGATTCGTTCTATTCTGGATCGGTTGATTGGCGGCGAGCAGGAGCATGCATTGCTGGACCAGGCCTTGTACTACCGCGCGGTTTTTCGCTTTTTGGACGACGATTTCCTGGGGGCGGAGGATGACGCGGCGGAGTTGCAGCGGAAGTTTCCCAACTCGCCCTATCGGCGAGGTATGTTGGCTTTGCAGGCGTCGTCGGCTTGGAATCGCTACCAGTACCGTAAGGCGGCGAACCGCTTGCAGCAGATGAGGACGGAGTTTGCGGACTTGCAATGGGATTACCGTTTGTCGGCTTTGATCGCGGATTGCTACTTGCGAGCGGGCTTGCAGTCCAACACGCGAGAGGATTTTCGCAATGCGGCGGAGGCGTATGCGACGGCCTTGTCGAATGTGTCGACGGAGTCGCAGGGCGGACCGCTGTATTTCCAATTGGTCTACTCTCGGCTTAGCGCGGGGCAGCTGGATCTGGCTTTGGAGGCGATTGACGATGCGGGCCTGAGGTCTCTTGCGGGCTCGGAGACGGTTTGGAAGGTCCAGTGGATGGCACTGCGCGAGCTGCGTCGGGTGGGGCGTGTTTCCGAGGCTTACGAGCGAGCGCAAAATGCGGTCCTTTCCGAGTCGGACGATCCGCTGCTAAAGCTGCGCTTGCTTTGGTTGACGGCCCGTTTGTCGGTGGTGTCTGGAGATCCTGAATACACGGTCGATTGGGTGAAGGAAATTGAAGCATTCGTGGCGAGCGAAGCTATGGCCGATGTGGACCAGGACCTGTTGAACAAGGTTTTGGCGAGCAGCTTGCTTTCGCTTTCCGAATCGCACTTCGCCTTGGAGGAGCCGGACGAGGCGGTGGCGCTTTTGGAGCGCTTGAGGGAGGAGTATGCGGGGTACGAGTCGGCCTTGCTCTCCTATATTTCGCAAGCTCGATACTTGTCGAAGGTGAACCGGACCGTGGAGGCCCAGCAGTTGCTGGTGTCCTTGGCGGATGAGTACGCGGATCATCGCCTCGCCCCGGTGGCATTGTTCGAGGCGGCCTTGAATGCGGAGCAACGGGGCCAGGATACTTATTTGGACGAGGCGACGAAGCTGCTGCAGCGCATTGCCAGCGACTATCCGGATTCGGAGATCGTTTATCGGGCGCGTCTCATGCAGGCGGACTTGTTGCGTCGCTTGAACAAGTTTGGGTCGGCGGAGCAGATTTATTACTTGCTGGAAAACGAGTACGCGGATCGGCCGGACCGTTTTCTCGCTCAGATGTCCATGGCGGATACGCTCCTGGCGCAAGCGGACGAGGATCCGCGAAAGTTTGATGGAGCGGTTTCGCGGCTGGAGCTTTTGATGGACTTGCCGGAGGCGACCTTGGACTTGCGGGTGGAGGCAGCCTACAAGCTTGGTCAAGCTTGGCGTTCGCGAGGGGAGGTCTTGAAGGCGCGGCAACTGTTTTGGCTGATTTACGACCAGATGCTGGCGGAGGGGCTGGGGATTCGAAAGCTGACCAACAAGGGTCGCTACTGGGTGGCTCGCAGCCTCTTCGGGCTCGCTGAGCTTGCGAAGGATGGGGGCGAGGTCGACCAGGCGAATTCCTTCTATCTGAAGGTCATCGAGCACCGGTTGAATGGGGTGGAGCTGGCCCGAGCTCGCTTGGAGATCCTCGAGGGGAGCGCAGGGGAGTCGGTCCCGAATTAGATTGCTATAGAGTGGGGAATGGCCCGTTTTTTTTGGTGATAATTTCTGATTTTAGATGGAGTCGTTGCAAATAGAGTTGTTCGATACGTTCCGGCAGGGCGGGTTGGTTATGTGGCCCTTGTTCGCCCTTAGCTTGGTGGCTTTGGTCGTGTTCGTGGAGCGCTTGCTGTTTCTGCACCGCAACCAGATCCGCTCGAAGGAGTTTTTGTCGGGGATCGAGAATTCGCTCAGCAAGGGGCGCTTGATCGAGGCGTTGACAATTTGTCAGGATACGCCGGGACCGGCAGCTTCCATGGTGAAGGCGGGGCTTATGAGCTTTCGCGAGAGCAACGCGGAAATCCGCGAGGTGGTACGGGAGGCGGCGGTAGTCGAGCTGGCTCCGGTGAAGCGGCGCGTCGGCGCTTTGTATGCCGTAGCGCAGGTCGCTCCTATCTTCGGTTTGCTTGGTACGGTGATTGGCATGATCGACAGCTTCATGCAGTACGAGCAGCAGGGGGTCTACGTTCACGCCGGGCATCTTGTCGGCGGCGGTTGGCAGGCTTTGATCAGTACGGCGACGGGCCTCGCGTTGGCGGCGGTCACGATTATGGCCCACCATTTCTTGGTGGGGAGGATACGCACGGTGGTTTTGGAGATGGAGTGGCTGGCCCAGGAGTTGGTCGTTATCTTCACTCGAGTTAAAAACGGTCCGGATCCAGATGGGACGGATGCGTTTGAGGAGAGAGCAAGCGATGTTGAAGCTGGAAGCGGAACTGCCGAAGCGAGCTAAGTTGAGCTTTTGGCCCTTTCTCGATCTCTGCGTGATCGGGATGTTTTTTGTGCTGTTCAGCTCGAAGTTTGTCATGGCGCCTGGAATTACTTTGGCGTTGCCCGAGGTGGGCTCTTCGCAGGTGGCGATTTCGCCAGTCTACGAAGTGATCACGGTGACGGAGGTGAAGGGGGAGGAGATGATCTTCTTCCAGGACAGCAAGTACGACCTCGATTCGCTGGAGAAGCTTTTCCGGAATCGCGGCAAGGCTCCCAAGGGGGCGACTTTGCTGGTGAAGGCCGATGTTGCGGTTTCGATGCGAACCTTGAGCTTGCTCAGCGAGCTCGCGATCGAGTCGGGCTATTCTCGAGTGCAGCTCGCGACCGAGGAGCGTCAGGCCTTGGGCGGAGCGTTTGGGAGCGGGCAATGAAGGAAAAGCGGACCTTTGGGCGAACCTTGCGTTGGACCTGGGCGTTCGTGGCGACCATATTGGTGCACGTCTCCTTGTATTGGGGGGTAGCTCTCACGCGAGATAGCGGGCAGAGGTTGCGTCGCCAAGAGCGTCAGCACACGGATATTCACTACGTGGACTCGGGATCGACCGAGTTGTTGGCCCAGCAAATGAGCCTGTTTGATCCGCGGCCGTTGATGTTGCCGACCGAATGGAATAGCGCCAATGCGGTGAGCTTGCTGGAGAACGGGCAGGAGGAGGCGGAGATCTTTCCGGAGTTTGCTCCTATGTTTGAGCTGGAGGATGGCAACTACATCGACGATTTCGGGAACGTGCCGGCCAATTACGAGCAATTGTCGATGGCGCAGGTCGATTTTGGCTTCCTGCCGTTTCGCCAGTTGGGGCGTTCCGAGCAATCGCTCGACTACGAGGAGGAGCAGGGGGTTACCCTTTCGGTTCTCGACCCGGCGAGCGGACGCGAATTGAAGCGCATCTATATATATAATGATGCGATTCGCGCGTTGGAGGAGCGCTGGCCGGACTGTCGACCAGCTACTTTGTTGGCGACGGTGGAGGGCAGTTTTCAGGTTGGCGGCTTGTCTGTGGTCGAGAGTTCGGGCTTTGACGGGGCAGACCGAGAAATGAGCTCTATCGCGTACTCGAATTTCCCTGCGCTGGGGCTGTTGGAGGACGGGGTTTACCTGCTGGAAATGGTGCCGTGATCAGGGGGCTATTTTTATTGATATTGTAGTTGACGGGCAAAAATGGCCTGCGCATGTTCTCACTTCTTTTTTTCAGATCCACTTCTCGGAGTGCCCTTGTAGCTCAGTCGGTAGAGCGCGTCCTTGGTAAGGACGAGGTCGGCGGTTCAAATCCGCTCGAGGGCTCCACTACGCGAACGATCGGTTTCATCGATGGGTCGAAATTTCAACAGAAACCAATTTCAACACACCTAACTCATAAACAAAAATGGCTAAAGGAACCTTCGAAAGAACGAAACCACACGTTAATGTCGGCACGATCGGTCACGTTGACCACGGCAAAACTACGCTGACCACTTCCATCTTGGCAGTTCAGGCCGGCAAGGGCCTTGCTGAAATCAAGAGCTACTCCGACATCGCAAAGGGTGGTACGGTTCGTGACGAGACTAAGGTTGTAACGATCTCTGTTGCTCACGTTGAGTACGAGTCCGACAAGCGTCACTACGCACACGTTGACTGCCCAGGTCACGCGGACTTCGTAAAGAACATGATCACTGGCGCTGCTCAGATGGACGGCGCGATCCTCGTATGTTCCGCTTCTGACGGTCCTATGCCGCAGACTCGCGAGCACATCCTTCTCGCTCGTCAGGTAGGTGTACCTAAGATCGTTGTTTTCCTCAACAAGTGCGACCTCATCGACGACGAAGAGCTTCTCGAGCTCGTTGAAATGGAAGTTCGCGAACTTCTCGACAAGTACGACTTCGACGGCGACGGTTCCACTGTCGTTCGCGGTTCTGCTCTTCAGGCTCTCGAAGGTACTGACTACGGTAAGGCTTGTATCCAGGAGCTTATGGAAGCAATCGATAACGATATTCCAGAGCCAGAGCGTGAAGTTGATAAGCCATTCCTCATGTCTGTAGAAGACGTATTCTCGATCACTGGTCGTGGTACGGTTGCTACTGGACGTATCGAGCGTGGTGTGATCAAGGTTGGCGAAGAAATCGAAATCGTTGGCCTCAAGGACACTCAGAAGTCCACGGTTACTGGCGTAGAAATGTTCCGCAAGATGCTCGACCAAGGTCAAGCAGGCGACAACGTTGGTATCCTTCTTCGCGGTATCGACAAGGAAGCTATCGAGCGCGGTCAAGTTCTCGCTAAGCCAGGTTCGATCACTCCTCACACCAAGGGTAAGGCTGAAATCTACGTCCTTTCTAAGGATGAAGGTGGTCGCCACACTCCATTCTTCGATGGCTACCGCCCACAGTTCTACTTCCGTACCACGGACGTAACTGGCGTGTGCAAGCTTCCAGAAGGTGTTGAAATGGTTATGCCAGGTGACAACATCTCTATCGAAGTTGACCTCACTAAGCCGATCGCTATGGAAGCAGGTCAGCGTTTCGCAATCCGTGAAGGTGGCCGCACTATCGGTGCTGGTCGTATCACTGCGATCGTTGAGTAAGGTTTCGTTTTAAGTTTTTATCTTTTGCCGGAGCCCATCCCCTGGGTTCCGGCGATTGTTTTTCGTTTTTTTTGGCATAGGGTAGTGGCTCAATTGGTAGAGCATCGGTCTCCAAAACCGAGGGTTGGGGGTTCGAGTCCCTCCTGCCCTGCCATCTTTTTATCTAATGAAAAATCCGTTCCGCAGCATTCGCATATTCACAGGTGAGACGATCACGGAGCTCAAGAAGGCTAGTTGGCCTTCCTTTTCTGAGCTACGCGAATCTACCTTCGTCGTACTTATTGCGATCGCAATCATGGGACTCTTTGTCGCGGTTGCGGATTTCTCTATAGCGAACGTCGTGAATCTCTTCACGAGCTGGATGCGCTAGCAGTTCCCAAATCTTCCTTACTAAAATAGATCCCATGTCTGAAACCAGCGCAAAGACCGGCGCCGCTTGGTACGTTATCCAAACTCTCTCGAATCAGGAGGGGAAGGTAAAGCGGTACCTGGACAAGTTCATCAAGGAAGACGAGATGGAGGAATTCGTTTTCGAAGTCCTCGTGCCGACTGAGACCGTTACAGAAGTAAAGAACGGAAAGAAGTCTCAGATCGTGCGTAAGTTTTATCCAGGCTACGCTTTCATTCACATGCGTCTATATGACGAGAATGGAAAGCTTCTCAACAAGCCTTGGTACTTCGTCCGCGAAACCGCGGGCGTCATCAATTTCGTAGGCGGAGACCGTCCAACGCCTCTCAAAAAGGCTGAGATCGACACGATTCTCAGTCAAGTGGAAGCCGCCACGGGCAAAGAAACACCAAAGGTACAGTTCGAGATTGGAGAAGAGGTCAAAATTACGGATGGCCCATTCCTCAATCTCAATGGCCGCATCGACGAGATCGACCCGGAAAAGGGCAAGCTCAAGGTGTCGGTATCTATCTTTGGACGATTCACTCCAGTCGAGCTGGAGTATTGGCAAGTCGAACGCTTAACAAGCTAAACAAATGGCAAAGAAAGTCACAGGAACCATTCGCCTACAACTCCCTGCCGGCGGCGCCAATCCAGCGCCTCCAGTTGGTCCAGCCCTTGGTGCGGCTGGGGTCAACATCATGGCCTTCTGCAAGGAGTACAATGCGAAGACACAAGATCGGGCAGGTCTCATCCTCCCAGTCGTAATCACTGTCTACCAGGACAAGTCTTTCACCTTCATTCTGAAGTCC
>JBNKSG010000071.1:0-16320 GCA_050297195.1 Opitutaceae bacterium | reverse complement strand
CATGCTTCGCCGCGCCATGGGTAAGAAGATCGCCTCCGTCATGGCTGCCCAGAAGCAGATCTTCGTCGACGGCGCCGCCGCCACCCACGGCATCAAGGAAAAGGAAGCGCTCAACATCTTCGCCATCCTCGAAAAGTTCGCCCAGTACGGCTTCAACAAGTCCCACTCGGCCGCTTACGCGATGCTCTCCTACCGCACCGCCTTCCTCAAGGCCAACTACCCCGTCGAGTTCATGGCCGCCCTGCTCTCCGCGGAACTGGGCAACGCCGACAAGGTTTCCCACTTCATCGACGAAGCCAACAGCATGGGCATCCGCGTCCTCTCGCCGGATATCAACAAGTCCCACGAAATGTTCACCCCGGTGATCGATAGCGAAGAGGACAAGGCAGAAGGAAAACTCGGATCCATCCTCTTCGGAATGGGCGCCGTCAAGGGCGTCGGCGACTCCGCAGCCAAGACCATCATCGCAGAACGAGACGCCAATGGCCCCTACGAAGGCCTCGACGAATTGCTCGAACGCGTTGACACCAAAGCCGTCAACAAGCGCGTATTGGAAAACTTGATAAAGACCGGCGCCTTCGACTTCACCGGCGAACCGCGCGGCTCCCTCTTCCACCGATTGGAAGGTGCCATGAACCAAGCCGCCGAGGCCCAACGCGACAAGGAACGCGGCCAGGAGTCCTTCTTCGACATGATCGTGGAGGAGCCAAAAAAGAAAGACGAGCCGCAGTGGGATCTCAGCAAGCAGTTCTCCAAAAGCGAAATGCTTCGTTTCGAAAAGGAATTGCTCGGCTTCTACGTATCCGGGCATCCACTCGATGAATACAAAGGCCTCGCCGAAGCCCTCACCAACTTCGACCTAGAAAAAGTCGACAACCTCGGCGACAAGGTCGAGTTCCAGGCCTGCGGCGTCGCCGGTGGTGTGGTTAAGAAGCTTTCCCGCAAAGACAATCGCCCGTGGGCTTTCTTCAACCTCGGCACCCGCAAGACCTCCCTCACCGTCAATTGCTACGCCGACGCTTTCGAAGAGTACGGACACAATCTCGAAAACGACAAACTCGTCGTGATCAAAGGCACCGTCATCCGCCGCGACGGAGAAGTTCGCCTCAACGTTCTCGAAGTCCACCCGCTCGAAGCGTTCATGCCCGGACAGATCAAGCACATCACTTGGGTGCTCGATCCCGACAAGGACACCGACAGCTTCCTCTACAAGTTCCGCGAATCGCTCGACCGCTCCCGCGGCTCCACCGCCAACGACATCGCCTTCCGCATTTCGGAAACCTGCATCACCTCCGCGCCCGCCGCCAGCTCGCTGAAATGGCGAGTCAATACCAAGGAGTGGACCGAGCTCAGAAAGCACAAAGCCGTTATCGGCTGCATCGTCGAAACCGAGCCCGTCAAAGTGAAGCAGCGCGAACGCCGCTGGGCTCCCAAAGCGAGCTAGCCATCCTTGTGAAGCGGCCTTGCTCCGCGATACGGCAAGTCCTCTGCTCCAAATCACGCGCCACCTCTACGTGGCGCGAAACCCGCTTACGTTAGATACAAAAAGATGTCTAACTTATGAACCGACGCGCCTGGATCAAATCCGCTTCGATGGCCGTGGGAGCTGCTTGCGTTACGCAAAAAGCCATCCCGCAAGCCCTCCAGATAACTCCGCTCTCAAGCTCGCATGGCTTCACCAACCTCTCCATAAACGAGAACCAGTTTGGTCCCTCCATCAAAGCGATCTCCGCCATCCGCTCTTCGCTGGTCTACGCAAACGAGTATCCCCTGGAAGCCCAAGATCGCCTCAAGAAGCTGATCGCCGAACGCGAGGACGTATCCCCCTCCCAAGTCATTCTGGGAGCTGGCTCCTCCGACATCACCATGGGAGCCGCCACCGCCTTCAGCGCTCCGGGAAACAACATGGTGAGCTCCGACCCTTCCTTCCACCCGCTCATGATGTGGGCCGAGAAATTTGGCGTAGAGCACGTTAAGATTCCATGGACTGCCGACTATCGCGTGGACCTCACCCGTATTGAAGAATCCATTACAGACAAGACCAGCCTCGCCTACGTTTGCAATCCGGAGAATCCGGTCGGCACCATCGCCAACTCCAACGAGCTCTACGCCTTCTGCAAAAGCGCCTCCGAAAAATGCCCCGTGCTCGTCGACGAAGCCTACATCGACTACGCGGGCGACGTTAACGAACTCTCCATGATGCGCTGCGTTCGCGAAGGACTTCCAGTCATCGTCCTACGCACTTTCTCCAAAGCCTACGGCCTGGGCGGCATGCGCATCGGCTATGCCGTCACCTCACGAGAACTCGCGGAAAAGATCGCCCGCTACTACGTCACGGGCATCGGCTGCGGCTGCAGCCACACTTCCCTCGAAGCCGCCATCGCCGCCTATCAAGACCAGGAGTGGCTCGCGACGGTACGACGCAGAACCGCCGAGTCGCGCGCCTACCTTTGCAACTACTACGAATCGATCGGACAAGACTACATTCCCTCGGTCACCACCTTCGTTCTATCTCCCACCAAACAGAACTCCAAGCTGATCGCGGACGCGATCTTCGGCGCCTACAACCTGAAAGTCAGCCCGCGCCAATACTTCGGACAAGACTACTTGCGCATCAGCATGGGGCGCATGGAACAAATGAACAAGCTCACCGATGCCCTTTCCTACTTGCTGTAAGCTTCGCAACGCCAGCCGCTACGTATCTATTTTTTCGATACTGATCGCCTCGGCTCTGCCAAACGCCTTTGCTGAGGACTCCCCCATGCAAAAGCTTGAATCGCTTGGGATCGAACTCCCGCCCGCGTCCAAATCGGTCGCGAACTACGTGCCAGCGGTCCGCTCCGGCGACCTCGTCTACTTGGCCGGCGCCATCGCCAAAGGGCCTGACAACAAGTTCATAACAGGCAAACTCGGCGAAAACGTCACGGTAGAAGAGGGCTACCAAAGTGCCCGACTCGTAAGCATTTCCCTGATTTCTGCCCTGCTTGCCGAAATCGGAGATCTCGAGAAGGTGGAGCAAATCGTCAGGGTCGAAGGCTTCGTAAACTGCACCAGCGACTTCCAGGACCAGTCCCTCGTCATCAACGGCTGCTCAGACCTGCTGGTCGAAGTTTTTGGAGAAAAAGGCCGCCATTCACGCATCGCGATTGGCGCCCAATCCCTCCCTTTTGGAGCTCCCGTCGAAATTTCCGCAATCGTAAGGGTCAAAGACTAAGACGCGCTCGGAACGGGGGAATTCCCCCAGAAACCACTGGCAATTAACGATCTCGGTTCAAGAATTTCGCTAAAAAGACGATTGCTGCACTGTCCCAACCAAGGCTCCATGCAGAACACTAGGTCCAGATCCAGATCCAAGCACCGCGTCGTCGTCGTCGAAGACGACCGCACCTCCCGCAAGATCATAGCTCGCATCCTCGAACAAGCTGGCTACGACGTGCTCGAATGCGGCGAAGGAAAGGATGCCCTGCATATCTCCGAGATGAACCCGCCTCGGGCCATGATCATCGACGTAATGCTGCCGGACATGAAAGGCACCAAGATCGTCGAAGAGCTCTTCTACAACCGGGACTGCCGCTTCACCAAGTATATTTTCCTCACCGGAATCCTCTCCAAGAAATCGGAACGCCCAAACTACTTCTTCCAAATCGAAGGAACCCGCTACCGAGCTCTCGCGAAACCCATCCGCAAAGCTCAACTCCTCCGCCACCTCGCGGACGCAGTGACCCATTCACTCGAAATGGAAGCTACGGAAAAGCGGAAAAAGGAACGGGACGCCGCCGAACGCGCACAGAAACCGGAACCCGCCGAGGTCGAGGAGGACATCACCTCAGAGGACGATGTCATCCTCACCACCCTCTTCTAAGCCGAGGGCCAAGGCTCGTCTTCAAACAAGCTCCCGAAAAAGAGTTTATCTTTTTCCTAGGCGAAGTCCCTGCTTTGCGCTAACCCTCCGCTCCTAACCCGCGTTAGCCTTCTGATCGGCCAACGCATCGCTCCGGTAGGAAATGACTTTTATCGAGGCGAAACTTAACACCGCCTCATAGGCCATCGGAAGTCGCCAGATCGGAGCCAGCGTTCGCAAGACGTGTGGCCGCGACCCGCAACTACCGCACATCATATGCCATTCGCAACTCTCGGACTCCGTCCGGAAATCACTGCTGCCGTCGCAGCAAAAGGCTACACCGAGCCATCTCCCATCCAGGCCAAAGCCATCCCCGCCATCCTCGAAGGACGAGACGTCCTCGGAGGAGCCCAAACCGGAACCGGCAAGACAGCCGCTTTCAGCTTGCCGCTCCTGCAGCGACTCTCCGAGTCGACCTTCAAAAACAAGCGCCCCCGCGCCCTCATCCTCGCCCCAACTCGTGAACTCGCCGCCCAAGTGCACCAGAGCATCATCGACTACGGCGACGGCCTCGGCCTCCACTCCGCCTGCTTCTTCGGCGGCGTGAACATCAACCCGCAAATCTCCAAGCTGCGCCGCGGACTCGACATCATCGTCGCGACCCCGGGCCGCTTGCTCGATCTCTGCCAGCGCGGCGAAGCTAATCTCGGCGCCATCGAAACCCTCGTGCTCGACGAAGCCGACCGCATGCTCGACATGGGCTTCATCCACGACATCCGCAAGATCCTCAAGCTCCTGCCGCACGAACGCCAAAACCTTTTCTTCTCCGCGACCTACGCCAAAGACGTCAAGAAGCTGGCCGACACCATTCTGCGCAATCCCGTCGAAGTCGAAGTCGCCCCGCGCAACGCGACTGTGGACATGATCGCTCAAGAAGCATACTCCATCGGCCAAAAGAACAAGCACGACGCCCTCTCCGCCCTCATCAAAAACGGCGACTGGAAACAAGTCCTCGTCTTCACTCGCACCAAGCACGGGGCCAATCGGCTCGCCAAGCAACTCGAGTCCGACGGCATCACCGCCGCCGCAATCCACGGCAACAAGAGCCAATCCGCCCGCGAGCGCGCCCTCGAGGATTTCAAGACCAACTACATTCGCGTGCTTGTCGCAACCGATATAGCTGCCCGCGGTATCGATATCGCCGACCTTCCCCACGTCGTCAACTTCGAGTTGCCCAACATTCCCGAAGACTACGTCCACCGTATCGGCCGTACTGGACGTGCCGGAAAAAAAGGCAAAGCCATCTCCTTGGTATGTTCCGAAGAAGAGGCTTACCTCGTCGCCATCGAAAAGGTTCTCAAACACGAAATCAAACTCCTCGAGCTCAGCCCGAGGGGTGAGATCGGACGCGAGGCAAAGCGCATCGCGAATCCGCAAAAGCCAAAGAAGACGCAGGTATCCAGAGGACCAAGACAACAGAACAACCGGCCAGAAGGAAAACGAAGCGGCAAAGCGCCTCGCAGGGCGTCTGGAAAGCCAGGGCAATCGCCAGCAGCAAAGCCCTCCGTTTCCACGGCCGGCAATCCTGCGAACCGCCCAGCTGCCGCCACCAGTTCCGCAAGCTCCGGAGCGCCCCTTCGCAATCGCCGAAACCGCCGTCCTCCCAATCGCCCGAAGTTCTAGGTAATTAGCGAACCCCATAGCCCTTGACCCAGCGCAAGCTGCCGCCTATCAAGTTGTTCGCTATGAGTATCCTCGATATAATCCTCGCCATATTCCTTCCCCCCGTTGCCGTTTTCCTGAAAAAGGGAGCGGGGAAGGATTTGTTTATCAATATCGTGCTTTGGATCCTTCTTTTTGGTATTGGAGGCGTTATACACGCGTTCATCGTCCTCTCCAAAAAGTAAACTTCTCAGCATTTCACGGCATCTTTATTCAAGACGCCAGCAAGCACGCGCCGCTTCCTTCAGCTGTGCGTGTTTTTGTATCCAAACTCAGGCTCGACCTCTGAGCGCCTCCACCCCTATCCTCAAGACATGATCCGCTCAATTGACGAGGTCGTTGACGAACTCGACGGTATAGTCCGCGCCTGTATCGAGAAGAAGGACCCGCTTGGCTATTTTGCAGCCCTCTACAAACGAGTCACCATAGCAGTGAAAGACGGGATCGCACGAGGTCACTTCCAGGATAATCCTCGTATGGAGAAACTGGATATCATTTTCGCTAGCCGCTACCTAGACGCCTACCGATGCTTTCGTAGCGCTGAGGCAACTACCGAATCCTGGAATGCCGCCTTGACCGCCCGATCTCCCAAATTGATCACCTTGCAACATCTGCTCCTCGGCATGAACGCTCACATCAGCCTGGACCTAGGAATCGCCGCAGCGGAAAGCGTACCCAAAAATCCGCTCTCGCTGAAAAGTGACTTCTACTCCATCAATCGCGTGCTCGAAAGCCTTATCAACGATACCCAAAAACGCCTCACGCGCATCTTTCGTCCTCTCGGCTTAGTCGATCGACTGCTCGGACCTGTAGACGAAAAACTGAGCATCTACAGCATCGCCTACGCCCGCGACAAAGCATGGACCCAAACCCTCGAGCTAGCTCTCGCTCCTTCAAGCCAGAGGGCTCAAATGATAATCGACCGAGACCACTCCGTCGCAAAATTCTCCCGCTACCTGCTGGAGCCAAAAAAGATTTCCATACGGATCTTGCTCCTCGCCATTCGGATTCTCGAACGCCGCGACGTCGGCGAACGTATCAAACTTCTAGATACCTAGAACCTCGCAAACGCTATTTCGCAGGAAAATAAACAGAGGTCAAAAGCTCGTCTTCCGCAACTCCGCAAGGATCGTTGCGATACATTTCGAACGGTGGTTCCGCTTTGTTCAGCCCGAAAACCTTTGCCCTCTGATGCATCATACCAGCGGCCCACGCATTGCCGAGGTGTCGACAAGGTCCCGTGTGATGGATCGCGTAACACTTTAGAGCAGGCATCTTCCCCTTTTCCAAGCCTGTCGGACAAGGAGAGCCCGCTCCCACTGGAAGTCCTATCGTATAGCTTATGCTTCCTTTTGCTGCGTTGAATTTGTCATAGAAGCAAACTGGGGGCCTCATGATTTCCAATCCCGAGTCCCGCGCTAGTTTCGCAGCTTTCTCCATATCGGATCCCATCAAGCTAGACACCTCGGACAGCTGGCATTTCCGACGAATCCCCACGTATTCAAAACCATCGATCGATTCGAAGCCGGAAAACTTCAAGGTCGAAGGCACCCCGCCCATTTCGATCTCGTCCTTCAGCATTCGCAACCCCCGGTCATAGTCCATGGAGATTCCCGCGGTCATCGTGGTCTTCATCCAGAAAAGAAAAAACGGCAAGGCTCCCGACATGGTCCAACGCGTAGTGCAAACTCCATTACTCTCGTCGAAATAGAACGAAACGGAAGATACCGATTTGAACGGTTTGAGAAATGTCAGCCGGTAATGGATCTCTCGATTCTCGACGATATCCAGAATTTCCATTTCTCCCACTCCGATAATATCGCCGGACCAGCTATAGCTACGTCCATCGTCAGCATAGCGGATTTCGCACATCGGCTCCGCTAACACCCAAGGAGACCACCCTCCCCAGTTCCTGAAATTCTTTACATGATCAAAAACCGAGGCTGCAGGCGCCTTGATCGCGATCGAACGTTCGAGGTCAAATTTTGGCATGGCAATCTTCACATAAAAAGTTGGAGAACTTCTTGGGTAACGAAGCAAAAGCTAGGCCAGTAATTTCCCTATGTAAACACTGATAGCGACCCAACTCCCCTGACCTCCACTTTTCTCTGGTCACACGCCGACCAAATTCAAATAAGAGCACACGCAAATGAGAGTATTGATCATAGGCAAAATCTGGCCGGAACCGACCTCCTCCGCAGCCGGCACGCGCACCATCGACTTGATACGTAGCCTTCGCCAAACGGAATGGGAAATACACTTCGCCTGCGCCGCCCAAACCTCCGAATACAGCCATGATCTCGCTACCGAATTTGGAATCGCACCCCACACCATCCAGCTAAACGCCTCGAGCTTCGACGCCTGGGTAGCCGAGCTCGCTCCCGATATCGTCATCTTCGATCGCTATATGACCGAGGAACAATTCGGCTGGCGCGTCGCCCAAGCCCTGCCGGAAGCCTTGCGCGTGATCGATACCAGCGATTTGCATTGCCTGCGCGAAGCCCGCCATCAATCCCTCAAGAGTGGCGGGCCGCTCGACTTGCACAACCCAATCGCCTTGCGCGAAATCGCCTCGCTGCTCCGAGTCGACCTCTCGCTAATGATCTCCCTATACGAGATAGAGATTCTCGAAAAGCACTTTCCAATCCCCAAGACCAACCTTGCCTATTGGCCATTTGCGATCCCCGAGCCCCAAGCGAACACGCCAAGCTTCGAAGAACGAAACAACTTCGTCATGATCGGCAGCTTTCTGCACGAACCCAACTGGGACGCCGTGCAATATTGCCGCAGCGAGATCTGGCCGCTCATCCGAGAAAAAATTCCCAGCGCCCAGGTCGACGTATTCGGCTCCTACACGCCTGAAAAAGCAAAGCAGCTCCACAACGAAAAGCTTGGCTTCCGCATTTGCGGACGCGCGGCCGACGCCATCACCACCCTTTCCCAGTATCGCATCAACCTCGCCCCGCTCCGATTCGGAGCCGGCCTCAAGGGCAAGCTCGCTGACGCCTTCCTCGCGGGCACTCCCAGCATCGCAACCCCGATCGCCTGCGAAGCGATGAACGGCCCTTTGGAATGGGGAAGTCCTGTATCCAACGATCCCCGACCATTCGCCGAGGCCGCGGTCGAAACCTACCAAGACCACGACGCCTGGCTGCACGCCCAATCCTCCGGATATAAAATCGCAAAGGAACGCTTCTCGGAAAAAGAGTGGCTTCCCAAGCTACCAAGCATTCTCGCAAAAGCCTACGAATCGCGGGAAAGCCAGCGAGCAAGCAACTTCGTCGGCAAACTCCTAAACCACCACCAGCACCGCTCCACCGAATTCATGAGCCGCTGGATCGAGGAGAAAAACCGGAGATAGCCACCACCAACCTTGCCGGAAAAGAACCACGCTAAACCGCCAAACACCACACGTCTCCTCATCTTCGCGGAAGACCCAAAATCGTACCGCTGAAATAACCTCTCTCGTCTTACAGTCTGGACCCGGCGAAAATAAAGGTATTTCACGACTACTTCCCCCCTTGTTCAAATTCCCAAACGACTGAAATGATTCCATTTTCCACACGATACCGCTGGGCGTGGCTCGTTAGCCTCCTCCTCCTCCTCGGGTTCTTGACCAACAGCATTAGCAGCTACTTCGTTTCGAAACGAAACGTGCGCCAAACCATCGTCGAGACCTCCCTCCCTCTCACTTCGGACAACGTCTATTCTGAAATACAGCGAGACCTACTACGCCCCGTCTTCATCTCCTCGCTCATGGCCAACAACACCTTCCTCAAGGATTGGTCCTTGCACGGGGAAGCCGACCAAAGCGAGATCACCAAGTACCTCCATGAAATAAAGATCCAGTACAACACGGTCAGCAGCTTTTTCGTCTCGGAAAAAACCAGGAAATACTACCACCCGCAAGGCATCCTGAAGGATATAAGAGAAGAAGACCCGCGCGATCAATGGTACTTTCACGTGCGCGACATGCCGGACGACTACGAGATAAACGTCGACTCCGACCTCGCCAACCAGGACGAGATGACGATTTTCATCAACTACCGCGTGAAAGACCACCAAGGCAACTTCATCGGCGCCACCGGAGTCGGGCTGACCGTCAACCGCGTCAACCACCTGATCAGCCGCTACGAAGCGAAGTACGACCGCCAAATCTACCTTGTAGACGAGCAGGGGAAAATAGTACTGCGGCCATCCAACAGCCCCTTGCTGAACGCACCTACCCTGCAGGGCATCGAAGGACTCGGCGAGAGAGCCAGCGCATTGCTCGCCGGCGAAACTGAAAACCTATCCTACAAGCGGGAAGGAAAGACGCGACTGCTCAACTGCCGCTTCGTGCCCGAGCTGGACTGGTTCCTGATCGTCGAGCAAACCGAAGAATCGCAGCTCGCGCCGTTCCGAAAAGAGCTTTTCATAGACACTCTCATAGCCCTCGTCATCACCGCAGTGGTCGCATGGATTTTCATCGTCTCGATCAAGCGCCACCACGACCGTCTGGAAAGGCGCAACCATGAACTCTCCACGACAAACGAACAAATAGAGCGCCAAAAGGCTAGCATCGAACAATCAGCCGCTTCCCTGGAAAAGGCGAACAACGAACTCTCGCGCCTGAACAAAGAAAAAGACGAGTTCATCGGAATCGTCGCCCACGACCTGCGCAATCCTCTCAATGGCATTATCGGACTGTGCGAGATTATCGATTTCGAAGAATACGACCCGGTCGGCTTCACCAAGGACATATCGGATATCGCTGAGCGCATGGGCACCCTCCTCGGAACCCTTCTCGACGTATCGAGAATCGAAGGACGCGACGTCCAGATCCGCTCCAAAACCGTCGATCCGCTCCTCCAAGTCGAAAATTCCTGCGCCCTGTTCAAGGGCCAAGCCACTCGAAAAAACATCCAATTCTCAATCGAAGCGGCAACTCAAGACGAAGCAACGTTCTCCACAGACCCAGACTGGTTCTCCATCTGCCTAAACAACCTCATAAGCAACGCGATCAAGTACACCCCCGAGTACGGCAAGATCATAGTGCGAACCCAAGCCGACACGGACTTCGTTAGTATTTCAATTTCCGATACAGGCCCAGGCATCAGCGAGGAAGACCAAGGCAAGCTGTTCGGAAAGTTTGCCCGGCTTTCCGC
Source organism: Opitutaceae bacterium (assembly GCA_050297195.1). Classification (GTDB taxonomy): domain Bacteria; phylum Verrucomicrobiota; class Verrucomicrobiia; order Opitutales; family Opitutaceae; genus Pelagicoccus. The sequence goes on along the minus strand of JBNKSG010000071.1, from coordinate 5,610 downwards.
GAAACCAACCGGTGGCGAGAGCTCAACCGGACTCGGACTCTACCTTGTGAAAAGCATGTGCGAACGCCTAGGGATCGATATCTCCGTCCATAGCCAGCTCGGAAAAGGAACCACCTTCACGCTTAAGATTCCGAGAAACGCCTAGGCAGCCGGGTCCAAGCTGGCCTATACCGGCGCCCCCAAAAGTCCCTCCAATTCCTCGATACCAAGTTTAGAATCGAGAGCCCCGCTTTCTCCAAAAAGCGCCGCCGCGAGCTCCGCTTTTTCCTGCTGTATCTTCCGGATCTTCTCCTCGATCGTATCCTTCGCGAGGATACGGTAGGCAATCACTTGATCTGTTTGGCCAATACGGTGAGCGCGGTCGATCGCTTGCGCCTCCACTGCAGGGTTCCACCACGGATCGAGCAAAACGACATAGGACGCCGCCGTCAGCGTCAGCCCGGATCCAGCCGCTTTCAACGATAACAAAAAGACCTGCTCGCTCCCATCCTGCTGGAAACGCTCTACCAGTTGGCCACGGTCCTTCGTCTGCCCAGTTAGCTTCAGCTTCTCGATTCCCCGTTCGCGGAGCGCCTCCTCTACGATTTCCAGCATCCGAACGAACTGGCTGAATACCAGAACCTTGTGGCCTTCCGCAACCAGCGGCTCCAAAAGGTCGAGAAGGGCCTGGACCTTGGCGGATGCTTCCTGAGCCTCGCTATCCACGGAGCTTACCAAGCGATCGTCGCAGCAGATTTGTCGCAGCCGCAACAATGCCTGCAAAACGTTCAGAGGCCCTCCCTGCCCTTTCGCCGCTTTGAGCATTGCCCGCGCCTTGGCAAGCTCCTCGTCGTAGAGCTCACGCTGCTTTCCTTCCAGGTCGCAATAGATATCCTTCTCGATCCGCGCCGGCAATTCCTTGGCAACGTCCTGCTTCAATCGCCTCAGCAAAAATGGCCGCATCCGCTGACGCAAATCCCCCAAGGCATCCGAGCCGCTCCCATTCCCATAGTTTGCCTGAAAAGTCGGCAAGGGACCAAAAAGCCGAGGCATCGCAAAACGCATGATACTCCATAGATCCATCAAGCTGTTTTCGATCGGCGTACCTGTCAGGGCCAAACGATTGCGACCTTTCAACTTGTAGGCGACCTTGCTCGTCTGCGATGTCGGAGACTTTATGTACTGGGCTTCGTCGAGCACGATCGCATCCCACTCCTCCTCGAGAAACAGATCTGCATTGAGGCGAAGCTGAGCATAGTTCGTAACGACTATATTCGCCTCTCCAAATCCGGAATCGGAAGAGCGAAAAAGAGATGCGCTTAAACCCGTGTTAAACTTCTTTGGCTCCTGTACCCAGTTATCGGTTACAGACTTCGGACAAACAACCAGAGCGCGAAAGCCACCGCGCCGTTCCTCCGCCAACCAAAGCAACCAAGCGATCGTCTGCAGCGTTTTCCCAAGTCCCATATCGTCCGCCAAGATCCCGCCAAATCTCAGCTGGCTCAAGCGGCAGAGATAAGAAAAGCCTTCCACCTGGTAAGGCCGGAGCACTCCGTCCAAAGCCTTTGGAAGGTCCGTCTCCGCCTCCGCTAGCAGGCGAGCGGCGCGCGAGCGAACATCCTTCCATAGGACCGGCTCCAACATTTCCTCGGGCAATAAATCCTCGACCTGGCAAAGATGAACCCTCTGGGCATTCCCTCGATCCGGATCCAACCCCAGCGACGAAAGCGCCCGCTTCTCCGACTCCGGCAGCTCCGCATCCAGCCGATACCAGCCCTTCCCCTCCAGCTTAACGAGGGCTCCCTCAGCCTTTCTCAGCTTCTGGATTTCCTCATCGCTGAAGCTGCCGCCTTCGATCTCCCAAACCGCTCGAGCCTGAAACCAATCCCGATCGGGCGACTCCTCCAACGCAATGCGCGCTCTCAGTTTCAGAGGAGGCCCCTCCCAAACCTTGTCCTCCTTCGAGCGTTCGAAACGTTCTCTGGCGGCACGAGAATTCGCAGGTCGTTCAAAGCCTTCAATCACAGGAATCCCCTTGTACGCGAAGTAGTCGTACAGCACCGCGGAAAACGCGGCCGCAGATTTCGGGTTCTCCTTTTGCAGGGCTCGTTTCAGGTCCCGAATCGGTTCACGACCGGAGATGCCCAAGCTCGCTCGATCCGCGACCAGCTTGTAAAGATCCTTTGGATACAGAAGGTTTGCCGATTGTCTCGCCAGATTCCAAACCCGAGCAAGCTCCGCCTCGAGGGGACTCTTTTCCGGCTCCTGCGGCTTCGCCGCCCGCCGGGAGGAAACGCTAGGCCCAACCAAACGCTCTCGAGCCACCCGAGCCAAAGCGTAGGCATGGGCGCAATTGAAGAAGTCCGGACAGCTGCAGCTTCCGCTCAACCCACCCGCATCGTTCACCGCCAAGCTTACCTGAAACGCGCCTTCCCGCTTTTCCATCACACTGCCGCGGATCAATGACTTGCCCAAAGCATCCACCCGTACCGCTCCCGACTCGTAGAGCTCGGTTCCCTTCGCGAGCGCCGCGGAATCGACTTGCCCCACGAATTTGGCAAACTTCTGGTCAAACACGAATGGATCCATCGCAGGAATCACAAGCGCCGCCGGACCTTTTGCAACATCGCGCAATGCCCAGCAGGCTGCCACCCCCAAAATCCGCCCATTTCCCCCTCCAATATGACCCTTGATTTTTCCCGTTCGGGCAGCATCTTTGAGAGAATCAATGACGCACGCCCAACACGCCGACTGCAACCAAGGTTCCGCCTTTCTCCAATTTGAAGGTGAATCCGACGAGGAACCCGACTCGCGAAGTTCGAGTTCCTTCCTCAATCCAATCCTCCCGCGAGCTCTCTCCAGCCGCTCGCCCCTTTCCCCGAGCCAACGCCGATGATCACGCAGTTCGTGCTCGCAGTCGCCTTTACCATAGGCATTTCCTTCGTCTGTTCGATGCTCGAGGCTCTTATCCTCAGCACCACCATCGCCGACATCGAATCGCTCAAAAAGCGCAAACCGAAAAAGGGCGAACTCCTCGAACATCACAAAACAGACCTTTCGAACACCATTTCGGCGATCCTTACCCTCAACACCATCGCCAATACCGCCGGTTCCACCCTAGTCGGATCCCTCGCCATCCAGATCTGGGATAGCGACATCATCGGCTGGATCACCGGCTTGCTCACGCTCAGCATCCTGATTTTCTCCGAAATCATCCCGAAGAACCTCGGCGTAACCTACCGTGTCCAACTCCAGCCATGGGTCGCATCGCCGCTTCGCTGGATGAAGATCGCCCTCTGGCCAGCAACGACCTTGACCAACTTCTCCGTGCGCTTCGTGGTCCGCGAAGAGCAAAACGGTGAAGACTCCTCCTCCAACGAAGAGGAGATCATCCTTCTCGCCGAAAAAGGAGCCAAGGACGGCACGCTCACCAGCAGCGAGTCCGACATGGTCACCAACGCCCTCAAGCTCGACGACGAAATGGTCAGCTCCATCATGACCCCTCGCGTCGTGGTCACAGCCCTAGAAAAGGCCCTCACCATTGGCGACATTTTCCGAGCTTACCCTAACATTCCGTTCGCCCGCCTCCCCGTCTACGACGAGGAAATCGACCAGATCGTGGGCCTTGTGCGGCGCCGCGACCTCCTCAAGTACGTCGCCGAAGACCAAGACCGCATCCGCGTAGGCGAGATCATAAACGAAGTGCATTTCGTCCCTGAAACCGTCACCGTCGCCGCTGCCCTCCAGTCCATCCTTAAAACCCACCAGCAGCTCCTCGTGGTCGTCGACGAATTTGGATCCATGGCCGGCGTGGTCACCATGGAAGACATCATGGAATATATCCTCGGGCGCGAAATCTTCGAAAAAGACGACGTCGCCATCGACATGCGCGAGCTCGCCCGAGCCGGGGCCAAAAGCAAGGGCACCGACGAAGCCACCGAAGACGCCGAAGCGGCAGACTCGGACAACGAGAATCGAGCCTCGTAGCCAATCACATTTCCTGTATCCACTAGCCGGAACAATTACCCGATGCCTTTTTCTCCGCCCTGGACCCACGACCTCGACCCCATCATCTACCAATTCACGGATACGCTCGCGATCCGTTGGTACGGACTCGCCTACGTACTCGGCTTCATGATCGGCGCCTGGCTGCTGCACATCTACTACAAGAAGGGCCTCTCACCTCTCGACACCAACCAACAGAGCGACCTTTTCCTCGCCATCATCGGTGGCGTCATCATCGGCGGGCGGCTTGGCTACTTCCTCTTCTATTCCCCGCGCACCCTCGTCGAAGAGCCGCTCGCGTTTTTCCGCTTCACAGACGGCGGCATGGCCAGCCACGGGGGATTCATCGGCGTCGTCATTGCCGGCTGGCTGATGTCCAAACGCCTCAAGGTCAGCTTCCTCAAAATCGGAGACCTGCTCGCCACCCTCGCCCCGCCCGGCCTTCTACTCGGCCGACTCGCCAACTTCCAAAACGGCGAACTCTGGGGCAAGCTCACCGACGGCAGCTGGGGAGTCATCTTCCCCGGAGCCGGAGACCTGCCGCGCCACCCGTCCCAGCTCTACGAAGCCGGACTCGAAGGCCTCCTCATGCTCATCTACACGCAAGTCCGTATCTGGACCTCGCCTGTCCTCAAGAACCACCCCGGCCAAATCGGTGGCGAGTTCCTGCTCGGCTACTCCATCGTCCGCGTCATCGGCGAACAGTTTCGCGAACCCGACTTCGGCATCGAACCCATCTTCGGACTCAATCGCGGCGCCATCTTATCGATCCTCATGGCCACTGTCGGCATCGCCCTCATCCTCTACGCCCGCCGCCACAAAAGCTCCTCAGCGAGCTAAGATCCTCAGCCAAAGAGCAGGGCTTCCAAAGGAGAAAGCCGCCCCTAGGGCTGCCAACCCAACCAAAAGCGAACGCCGACATTCATGATGACCGCGACGATCAGGGCCGCCGCCACGTCATCTGCCACGACTCCAAACCCGCCGTGATAGCGCTGCAGCTTCTTGATCCCAAGCGGCTTGAGGATATCGAAAAAGCGAAATAGCAAGAAACCGACGAGAAGTATCAGGAAGTACTGCGGATGGTACTTGCAGCCGCTCAATCCCAGAAAGCAGATCGGCATTGCCACAAATTCGTCGAGGATAATTTCCCCGGGGTCGACCTTCTTGAGGCGCTTTTCCGCTTCGCCGCAAACGCCGATCGCGAAGTAGGAGGCCGCCGTCAAAAACAGCGCCGCCGCAAAATCGCTCAAATGGGCGATGAAGACTACGTAGAAGACGACGCCCATGACCGAGCCCCAAGTGCCCGGAGCCTTGAACTGGCCGAGGCTGCCGATCGTCGCCAAATTCACGACTACCTTTTCCGGCCAAAAACGGGCCCATCTTGGATTCTTAATCATCAAAAAAGTCTCTTAATCTTTAAAAGCCAGTTCGCCGTACTTCTTGAAGTATTTAGCGCCTGAATACAGGGTCATCACCGTGCAGATCCAGAAAAAGCTGCGACCAATCCACTCGACCCAAAAACCGATCTCCGCCGAATAGGCGATTCCCCAACGGGCGCAGTCCACTTCGAAAACGACCGCGAGAAGAAATCCGCCCAACGCGATGATCTGCGTCACCGTCTTTTGC
>JBNKSG010000070.1:0-16459 GCA_050297195.1 Opitutaceae bacterium | reverse complement strand
CTTGGTTCGCGACCGAAGCGGGGTTTCAACCCAGCCTCTCCCGCGAACCGGCGTCAAAACCGCTTCAGCACTGGGCTTGCGGACTCTCGATACGAATTTCATGGATAATGCAGGCTAGCGATTTTTGTATTCGAAACTATGCTCGCAATCGACGCAGTCTATTTTGTTCGCCTTCGCCGGCAGCAAAAAACCGATGAGGAGACCGAGGGCGGCCGCCGGTCCGATCTTCCTGTATTTGATGTTCTGTGAACCGCAGCGCGGACAAGTGACGATCCCTTCTTCGGAAGGTGCTAGTTGGAGGATCTCCATGGCTCGCTCAAGGTCTTCCTCTCTGACTTGGAGGCGTATCCCGCCGATCGCGTTGGAGTAGAGCCAATTCATGGAGACTAGAGTCTCGTCCGCGATAAATGCCTCGATACCGCTTCCTTCAAGCTTCATCCGCGCTAGATGAGCTTCGTCAGGAGACTGGAATTTGGCTAGGGTTAGCATTTTGGCGGTGGAGCCTTGGGGGTTGTCGAAAGCGTTTGGCGAGTCCTTTGGAGGAGTGCACGAGTGGTCGGCTTGCTTTGCTGCGTTGGATTCGCTCCGTAGCGCGGTTCGCTAGCCCTTTTTCTCGATGGTGACTTCGCCTGCTCGGGCCAGGAACCGGGAGCCGTCCTCTTTTTCGACCACGAGGGCACCGCTCGTGTCGATGCCTTTGGCGATGCCTGAAATGCGACTCTCTCCTTGGATGAGGGTGATCGTTTTTCCGGCAAGGGTGTCGTACCGCGGCCAGCGTTCTTTCAGGGCGGCTCGGTGGCTTCCGTCGGCGAGTTGCTTATAGGCGATCGCGATGCGTCCTGTTATTGCGGATACCAGTTTATTGATGTCGAAGCTTTCGCCTGAGCTTTGGCGCAAGGAGGTGGCGATTTCCCTGAGCTCGTCTGGCCAATCGGAGCCGTCGCTGTTGACGTTGAGTCCGAGTCCGAGCACGGCGCTGAGGACTTGGTCGGCTTCCATGCGGGCTTCGGTGAGGATGCCGGCAACTTTCTTACCTTCGATATGCAAGTCGTTGGGCCACTTGACCTGGCAGTTTACGCGACAGATCGAGTTGATGCACTCGCAGATGTTGATGCCCATCCAAAGGGTGAAGAGGGACATTTGGGTAGGGGAAATCTGGGGACGGAACCCGAAGCTGGCGTAGAGATTTCCGTTCTGCGGGCTGTGCCAAGCCCGACCGAGGCGTCCGCGTCCGATCATTTGTAGTCGCGATATGACTACGAAGGGAGCCTCTTGTCCGTTGGCGATGAGGCGTTCCGCCTCCGAGTTGGTGCTGTCGACTTCGTCCAGTACGATGGCTTGGAATTTTTCCGCAGCGTGCTGGAGGCGGGCTTGGATCAACGCTTGGTTGAGTTCATCGGGGACTTTTGTGAGTCGGTAGCCCTTGCTACGCACGGCCTCGAAGTCGAACCCTTGGGTTTTGAGCTTCTCCATGTATGACCAGACGGATACACGGGAAACTCCAATGAGCTCAGCAAGTTCGCTGCCGGAAACGAAGTCGCCGTCTGCGGCTAGGAATTCGCGAATGATGAGGACGTTTGTGTCGGACATGGGGAGTGGAAGTTCTGGACGGGCGCTGGCTTAGGAATCGAGGCCGATATCGATCCAAGTGGATTGGTGCACGGTGGCTCCGGTGGAAATGAAGTCGAGCCCGAGCGTGGCAAGTTCGGGAAGGGATTCGATGGTGATGCCGCCGCTGGCTTCGGTCACAGCACGGTCGCCGACGAGGTCGATGGCTTGTTTGAGTTGTGTGACCGAGAAATTGTCGAGGAGGATGATGTCGACCTTGGCTGCGAGGGCGTGCTCGATTTGCTCCAGGGTATCGACTTCCATCTCCACGAGGATTTCGGGATTGCGTCTCCGCGATTCGGATACGGCGTCGATTGCGGACTGGCGTGGGTCGGAGCCGAAGGTGGCGAGGTGGTTGTCCTTGAGCATGACGCGGTCGTAGAGGCCGATGCGGTGGTTCCAGCCTCCGCCGCAGGCGACGGCGTACTTTTCGAGAGTGCGGTAGCCGGGGGTGGTTTTGCGGGTGTCGAGGAGTCGAGTGCTGGAGCTTCCGAGCGCATCGACGTAACGTCGGGTCAGGGTGGCGATGCCGGAGAGCTTTTGCAGGAAGTTGAGGAGGGGACGCTCGGCGCTGAGCAGGCTTTGGGCGGGACCTGAGACGGTGCCGATCGCCTGGCCCGGGGCCAGCGTGGTTCCGTCTGGCGCGGCGTGCTCGAATTTGAGGCTTTGGTGGTATGCGGCCAGCACGAACGGGGCGAGTTCGCTGCCGCAGAGGGTGATCGCGGTTCGCGCTCGAAGCGTGGCTTGGATGTGTTGGCTGGGGTCGAGGAGGGCGGAGGAGTGGTCGCCCGGAGTTGCGGTGCCGCCGCGAAGCCCCCCGGCTGCGAGGTCTTCGGTTTTCGCGAGTTCTATGAGTGATTTGATCGGTGCAAGATCGAGGTCGGCCCAAGTGAGGCGCTGGCAGCAACGGTCGGGTTGTTTCATTTCTGGGGCGGATAGTGCTGGTGAATCGGAAAGAGTGAAGGGAGAAAAATGAAAAGTGCAGGTAGGGCCCCCTCCCCGGATTGGCGCTTGAGTCGCTGGTGGTTGCTCTTTTGGCTTCGTGGATGGATTTGCGGGAATTTGCGGAGGCGGTGGAGGCTGAGTCTGCTCCGGAGGGAGTGAGCGTCGCGTTGTTGGCCCTTTGGTGGGATGCGAAGGGCGACTGGGAGCGAGCCCACGAGCTGGCTCAGGAAGCGGGAAATCGCGGAGGCGATTGGGTGCACGCCTACCTGCACCGGAAGGAAGGCGACGAAGGAAACGCGGGCTACTGGTACGCGCGTTCGCGAAAGCCGTTTTTCGAGGGAAGCTTGGATGAGGAGTGGGAGCATATTGCTCGCGCTTTGCTCGCGTAGCGTGGCTCGCGAGCTCCTATGGCTTGGCTGCTGCCTTGTTCCCTGTGAAAGGACGCTAGGAATTGACCTGGGAAAATGCAGAGGATTGCGCCCCATGGTATGGGTAGCTTAGCCTAGTGGGCTAGGGTTGTTGCTTCGACTGAGCGGCATTTTTTCAAAACTCCGCTAGCGTAGCCGATTTCTAAGCGACGCTGCCAAAATTTCCTCTTTGGAAACAACGACTCGAACCATGAAAGACCAAACTTGCGACTCTCCCAGACTCTTTGACTCGGACAACTTGAAATCTCGACTGATGGACGACGAGGAACTCATTGTCCAGATGCTGGAAGCTTGCATGCCGGACCTGAATGCGAACTTCCGGGATTTCGTGGAGGCTCTCGAGTTGGGCGAAGTGGAGAAGGCAACGATGCGTATCCATGCCATGAAGGGGGCATCGCAAAACGCGGACCTCACGGCGGTGTCGGAACTGACGCTTCGGATCGAGCAATCCTTGCGTTCTGGGGAAACGCAGTTCGCGCTCGAAAGCGTCGAGCGACTCGAGATGCTGGTCGGGCAGACCATTGGTGAGATGCGTCGCTATTTGACCCCCTAGCGGCGCGGCGACTCCTTAAAGGGGTTGATAAGCGCAAGGCGGCACTTAGGCTCGGGAAGATCCAGCCTATGCCTTTATCCAGACGCCTCATTGCCTTCGGTATTTGCCTCAGCCTGCTGCTGCAAAGCGGTTGCGACTCGACCTCTTCGGCCGAGCGAAAAGCGGAACGGGCGCGGCAAGCGGCAGAGCAAGCCCGCATGCGGGCGGCCTTCCTTGGACGCGTGCACGACGCGGAGTCCTCGGTTTGGCAGATCTTGCACCCCCTTATTGAAAAGGCGGCGAATTATCGCTCGGAGGAAACGCATGGATACATAGGCGCCGCTTTCGTGACGGAAGCCTTCTACAGCGAGGCGCTGGTCGCGGAGGCGCGAGCGGAAGGCTTTGGGCCATGGATTTCGGTCCTAACGGTTTTCCCGGATTCGCCGGCAGAGAGCGCGGGCCTGAAAGCGGGAGATCGCTTGCTCTCGATCAACGGAGTCAAGGTGCCGCAAGGCTCGCGGTCCGCGATTTTTGCTGCCCGGCAAGTGAAGCGCCAGCTAGAACCAGGGGGACCCAACCAGCTCGTTGTGCAGCGCGGATCCGAGGAGTTGGAGCTCGAGGTGCAACCCGTCGAGGGCGCTTACTACGGTGTGATCGTGGTCGCATCCAACGCGGTGGACCTGCAGGTGGATGGAGACGTGATTTGGATCGGTTTATCCCTCGTCGAAGGGATTAAGCGAGAGGAGGACCTGGCCTATCTTTGCGCCTACGCTCTCGCTAAGAACGTGATGCGCCACTCCAAGCAAAAGGGGAAGAACGCGCTGTTGGGGCAATTGCTGGATGTGGCAGCGGCGGTGAACGGAGTGAATACGGGGGGAGTTTTTGGAGGGATGGGAGGCAACGCCTACTCGCACGCGTTTGAGGTGGAAGCCGACCTGATTGCCCTCTACTTGCTCGCCTCGGCGGATTACGAAATAGCTGGGTATCCAGAGTTTTGGGACGGGATTCTGCGGGGGCGTGATCGCAAGGGGGAGCTCACTGCGAAGGAATTCGAGCGTATCGAAACGGCGGGCAAGGTGATCGCCTCTATCGAAGAGAAGCGAGCCGGCGGCGAAGCGATTTATCCGGAAGAGTACCTTCAGGGAGACGTCAGCGAGATCGAGTAGGTCATGCCTGCATTATTCCTGAGACTTCTACTACGCGCCCACGAATCCTGCCGGGAAGCGGCGTCAAAACCGCTTCCGCACTGGGCTCGCGGATTCTCGCTACGAATCTCAGAATAATGCAGGCTAGGGAGCTGAATGGCGTCTTCGGTGCCGAGGCTTGCCGACAAGGCGAAGCGCCCCAAGCCGCGCCGCCTTTTTGTCAGCTTGCATGGCGGGACCGTGTGGCACGGCGGATCTTCGCGGCCTCGTGGATGACGATGACTGCTCCGCTTACGCAGAGGGCGGCTGCGAAATAGAAGGTCAGAGGAGGGGCGTCGCTAAAGATGAGCCAACCCATGATGCCGGCGGATACGAATTGGTGCAGGTTCACCACGGCGAAGGTTTGAGCGGTGAAGTAGCGTAGGCTGCTGTTGAGCGTGACGTGGCCGAAGATGGTGGGAAGGATGGCCATGGCCAGCATCCAGCCTGCTTCTTCCCATGAGCCGATCCAGACCGAGTCGAGGGTGATAAGCGAGTAGAGAAAGCAGAAGACGGTGGCGATTATGTAGATCGGCACCATGTAGAGCCAGATGGAAGGGAAGTCCTTGTTGATTCGACCGAAGGCAAGGTAGGCCGCGAAGGCGATCATGGAGGCGAAGCAGACGACGTTACCCCAGAGGTACTCCGGATTGATGCTGAAGGCATTCGCGGAAAGGATGCCTACGCCAGTGAGGGCGACGAGCGTACCCAGAATCTCGCGACGCGTGACCTTTTCCCTGATCACGAAAAAGGCCAGCAGGGGCATGACGGCGGGAGTGAGGTTGATGATCAAGGTCGCGTTCGCGATGTAGGTCATGCGGGCCCCCATGGCCCAGGACATGAGGTGGATGGCTAGAAGGGCCGCCGGGATCAGGCAGCGGCGGAACAGGCGCCAATCCACTTGTTCCCGATGGCTTTGCCAGCTTTTGAGAAAGATCGGCAGCAGCAGGATGGAGGCGAAGAGGAGTCGGTAGCTTCCCACCAAGGCAGGCGGCAGGCTGCTGGACCGGATGATGATCACCGAGGTCGAGCAAAAGAATACGCCGGAAAGAAGCAGGAGGAAGCGAAGCATGAAAGGTGTCGTGTCTCCCATGAAGCACCAGCGCTGTCACGACGGAAAAGGGGGATTCGGTTGTCGAGTCCTCGCTCTATGGTGTGTCCCTAGGCGGGCTCACCCGTTTCGCCCTGGTAGGTCTCGGCTGGTGCGGGCCGGCGTGAATGCAGTTCCCTACTGGAGCGGGTGACATTGGATTTGCCTTGTGGGAGGGGGCTGTGATTTGCCTGCATTTTTTTGAAGTGTCGGGGAGATAGAGGATGAGGGTTTTGAGGGGGGCGGAGTGGGTGAGTTGGCTGGGTCGTTTGTAAGAGCTGGAAAAGGCCTTCTCTGCAACTTCGGCTAGATGGCATGGTCGCGTTTCGACGCCACGAGCTGGGATTCGCGGCGTCGTCTCCTCAATACGTTCCTCTATGAAATCGCTAGTCTTCCGCTCTCTCTTGCTTCTCGCGCTATTCAGCTTTGCTGGATGCTCGACCGTTCCGAAGGTTTCTACGGGGCCTGTATCGGTTGCGGCCACGAATCCAGAAGTCAAATACAGCGGGCGCTATGAGGTTTTCGAAGGTGGCCGTGTCGCGGTTGGCTTTAGCGGTGCCCGGTCGAGGCTGCGTTTCGAGGGGAGTTCGATTGCGGTACGTATGAGCGGCGATAGCTCCGATAACTATTTCCAAGCATGGGTTGATGGTCGCTCGGTTGGGAAATTCAAATTGAGCGAAGTGAGCAAGTTGTACCCCTTGGCTGCCTCGCTTTCCGGTGGGGAGCATGTGGTTGAGGTGACTCGGATTACGGAGTGCTACCTCGGACAGCTCTATTTCGAGGGGTTCGAGATCGGAGGTTCCGGTAAGGTGTTGAGCTGGGGGCAAGAGTCGTCGCGGAAGATCGAATTCATCGGGGACTCGATTACTTGTGGGTATGGGGTGGAAGCAAACGACGCTAGCTTGCCGTTCGAGGCGAGCACGGAGAATTTTTGCGAGTCCTATTCCGCTCTCACGGCTCGAGCTCTGAATGCGGACTATCTGGTGGTGTCTCGTTCGGGGATCGGTATGGTGCGTGGCTATGACGGTCCTTACGAAGGGAGCGAGGAATCGATGCCTACGGTTTACCCCTACAGCTTTTATCAGGATTCTGAATACAAATGGGACTTTAACCGTTTCACGCCCGATGTCGTGTGCATCAACCTCGGGACAAACGATTTCAGCACGACGGGTGTAAATGTGGAAAAGTATGTTGGCGCCTATGTCGCTTTCGCCAGCGAAGTGCTCGAGCGTTATCCTGCCTCCCAACTCGTCTTGCTGGAGGGACCGATGAACAATAGCGAAGAACTTGGACAGGCCCTTGCCCGCGTGCTGAAGGCTTTGCGGGAGAAAGCCCCTGATCGCGTGAGCTTCTTGGAACTGAGTCCCCAAGGTAGCGTTGGCTACGGAGCCTCCTGGCATCCGAACCAAGCCCAGTCCAAGATCAATGCCAAGGAACTCATAGCCTATCTCAGAGATTTGATGGACTGGAGGTAGGGCGTTGTCCTGCCCTCTACCTGCTTCTCTCTCGAACGGAGAGACGTTCGCGTGACGAGCACGCTCCCACGGGGACGCAAAAAAGCCCCGCTCGCAGGGACGAGGCGGGGCTATAGGTAAAGTTGATACGATTTCGGCTTAGTCTGTGTTGGCGAGGCCGTAGCCGTGTTCGCCGTGCAGGGACTGGTCGAGGCCTACGATCTCGCTTTGCTTGTCGACACGGAAGCCGACCGTCTTGGAAACGAGGATACAAATCAGGTAGGTGGCCACCGCAGACAGGGCGATGGTCGCGCCCATGCCTAGCATCTGGATACCGAATTGGTCCATGGCGGTCCAGACTCCGGATTCGGTGCTCGCGGCAGCATCGGCGAGCCAGCTGGGGCGGAGGAGGAAGGCGAGCAGTACCACGCCCAATCCGCTGCCCACGCCATGGATGCCGAAGCAGTCGAGAGTGTCGTCGTAGCCGAGCTTGTCCTTCATCTTGAGGGCGAGGAAACAGACGCAAGAGGAGGCGGCCCCGAGCAGGATGGCTCCCATGGGTTGCACCACGGCGGCAGCGGGAGTGATGACGACGAGGCCGGAAAGGATGCCGGAAACGAAGCCGAGCGAGGTGACTTTCTTAAACTTGATGGCTTCGATCAAAGTCCATGCAAGGGCGCCGGAAGCTCCAGAAATTTGGGTCATGGTGAGGGCCCGGGCGGTGTCGAGGCCAGATTGAACGGTAGAGCCGGCGTTGAATCCGAACCAGCCGACCCAGAGGAATCCGGCTCCCATCATCGTCATGACAAGGTTGTTTGGATTGATGAGGTCGCGGGGATTGCCGTGGCGTTTGCCGAGGAAGAGGGCGACGACCAGGGCGCTGGTGCCGGCGGAGACGTGGATGACCAAGCCACCTGCCAAGTCGATAACGCCAGCGGCGCCGGCATTGAGAAGCCAACCGTCGGCCGACCAGATCCAGTGGCAGAGCGGGCAGTAGACGCAGACGAACCAGAGGGCGATGAAGCAAACGTATCCACGGAAGAATACGCGCTCGGCTAAGGCTCCGCTGATCAGGGCCGGAGTGATGATGGCGAACTTGCCTTGGAACATGGCCACGATGTACTCGGGGATTCCGTTCACGATGCTCTCGTCGATGCCCCTGAGCATGAAGTAGTCCGGGTTCCAGCCGATGAAACCGCCGAGCACGCTGTCTCCGAAGGTCAGGGCATAGCCAAAGACGACCCAGAGCACGCCGATGACAGCCATCGCTACGAAGCTGTGCATCATGGTGCTGATAACGTTTTTGGTCCGCACCAGCCCGCCGTAAAACATGGCCAGTCCAGGGACCATGAAAAGGACGAGGGCGGTGGATATGAGCATCCACGCGGTGGTTCCAGTGTCTACTGCTCCGCTTGCTCCGGCGTCTTGGCCAAGGCAGATTTGAGGAAGGGACAGTAGAGCGAGTAGAGGGAGGAGGGTTTTTATTCGCTTCATCTGTGGCGGGAATAATTCCCGATGTCATTAATGAAGCAAGGGTAATCAATGAATCCTGCTCATGAACAAGTCTACTGATTCGCATCAGTCAGAGGAATGTTGGAGGTCTGCTTGCGGAGGCGGGTACGACTGGAGGGAGGCGTTCTAGCTGAATAGCAGTCTCCATATAGCGGCGACCGAGGCGCAGAGGGCGATGCCTATGCCGAGGGGCATGAGGCCGGCGAGGGCGGTCCACTTGGCGCTGCGTGTTTCCTTCCAAATGGTGTAGAGGGTGGTGGAGCAGGGATTGTGGCAAAGGGAGAAGAGCATCAGGTTGACAGCGGTGAGCACTGTCCAGCCTCCGGCTTGAAGGATGGTAGTCAGAGATTTGCCTTGGACTTCGAACATGACGCCCGCTCCTTGTTCGCCGACTCCGGTTACGCCAGTGGTCAGTACGGTGAGCATGAGCACGGTGGGGATGACGATTTCGTTGGCGGGGATGGCGACGACGTAGGCGAGGAGAATGATTCCGTTGAGGCCGAGGGCCCACGCGAAAGGCTGAACCCAATCTATGAGGTAGATGGCTGCCGACACCTCGCCAAACTTCACGTTCGCAACCAGCCAAATAGCTGCTCCAGCTGGAGCGGCGAATACGATCGCCCGCCAGAGAACGAAAAGGGTGCGGTCGATGAGGGACGTGTAGAAGGTCCTCAAAATATTGGGCGGCCGGTAGGGCGGCAGCTCGAGGCTGAAGGTAGAGGCTTCGCCTTTGAGCACGGTGTGGGAGAGGGCCCAGGAGGTTAGCAAGGTAAAGCCGACTCCTAGTAGTGTGACCGCCAATACGGAGGCGGCCGCAGCCAAGCCTGCGAGAGCGGGGGGAGCGAGGGCTCCGATGAATACGGTCGCGATGAGGATTTGGGTGGGCCAGCGTCCGTTGCAGAGAGCGAAGTTGTTGGTGAGGATGGCAATTAGCTTTTCGCGTGGGGAGTCGATGATACGGGTCGCGATAACGCCGGCCGCATTGCAACCCAGCCCCATGCACATGGTGAGGGCTTGCTTGCCATGGGCGCCGGCTTTTTGGAAATGGCGATCGAGGTTGAAGGCGACTCGTGGCAAGTATCCAAAATCCTCTAACAAAGTGAAGAGTGGGAAGAAGATCGCCATCGGGGGAAGCATGACGCTTACGACCCAAGCGGTGGTGAGATAGATGCCGTCGATGAGAATGCCATCTAGCCAGTGGGGCAGCCCGATGTTAGCTGAGAGCTCTTTGAGGGCGGGGTGTCCGCTTTCCATGAGGATAGAAGAGAGGAAGGCGGAAGGGATGTTTGCTCCGACGATGGTGATCCAGAGTACGGCGGCGAGGGCGAGGATCATTACGGGGATGCCGGTAAGCCGGGAGGTGAGGGCTCGGTCCAACCGAAGCTCCCAGGAGAGGCGTTTGGAGTCGCCTTGCTTCTGGCTGTGCTTGTCGGCGAGCATGGCTGCCTCGGCGTAAAGGGTCTCGACCCATTTGTCGCGAAAGTTGGCCGGCACTTCCCAGCGGAGGCGGGCAGCGTTGGCGAGCAATGCTTCGCGGGCTGCGTCCGAGGACCTTGGAGGTGCTTGGGGCTCCCGGTTTTCTCCGGTGGCGAGGGCATGGGGATCGGCGAGTGGCGACTCCAGTTCTCCGTCTGCGACGGCTTCGATGATGCGGGGATCCCCTTCGAGAAGGCGAAGGGCGATCCAGGGGGCTTGGGTGAGGCCAGTGAACGTTTCTGATAGCTGGGCTGAAAGTTCGTCGACGGCGCCTTGCAGGACGGGGATTTTTCGCTCGAGGCGACGCGGGCGGCAAATCGTTTTGCCAGTGGCGATGCGGGCGATTTCGGCGATGAGGGCAGGGATGCCCTCTTTCTTTCGAGCCGAGCATGCAACGACGGGTACGCCCAAGTCACGGGCGAGTCCGCGGGTATCGATTTCGATTCCGTGGGACTTGGCCTCGTCCATGAGGTTGAGGCAGATGACGGCTCGGTCGGTGATTTGCAGGACTTGCAGGGCGAGGTTTAGGTTTCGCTCCAAGCGGGTGGCGTCCACCACGATGACGGTGACCTCTGGCTTGCCGAAGAGGATGAAGTTGCGGGCGACCTCTTCGTCCTGCGAGGCGGAGAGGAGGGAGTACGTTCCCGGGAGATCGACGATCTTGTAGGTAGCGTCGTCGTAGGAAAAGCCTCCTTCGGCGCGAGCGATGGTTTTGCCCGGCCAGTTGCCGGTGTGCTGGCGGAGTCCGGTGAGTTCGTTGAAGAGGGTGCTCTTGCCGGTGTTGGGATTTCCGGCCAAGGCAATGGCGTGGTCCCATTTCTCCATTTTCAGCCCAAGCTTTTCGAGCTGTCCCGCTTTGGCGGCGCAAGTGGAGCAGGCTGACTTTTCTAGTGTATTCACTTCGTGGATCCTTCTGTTTGGCGAATGAGGATATTGTCCGCTTGTTCGCGTCGCAGAGCGATGGAGGCTCCTCGGATTCGGTATGCCGAAGGCCCTCCCGCTGGACTTTCGAGGATGAGGGTTACCTTGGTTTCGGGGACGAGTCCGAGATCGAGCAGCCGGTTTCGTTCCGCTCCGCGGCAAGCGGGGGTGAGCTCGACGATGCTGGCGGACTGGTTCAGGGTGAGGTCCGAGAGCCGCTGGATTTGCGGGTCGAAGGCTTCGCCCTGCGCGAAGGGCGCGACCATGAGGTTGGCAGCGGCCGAGCGGCCGATTTCGATGGTGCGGCCTTCGACGTTGATCCGCAGCTTGTCCTTTTGAGGCTCGAGCAGGCGGAGACGCATGCCTGGAGCAAGTCCCGCTTCCACCAGCTTTTGGTAGAGGGAGTAGGGTTCGTCTTCAAGGTGGGCGATGCGGCCTTCCCAGCCGATGGGACATTCAAGCAGCGAGAGCTCCGGGTTGGGAGGGAGGTTTCCGTCGACCGTGGGTATCGGGTCGCCGTGCGGATCGTAGCGCGGGTGACCGAGTTCCTCGGCGATGTGATTGATTTGGGAATCCGAAAGGAGGTGCTCCATCTTTTCGGCTTGGCGGTGCCATTCGGATTCGGCGAGGCCGGTTTTGGTGGCGAGATAGGATTCGTAGAGCCGATGGGCCCGAATCACCTCGCGGGCGTAGTCGCGGCCTTTTTCGGATAAGCTGAGATGGGGGGATTCAGCGCGAAGCAGGCGTTTCGCTTGCAAGGTTTCCACCAGTTGGGCGGAGCTTTCGAGATCGCAGGACAAGGCGCCGGACAGGCTCTCCAGGCTTGCAGTGCGCCCGCGGTAGTCGCAGTCGTGCAAGTGCTTGAGGGCATCTTCGATTTTGATTCGTGTGGCCATGGATTCGTGCGGGTCTGTTCTGCTCGTTGAGGTTGCAAAGTTTGGACTTTGATTAATCAAAAAGGTATTGCAACGAAATTGGCTCGAATAAAGATAAAAGTGTAATTATTCACCCGCCCTGACATGAGGGAAGGAATGGTTTCGCTAGGTGACGGAAAAGGTGAGCGACCTGAAAACGCAAAACGCTACCATGGCTACGGGAGCTTCTTGAAGCGTCGTTTCGGTTCGAAGGTATATAAGGTGATCGTGGACGCGGGCTTCACTTGTCCGAACCGCGACGGCGCGAAAGGCTGGGGCGGCTGCGCTTATTGCAATGTCGATTCCTTCACGCCGAAGGCGAACCAGCTAGGCGAATCGGTGAGGGAGCAAGTGCTCGGTGGCATTGAGCGGGCGCGCGCGAACTACGGGGCGGAAAAGTTTATCGTCTACTTCCAGCCGAATACGAACACCTATGCGGATGTTGACTATCTGGAGCAGGTTTTTGCGGAAGCGGTTGAAGCGGCGCCGCGCGACATCGTAGGACTTGCCATCGGAACGCGCCCGGACTGCATCGACCGGGAGAAGCTCGCTATGCTTCGGCGTCGCTTTGGTCACTTGTATCTGACGATCGAATACGGGATGGAGTCGATGAACGACGAGACACTCGCGTCGATCAACCGTGGATTGACGCATCGGGATTTTGTGCAAGCGGTGGAGATGACGGCCGCGTCTGGCATCGAAGTCTGTGCCCATCTGATCTTTGGGCTTCCCGGCGAAAAGGAAGAGGATTGGCTGCGGCTCGCGGCCGAAGTGAACCGTTTGCCCATCAAGCACGTAAAGCTGCACCATCTTCATATCGTGAAGGGGTCCATCTTGGCGAAACGCTACCGCGACGATCCGTTTCCGCTTTTCGGATTGGAAGAGTACGCTGCCTTCTTGTGCCGTTTTCTCCCGCTCTTGGACGAGCGAATCGTGGTGCAGCGTTTGTTTGGGGTCGCGGAGGAATCGGACCTGATTGCCCCAGACTGGGGCTTGCGAAAGTCGGTCATCCAACGCGAGCTCGAGCGAGCCTTGAAGGCGAAGGGGGTTGTCCAAGGCACAGCCCTCAGGGCTGGCTGAGAGCGGGGGCGGGAAGCTCTTTATTCCCGCAAGAGGAGGGGCTCTCGCGTCAATCGAGCTCGGTGGGTCCGAGCCGGATCAGCTCTGCTTAGGTCCTCGTATCAATCGCCTAATAGTTGGAGTGTAAAGGGTCTCTGAACCCCCTTTGGCTGGCTTCGTTTCGTGCCATTGGATAGAACCGGATTGGAGGAGGTTATAATCATGAAGCAGTACGAATCCTTGTATGCGTTTTCATCCAAAAGTCCGATTGCGTTTTGGAGGGAACAGGCGAAGCGAATCGATTGGTTCGTTCGGCCGCGAAAGGTGTTTTCCGAATTCGAAGATGGAACCTGGAATTGGTATAAAGATGGGATTTTGAATACCTGTTACCTTGCGGTAGACCGGCATGTGGAAGCGGGCTTCGGTAATCGCGTGGCCTTGATATACGATTCCCCGGTCACGGGAGTGAAGCGCAAGTACCGCTATCGGCACTTGAGGCATGAAGTGGCTCGCTTGGCGGGAGCCTTGGAAGGGCTTGGAGTCCGAAAGGGGGATCGCGTGGTTATCTACATGCCGATGATTCCAGAAACGGTTTTTGCGATGCTGGCTTGCGCTCGCATCGGGGCTATCCACTCGGTTGTCTTCGGCGGTTTCGCTGCCGCCGAGCTGCGGAAACGTATCGACGATGCGCGTCCCAAGGTCTTGTTGACCGCGTCCTGCGGGATCGAGGTAGACCGAGCGATCGCGTACAAACCGATTGTTGACGAAGCGCTAGCGACGGCTACGCACGAGGTTGAAAATGTAGTTGTTTACCAAAGACAACGTTTGTTGGCGGTCCTGAACCCCGGTCGAGACTACGACTGGCAAGCATGGGTGGGAGGCTCGCCTGAGGTCGAATGCGTCCCTCTGGCCGCGACCGATCCGCTCTATATCCTTTATACTTCTGGCACGACAGGCCGGCCCAAAGGGGTCGTTCGCGACAACGGTGGGCATGCGGTCGCCCTCGATTTTAGCATGCGCTATATCTATGACATGGATCCGGGCGAGGTCTTTTGGGCGGCTTCCGATGTTGGCTGGGTCGTGGGGCATTCTTACATTGTCTATGCTCCATTGATACGCGGATGCTCCACGGTGCTCTATGAAGGAAAGCCGATCAAGACGCCGGATGCGGGAGCGTTTTGGCGAGTGATTGAAGAGTATGGCGTGAAAGCGTTGTTTACGGCTCCGACCGCGTGCCGCGCTATTTTGAAGGAAGATCCGGACTTGGCGCTCCTTGACGATTACGACCTCAGGTCGTTCCGCTATCTCTTCTTGGCTGGCGAACGGTGCGATACGGCAAGTTTGGGTAAGCTGAGCAAGCGCTTGAAGGTGCCGGTCATCGACCACTGGTGGCAAACGGAGTCTGGCTGGCCGATGTTGGCGAACATGGCAGGCGCGGGGCTCTTCCCAGTGAAACCGGGATCTGCAGGTAAACCGGTTTGCGGTTTCGAGTTATCGGTAGTGGATACGTCAGGTAAGCCGCTGCCAGCAGGTAAGGAAGGCGTTTTGCTCGCTAAATGTCCATTGCCGCCGGGAGCCTTGGCTGGCCTTTGGGAGGATCCGCAGAGATTTCATGATTCCTACCTCAAGGCGTATCCAGGATTCTACTTCACGGGAGATGGAGCCTATTTCGACGAGGACGGATATGCATATATCGTTGGGCGCCTCGATGATGTCATCAATGTTGCGGGGCATCGCCTCTCGACCGCGACCCTGGAGGAATGCGTGTCTACGCACCCTGCTGTGGCGGAGTGCGCGGTGATCGGAGTTGAGGATGAGTTGAAGGGGCAGGTTCCGATCGCTATCGTCGTTCCCTCTGCCTCTTGCGAGGACGAGGCGGAAGTGGGTGAGGAACTTGTTCAGGTCGTGAAGGATTCCTTCGGTCATATTGCGGCTATGAGGGATGTCTTCTTCGTGGCGCGTTTGCCGAAAACGCGCTCTGGCAAAATCCTGAGGGGTGCGCTGCGAGCCATCGCGGAAGGCCGGAAGTTGCCATCGGTTGCCACGATCGAGGATGCGAGCGTGCTTGACGAGATTGCAGAAGCGCTGGCGCGGTCTCATTCCGTTCACTGACGCGTTGGACTTGTTCATACCTCGCTAAGGGCGTCGCGCGGATCGGCTTTGAGGGCGGAACGGGCGGGTAGGTAGCTGGCGGCAAAGGCGATTGTGAAGAGGGTGGCGGTCATGAGGAGGGAGCCGAGGGTGAGGCTGCGGCGAAGGGTAAGGGCGAGCAAACTGCCGGGGGTGGGGCCAATGGCGAGACGGATGGACATCTCTTTGCGGCTTTGGCGGACGAATTGGCGAGTCGTGTACCAGATGCCGGTGGCAGAGAGGGTTAGGGCGGAGAGGGCAACTTGAGCGAGGACGAGGAGTTTGCTGGCGAGGGCGATGGCAGAGGACTCGAGGAGGAGTTGTTTGGCGATTTGTAGTGGGGTGGCTCCTATGGAGAGGCGGATGGCGAACTCGCGCTCGCGGCGGTAGGCTTTGGCGAGCAGCATGTTTCCGACGTTGAAGCAGGCGGTGAGCAGGAGGGCAGCGACGAGGCCGATGATGTCGGCTGGGGGCGGGGCGCGTTAATCTGATTTCTGCGCAAGTTGCTTAATGGGTAATATTTCTCATGGGCCCGAGGAGGGCAGCTCAAAAAAACGCGTCAAGTGTGGCATTTCTGGAACGTAACACATCCACTTATGTCTTTGGTTCGTACACTTATTTAAAAGGAGGGAATATGGATACTAATCGAAACTACGATGTTCATCGATGCGATGAGCCAGTTCGACTCCGGTACCCACTCGAAGATTGGATCGAGCAACTGCTTAACGAATACCCAGATGAGTTAGCGCCGATTCGACCCGAGCGGGCCCGGCAGCGTACCGAACGTTTGCACAAAATGCAGCGTGGATTGAGGGAACGCGCGAAACGACAGCTTTTTTAGGACGGCAGCTCTTTGAATCTGTGTGAAGCGTTTTTCATGCCCGCGTTTTCGCTGCCCTCTGAGGGAACGGAAGATGCGGGTATTGTTGTATCGCAGTAAAGGGGGAGGCTCTTGGGTATAGTGGGCTGGAGACTACAAGTTCGGGACCAGCTCGCTTAGTTTCACTTCGAAGAGGTCGCGTTGCTCGTTGCTGATGAGGAGGGTTTCCTCGTTGTCCCAGCAGATGGCTTCGCACTGTTTGGCGTAGAAGGTTTTGTAGTAAGCTTTGCCGGCGAAGTAGTTGTCGTCGTCGCTGGGCTTATGGAAGACCCAACATCCTGTGTAAGTGAGGACGGCGAGTTTTTGGCCGTCGGGTGAGGCGTCGG
>JBNKSG010000069.1:0-17314 GCA_050297195.1 Opitutaceae bacterium | reverse complement strand
CGTCGGCAAGTAGCGCTCCATGGCGGTGCGTAACAGCCCATCGAATACGAAGCGCATGCCGCACCATTCGGGTTCCCCCTCGATGCGGCTGGTCAGGCGCGGGTCATCCTCGACGAGGGTGCCGGCTCCCACTGCGATAGATGGAAAAAGCCGCCGCCACTTCATTACGTTTTGGCGGGCCTGCTCTCCGGTGATCCATTTGGACTCGCCCGTGCGGCAGGCGATTTTGCCGTCGAGCGTGGTCGCGGATTTCGCCGCGAAAATGGGTATCCTGTTCTGTACCCAGAAGTTGGATATCAAATTCAAGTCCTCGCAATCGTCGATCAGGATGCGGCGCTCGACCTTGACGCCGCTTTCCTTCAGGGCGTCGGCCCCCTTGTTGGCATGTTCGGAAACCGGATCGCTCGCTCCGATCACGACGTAGTTGACGCCGGATTCGCGAATGGCCCGGACTCCTGAGTCCAAACGGTTCGAGCTTGGTCCCGGCTCCATCGTCAGGAAGAGGCAAGCGCCCTCCTTGGGCTTGCGCCCGAGCGACTCGAACAAGCGAACCTCTGGAGCGGAAGAGCTCGGTTGCTCCACATAGGAAGTGGCGACGATTTCGCCCCGCTCAACTAAAGCAGCGCCAATCATCAATTGCGGATGGGTGCGGCCCCAGCCCTTGCGGGCCTCGTCGAGGGCAACTTTCATGAAAGTCTCTTTTTCGGACTGGGTCATAAATCTAGAGGGATCGGCTAACGCGTTCTCTTAGAACGAATTTTGTGCTATCGTGCAATGCCCTATTCGCCCGAGACAAACGGATTGAAGGAGATCTCCTCGCCAACGGTCGTATTGGGGCCATGCCCCGGCAGTACGTTTGTGTCTTTCGGCAAGGTATAGATCCGCTCTCGAATGGAGCGTTCCAATTGCCGGAAATCCCCTCCGGGCAAGTCCGTTCGCCCAATGCTACCGGCGAAAAGCGCATCCCCCACGAAGGCTGCCTTCACTTCGGGAAAATAGAAAAGCACGTTTCCGGCGCAGTGGCCGGGCACATGCCTGACCTCGCACTTGAGGCCGAGGAAAGAAAGCTCGCTTCCCTCTTCCACCCAGTTCTCCACCTTGAATCCTCGCAGCTCCAAGTCTGCGGGATACGCGTACGATCGCATGCACTCCGGATTCTCGAACATCTCCTGGTCGGCTCGATGTCCATAGAGCGGAATCCCGCGATCCGCAAACGTCGCCACCCCCCCGATGTGGTCGTAGTGCCCGTGGGTGAGGAGGACAGCCTTCAGCTCGCATCCGTCTTCTTTCAAAGCTGGGTCGACCATGTCCGAAACGTCGTTGGGAGCATCGATCAAAACCCCCTCCCCACGGTCTGTATCCGTGATTAGGAAAGCGTTCGTCTGAATCGAGCCAGCGGGGAAAATTCTTACATTCAAAGGCATGAAGCCACGGCATAGACGCTCAGCGGTGAAATTCAACCATCAACGACGTAAGCCTCCCATTCGCCAGGGAGGCCTGCGGTTCACGAAATCTATCTAGCCTGCATTATTCCTGAAATTCGTAGCGAGAGTCCGCGAGCCCAGTGCTGAAGCGGTTTTGACGCCGGTTCGCGGGAGAGGCTGGGTTGAAACCCCGCTTCGGTCGCGAACCAAGGCAAAGCCACTTCCGTGCGGGATTCGTGGGCGCGTAGTAGAAGTCTCATGAATAATGCAGGCTAGCACAATCCTTTCCGCATCCCCGCATCGCAACGCCTGCCCCTACTTTCGATCGCCCGCCAACTGTGCCCACCAGAAACTCCTTCCAGATAAAGTTACGCTACCGCTTTGTCGTCGCGACCCTTGGATTCCTGCTGGCAGCGACCTGCGGGAGCCATGCCCGAAACCTGGACTTTTCACTCCTCCGCGAGGATTGGTCGCTCGATGGTTTGGAGTTCGAGCCGATTGACCTCTTCGGCAAAACCTGCGCCAGACGTATCCAAACAATCACGTCACCTTCCGATTCGAGAGCAACCTCCCTCCTTCGCTCTCTGGCGCCGGACCGCTGACCATGGTCATCGACCAGCTTCGCCTCTCAAGCAGGTCCTATGGAACCTCCTCTCAAAGACCGGCATCACGATCCATTGGGTCGATCGAGGAGGGGCCGCCCTACCGGAATTTCAAAAACACACCATCGATCTCGTTTTGCTCGACCTGAAGCTGCCCTAGCTCAGCGGACACGAGGTAGCCAAGCAAATTCGAGCGATCGCCCACCCATGCGCGCATCGTCGTGCAATCCGCCTACGCCATGAACGAAGACATTCTCAGTTCGCTGAAAGCTGGCGCCAACGAGCACCTTTCCAAGCCGTTCAGCCCCCAGGAGCTCATCCACATCCTCGGCAAATACTTGCTCGCGAACGAATCGGCCCCCGCAAATAGCTAGACGTCCGTATCGAACGGGCCACCCCGCAAAGCGCCCTCGGGAAACGCGACCCGAAGCCCTCGTTCCCGCCCAGCGAAGCCCGTTCCGTGCGGCTCCAACCACAGCCAAGCAAATTCCATTTAGCAGACTGCCTAAAAATACGCTTTAAAAAGCCGCGTTTTCCCCCTCAATGGCCCCCTTCATGAAAACGCTCAAATTCGCAGTTCTCCCCGGTGACTACATCGGCCCGGAAGTAATGTCCGTCGCTCTCGACGTCCTCAAGGCCGCAACCGAGCCCGCAGGCATCACCCTCGACTACACCGAAGCCCACGTCGGCGGCGCCGGTATCGACAACGAAGGCAAGGCCCTTCCCGACTCCACGGTCAAGATTTGCGAAGAAGCCGACGCCATCCTTTTCGGCTCCATCGGCGGCCCCAAGTGGGAAAGCCTCCCCCCCGAAGAACAGCCCGAGCGCGCCGCCTTGCTCCCCATCCGCAAGCACTTCAACCTCTTCGCAAACCTCCGTCCCGGCCTGCTCTACAAGGAGCTCACCGACGCCTCCCCGCTCAAGACCGAGCGCATCCCCGAAGGCATCGACATGGTTTGCGTGCGCGAACTCACCGGCGGCATCTACTTCGGGCCAAAGCGTACCGAAACCCTCGCTGACGGCGACATCCAAGCCACCGACGAGATGGTCTACAAGAAGAGCGAGATCGAGCGTATCCTCGACGTCGCCATCGCCTCCGCCAAAGCCCGCAGCGGCAAGATCTGCTCCGTAGACAAGGCCAACGTCCTCACCACCTCCGTGCTCTGGCGCAAAACCGCTACTGAATACATCGCCAAGCATGCGCCTGAGATCGAGCTCAGCCACATGTATGTCGACAACGCCGCCATGCAAATGGCCCGCGACCCGAACCAGTTCGACGTCATCGTCACCGAAAACATGTTCGGCGATATCATCTCCGACGAGATGGGCATCGTCTGCGGCAGCCTCGGCATGCTCTCCTCCGCTTCCCTCGGAACCGGCAAGAACAAGTACGACCTTCCCTTCGGCCTCTACGAGCCATCCGGAGGTACCGCTCCCGACATCGCCGGCAAAGGCATCGCCAACCCCTGCGCCCAGATCCTCAGCGCCGCCCTAATGCTCCGCTACAGCTTCGGCGAAAACGAGATCGCCGAAAAAATCGAGAAAGCCGTCAAGCAAGCCGTCATGGACGGATTCCGCACCGGCGACATCTCCTTCGGCAAGCCCAGCATCGGCACCAAGGAAATGGCACAGGCGATCATAGACAGACTATAAGGTGATTTTTGTAGCCTGCAGATCGCGCAAATGAACTCAGATGAAGAATTCCTGTACAAAGATGAGACCTACAATGTCATCGGTGCAGGGTTCGACGTCTACAACGAGCACGGCTGCGCCTACAAAGAGCCCATCTACCAAGAATCTTATGAGTTAGAGCTTGGGTTTCGAAAATTTCCTTTCGAGACCCAAGTCCCTCTGCGCGTCGAGTACAAAGGACAAGAACTCAAAAAAACAGTATTTCGCCGATCTAGTCGCATACGACAAAATCATCGTGGAACTGAAGGTTCTCGAAAAACTAACCAGCCGTGAAGAATCCCAGCTCATCAACTACCTAAAAGCTGCCAAGCTGCAAGTTGGGCTCCTGCTCAACTTTGGTTCCTATCCAAAACTCGAATACAAACGCATCGTCCTCCAAAAACGATAAACGAAATTTCGAGAATCCATTTCCAGAATTTTCAATCCAAGCAGAGCCCAACATCATCTGCGACCATCTGCGCAATCTGCGGGCAAAAAACATCCCTCCCATCCCGTCATGACTTCTAACGAAATACGTCAGTCCTTCCTCGACTTCTTCGCTTCCAAGCAGCACGCCATCGTGCCGTCCGCTTCCCTAATGCCGGACGCGCCGAACCTGCTCTTCACCAACGCCGGGATGAACCAGTTCGTTCCCTATTTCCTCGGCGACCGCGAGCCCGCCCACCGCCGCATCACCGATACCCAAAAGTGTATCCGCGCCGGCGGTAAACACAACGACCTCGAAGACGTCGGCCTCGACACCTACCACCACACTTTCTTCGAGATGCTAGGCAACTGGTCCATCGGCGACTACTTCAAGAAGGAAGCCATCGAGTGGGCCTGGGAACTCATCACCGAGGTCTGGAAGTTCCCCAAGGAGCGTCTCTACGCCTCCGTCTACCAGCCCTCCGAGGGCGACCCTGCCTCCTTCGACCAAGAAGCCTACGACTTCTGGAAAGCCATCTTCGAAAAAGAAGGCCTCGATCCCGAAGTGCACATCATCTACGGCAACAAGAAGGACAACTTCTGGATGATGGGCGACACCGGCCCTTGCGGCCCTTGTTCCGAGCTCCACGTGGACCTAACCCCCGCCGGCGACACCAAGGGCAAGCTGGTCAACGCCGACTCTCCATACTGCATCGAAATCTGGAACCTCGTCTTCATCCAGTTCAACGCCACCCCAGAGGGCGATTTCGTCCCGCTCAAATCCCAGCACGTCGACACCGGCATGGGCTTCGAACGCGTCGCCGGCATCATGGCGACCTCCAAGAATTTCACCGATTTCTCGACGCCACCGAGCAACTACAACTCCGACCTCTTCGACACCCTTTTCCAAGAGTTCGAAAAACTCTCCGGTCACACCTACCAACGCACCCTTCCCGAAGACCTCGACAACATTTCCGAAGTCGAGATGAAGGACGTCATCTTCCGTGTATTGGCCGACCACATACGCTGCCTCAGCTGCTCCATCGCCGACGGCATTCTTCCCGGCAACGAGTCTCGCAACTACGTCCTCCGCCGCATCCTGCGCCGCGCCGTCATGTACGGCCGCAAGCTCGGCCTCGAAAACGGCTTCTTCGCCAATCTCGTGCCAGTCGTCGTCAAGCAACTCGGCCACGTCTTCCCCGAGCTCAAGCAGCAAGAGGAAATCATCCAAAAGATCATCAAGTCCGAAGAAGACGCCTTCGGCCGCACCCTCGACCGCGGTATCCAGCTCTTCGAGAAAATCGCGGCAGACGAAGGCAAGATCTCCGGTCTGAACGCCTTCACCCTCTACGATACCTACGGATTCCCGCTCGACCTGACCGAGCTCATGGCCAAGCAAAAGGGTATCTCTGTCGATACCGAAGGCTTCGAAGTCGAAATGGAGAAGCAGCGCGCCAAGGCCCGTGCCTCCCAAAAGAAGACCGACATCCTTGTCGCCGATTCCGATGGACCATCCCAAGCCACCAAGTTCCTCGGCTTCAACACCCTCGCCGACGAAGCGGAGCTCATCGATATCGTCAAAACCGACGACGCCTCGTATTTGGTTTTCAACCACACTCCTTTCTACGCCGAAATGGGCGGACAGGTAGGCGACACCGGGGAAATCAATTTCGACGACGTCCACTTCGATGTGCTCGACACCATCAAAGACCCGAACGGCCGCTTCCTGCACAAAGTTGAAGGCGACCTTTCCGCAATCTCCGTCGGTAACGAAGCCAACCTCATCGTCGCCCACGATCGCCGCAAGTCCATCGAGCGTCACCACTCCGCCACTCACGTATTGCACTGGGCGCTACGCAAGGTGCTCGGCACCCACGTTCGCCAGGCCGGTTCCTACGTCGACGACAAGCGCCTCCGCTTCGACTTCTCCCACTTCGAGGCTATCAAGCCCGACGAACTCGCCCTCGTAGAAAAACTCTGCAACGAGCAACTGCTTCACAATAGCAAGGTTGTTTGGTTCGAAACGCCATTCGACCAAAAGCCGGAAGGCGTCATGGCCGAGTTTGGCGAAAAGTATGGCGACGTCGTTCGCGTCGTAGACATCGGCGGCTTCTCCAAGGAACTCTGCGGTGGCACTCACGTGCGCGGCACCGGCGAAATCGGACTGCTCAAAATCACCAGCGAATCCGGCGTCGCCGCCGGCACCCGCCGCATCGAAGCCATCGCAGGCGAGGCTCTGTATTCGCACATCAACGACATCGAGTCCACCATTTCCACCGCGTCCCAAAGCCTCTCCACTGCCCCCGCCGATCTCCTCAAGAAGATCGACACCGTACTGGCCCGCAACGCGGAGCTGGAAAAGAAGCTCAAGAGCTTCCAGCAAAAAGCTAGCGGCAACCTCGCCGACGACCTGCTCAAGTCCGCCCAAGAGTCTAACGGACTCAAGCTCGTGGCCGCCAAGGTAGACGCCTCCGACCCCAATGCCCTGCGCCAGCTCGGAGCCAACCTCATCGGCAAGCTCGGCGAAGGCGTAGTCGTGCTCGGAGCGGAAGTGAAGGGCAAGGTCAGCATCGTCGCCTTCGCCTCGCAGAGCGCAATCGGAGCAGGCCACAAGGCCGGCGACATCATCCGAGACCTCACCGCCAAGCTCGACGGCCGCGGCGGAGGCAAGCCCGACTTCGCCATGGGCGGAGCCGCCAACGTCGCTGAGCTCGAAACCACTCTCAAAGCGTTCTCGCTCTAGTCCCAATCAAGAGAATCTTTTCCCACAATGCCTCTATCGAGCAGATAGAGGCATTTTTTGTTTAGTATCTTATCTGCCAGTCGATCCAGCCGTAGCCCCGCGTTTCCTCAAGGCCTTTCCGCCTCGCCTTCGAACGTCGAAATACCGTCAACATCGGGGTCGAAATCAGAATAGCTCAACTCCAAATCCAATGCTTGAAGGCGAGCAACAGTCTCCGACTCGAGCGGGCTGGGAGCGTAGATCCAGCTGGCCAAGGCGAGCGCCATGACCTGTTTCGCAACGCGGTTTCGCCACCCGTTGCCGTTTCGGGCAACCAACTTCGCGAGAGCAGGCAATTCGCTCGCAAGCAAGCCCCTGAAAGCGATCGGTAGCCAAGACTCCTTCACCAGCGAAACCTCAATTTGTCCGAGACGATCAACTATCGCCTCGCTTGCGGAATCTTGATCTTCTCCAGCTCGTGAATGGTCTGAATTCATGAGAGGCTGGGACCGGCAAGAGAATCGCAAGATCCATTCAAACCCGCTCTCCGTTAACTTTTTTTTGCTTCTTCCGAGCCCCCGACACTCAGACTGTACGGCTCCAAAGCGTTCGCTTATCCGAATTCAAATCCACACCCTGCGAGCTCATGTCCCACGCTATTTTCAATGTCCGCGACTACGGCGCCCTCGGCGATGGCGAAACCCTCGACACCCCTGCCATCCAATCCGCGCTCGAGGCGGCTCATCAGGCTGGTGGCGGCACGGTCCTATTTCCCGCCGGGACCTACCCCAGCTACACTTTGAGCCTACGGGATCGCGTACACCTGCACCTCGAGATGGGAGCGACCTTGCAAGCGGCCTACCCAGATCCGGAGCAAGCCATCGGCTACGACCTTCCGGAACCCAGCCCATCGGGAGGAAAGGTGTATCAAGACTTTGGACACAGCCATTTTCGAAACAGTCTCATCTACGGCGAAAACCTCGAGCGGATAGCCATCACCGGATTCGGCACCATCGACGGCCTCGCTCTCGCCGGAGCTCACCACGTCAGCCTCCCGGGCGAAGCTCCCAGCCCCTTCCAAGGAGAGAACCACGGCGACATCGACGACTTCCACGACTACGACCTTGGCGAGTTGCCCTACCAAGCAAACAAGGCTATCGCCCTCAAAAACTGCCGCAACGTTACCCTCCGCGACTTCACCCTTTTTCGCGGAGGCCACTTCGCCCTTTTGGCTACCGGCGTCAATAATCTGACCATCGACAACCTAAAAGTGGATACGAATCGCGACGCCATCGACATCGATTGCTGCCGCAACGTCAGAATTTCAAATTGCTCGGTAAACTCTCCCCATGACGACGCCATCGTGCTAAAGTCTTCCTACGCGCTCGAGGAAGTCCGCCCCTGCGAGAACATAACCATCACCAATTGCGCGGTAAGCGGCTACAGCATCGGCTCCCTTATCGACGGCACCTACGACCGCAGCTTCAAGCGAGCCACCGACCAAGACGGCCCCACTGGACGCATCAAGATAGGCACCGAGTCGAATGGCGATTTCCGCAATATCGCCATTGCGAACTGTACCTTCGACCACTGTCGCGGACTCGCCCTCGAGACTGTCGACGGCGCCACTATCGAAGACGTCGTCGTATCCAACATCACGATGCGCGACATCGTGACCGCTCCCTTCTTCCTTCGTCTCGGAGCCCGCTGTCGCGGTCCCGAAGGCACCTCCATCGGCAAGCTCCGCCGCATATCCATCTCAAACGTCAACGTCTACAACGCGGACTGTCGCTACGCCTCCCAAATCATGGGCGAACCCGAGCACCCCATCGAAGATGTCAGCTTCCAAAACGTCCGCATCGAATA
Source organism: Opitutaceae bacterium (assembly GCA_050297195.1). GTDB lineage: Bacteria > Verrucomicrobiota > Verrucomicrobiia > Opitutales > Opitutaceae > Pelagicoccus. The sequence goes on along the minus strand of JBNKSG010000069.1, from coordinate 8,603 downwards.
CAAGGGAGGCCTAAGCCTCGACCGGGTGTCCCAGCAGCCCACCGAACTGGTAAATCTATTCTTCCTTCGCGAGGAAGAGCCTGGCGTTGTTGGGCCACGAGAGCCTTTCCATGTCCCCGAACGGCCCAAAGCCTACCCGGAGCCCAGTATGTTTGGCCTGCTTCCCGCCTACGGCATCTACGCCCGGCATGCCCGCAACATCAATTTCAGGGATGTATCCATCGCCCTGATGCAGCCAGACGAGCGCTCAGCTGTTGTCCTAGATGATGTACATGGAATCGCTTTCCAAAACTGCCAATTCCCCGCAGAAGCCCAATCACCTCGTTTCCACCTTTCCAATGTCACCGATCTCAAGGAGCGCTAAACGCAAGTGGATCATCCGCATCCCCTGAGGTCGGTGACATTGGGGAGGTGGGTCGGCTTCTCCGAAGACGGCTCTTGGGTCGGCCAGCATTAGGAGCGTGTTCGGAGAACCCACGCCACCTTTTGCGACCTTCTAAACGATTCGTCCCCTAGCGATGGCAGGACTCTCGGTCTCCGCCCCTCCCGCACAACAGCCGTTGCGCCCGCATCATTCCCGGCTAATCAACGTGCGTCTCGTGGGCAGGATCGAACTCACATGCGCTGAATCTTCAATCGGAAATATCGAGCGCTTGCGGTTCGGAGATCTATCTCGAATGAAAGAGCTCCACCCGTTCCTGGATTGGCTTCACCCAGCCCTAACCAACCATCATCAGTCAGATCATCCTTACCTTCGACACAATAGAGGTGCCCCAATACGGAACTATTAAGCGCGATACGCAGCGTCTTTCCATTCATCGAAAAGGTCACCGGCATCGCTTCCGCATCCGACAACGGCAGCGAAGGCACTGCTGGAATCTCATCTTCGAACTGGCTTTCTCCATTTGCGCCGACAGCAACAACTACATAGAAGTAACGCTCTCCAGCCGTGAGACCGCTGATTCGGGTTCCAGTCTCCATTATCCCGGTTTGCACATCCTCGTACGGTCCACCAGCCGAGCTGGCGCGCCGTACCGTATAGCTGTTCGCACCGATCGATGCGTCCCAGCCCAATTCAATTTCGCTTTCCGACAGAATCGTCACCGTGGGATTTCCTGGGATCTGGGGTGGAGCTTCGGCAGCCGGCAAGCTCACTGACAAACGCGGCCGCAGCGAACTGTTGGCATTCTCCCGCGAGTTAAACCCAAGGAAGATATTGGACGCGCCAGGCTCGAACACCTGCAAGGAAAGCACCCCATCCTCCGTGGCTTGATCTTTGACAATGTCCGTTACCGCCACGGTGTAGTTCTGATCCACCGCCATGCCATCCTTACTCGCGAATGCTGTATTCGCTGCAGCAGGACGGTCGTTCCAAGTGATCTCGGATTCGTTCCAAGAATCATCGGCGACAAGCCTCAGATCCAAGCTGACGTTATTATCGACCTGGTACGGCACCATGACCAAGGAAGCGCTTTCCACTGTCTCCAGCCCATTTACGTCGAACTTCATGTAAATATCCCGATTAAAACCGGAGCCCGTCGATCCGTCGTTCTTAACTACGAGAGTCGTTTCCGAGCCGAAGTTTGCATCTACATTCGGACCGTCCCTCACAAACGCGTCGGCCAGCGGTTCAATCGTGAAAGTGGTCGGTGTCGACAGACTCACTTCGGTCCCGTGGTCGCCTTCCCCATTTTCGTTCACTCCGCTCACCACATAGAAGTAAGTCAATCCTGCCTGAAGTCCGGTATCCGTAAACGCATTACCGGCGATGTCGCTTTCCACCACTGCATACGGTCCCCCCGAATAGAATGAACGTTTCAACCGGTAGCTCTCCGCCCCCAAGGAGCTTGACCAGCTCACGGTAGCGCCATGGTAGGAAGAGGCGACGACCGCTACACCCTCTGGCACTGCCGGTGGCTGCGAGGTCTTTGTGGTTGCGTTGGTCTCCGCGCTGACGGCGCTTTCACCTTCCGAGTTCGTCGCGGTCAAAACGTAGTAATAGGTCGTCAACTCGTCCAATCCCGTATCCAGATAGTAAAGACCCGTTATGCCGTCAGCCACCGTCGCGTAGGGACCGCCCGGCTGCGTTGCTCGCATAAGCGTGTAAGCGGACGCTCCAGGAGCCGGTTCCCAGTTTAGGCTTATCGCGGTTGTCGACGAGGAACTAGCCGACACCCCAAGAGGGCTAAAGGGCAGCTCACCGTCGGTCCATGGTTTGCCTCCTTGAACCTCAAGACTGTCGATATTTGGCAATCCTGAATCAGTGTCGGCTCGCAAAATCACTTTGGCCGCCCCCTGCGATACGGCTGCATAAGCCGAGACGTATTCCCAGTTATTCAGCGTTGGAGTTGCTGCAAAAAGCAGGTCCGAAGCGACTTCCTTTCCATTGACCAACAGATCCGCCGACACAGTTGATTGAGACGAGTAGCGGAAAACGAAAGACTTCACCGTCGAATCGTCGAAGCTCAGAGCCCACTCGACCTCCGCTCCATCTTCCTCCAAGGAGTCAGCATAGCCAGATCCAGAGTAGCCCGAAGCGGAAGCGCTCACCGCCCCATCGACTCGCGTAAAACTCGGATCCCCCTCCTGCACTACAGGGCTGTATTCAAACTCAGTCGGCACAACCACAATTGCATCAAGGAAGAGCGAGCTTGGGGCAGCGGCGCTTGCCTTCATCTCGATCGTATTCTCGCCCGCGTCGAGGACGATGTCCTGCGTGGAGATCTTCCAATCGCTCAGCGTATCCGTTTTCTGAAACAATGGCGTGGATACCTTGGCTTCGTTAACGTAGAGATCCACCGTTTGCACATCCGATCCCGTCACTGAATAGCGAGTCTCCAGCCGGTAGGTACCCGCCTTAAGCACGCTCACCGTATCTCGCACGGATGCCGATGCACCGGTGCCAAACTGCAAGTAGCCCTGCCCCCGGTAGTTGCGAATGCTCCCGTTTTGTCCCTGGGTTGTAATATTCGCGATGCCCTGATACTCGAACACTTCCGCCTCGTACTGACGTGGCCCTGGGAAGGCTCGCGGCGCGGCGGGCTCGATGAGCGTCGCCGTCGTGAATTGTGTCAGGCGATCCGTAGCCGTTCCTGCGCAGTTAATTGTAATATCGAGAGGGCCGTTGTGCTGTACCGTCAATGTTAATACGCCATTTGTCCAATCCTTCTGCAACACGCTCGCCGCGTGATCCGCTCGATCACTATAGTCGTAGGTGGGCTCGATCGAGCTGCCGGATACCTTGATCGTATTCGTCTTCAGGCTGTTGGGCGCATCCTCGTCGTAGTTGGTCAAGTAGAGCGTGATCTTGTCCGCAAACTCCTTCATGACGCCCGAAGTATACTGAGAGAGCTCAAGATCGATCTTCTCGCTCGTATTGTACTTGAACGGAATGCTGCCGCTCGCGTTTTGACCCGTCTTGTAGGGATTGTAGACCACCCAGCCATTCTCATGGCGGCCCGCGTAGATGTCGCCCGTGTACTCCTCAGGAAACAGCGTATCCAACTCCTGCACCTTGTCCGCCACAGTTGGCCATTTTGACTCGTAGTCGCTTTTCAATACTTGGACCTCGAAGGACTTCGCCAGTTCGTCGTCCAAGGCGTAAACAGTGGGAATGGTCGGATAGCGACCGGTCTTCTTGAAGAAGGTGTAATTCTCCCTCAGATTCCCCGTGCTATCCATTTGGTAGAGGCCTTCGAACAGGCTCGCAGGAGTGCTATAAATCGCATCTGGATTGCCAGAATTCACATCATTGATTATTGCCACCTTGGTCCGGGCAACGACCTCTTCTCGAGTCGGAATCCTCGCTGTACCGTCCAGAATCTTACGAAAAAGATCTATGCTGAAGTTGTCGAACTGTGGAAAGGTCTCCCAGTTTCTCGCCGAATAGCCATCGGTAGTGATCACCCTAGACGTCTCTCGGAAATTCTCTCGCCAAATCAGCTCAGGACCGTCGATCACCGTCTGCCCGGTCAGCATTGCATGTTCCAAATGCGGCGCTCCGCCTGTCGAGAGAATGAAGTCGTCATGCACCCCGTCCACATTAGTCCACCCTGTATCATCATAGCGAATACCATAATTGCCACTATATCCAGAAAGGTAGTATCCCAGCGTGAGGCTTTCCATGTCGTGCTGGTAGCTCTGCTGCGTATATTTTTCGCACAGGATGAAATTTTCCGTGTAGCTGCGGCAAGCCTCCTCGAACTCAGGCACGCGCTTCAGCATCCCGATCGGATTGATGGGCGGACTCCACTGGTTTCCGCACCAGCTCACCGTGACGTAGCCCCCGTAGCGGCGACTCATTTTCAGCAATTCCGCCAAATGCTTGAAGCGGTCTGTCCAAGCCGGCGAAAGCGGGTCGCTCGGATCATCGTAGCCCCAGAACTGTTCGCAGTAGTTGAAGCCAATCAAATTAGGGTAATCGCGGTAAAACTCCTCAAACACCTCCATCTCCCCATCAGGAAACTGCGTAAAGCCGCCACTCGAGGGCTGGATCATTGCCCACATTTGATTCTCCGCGCAGGCCCTCAACCATGACTTGGCAATCTCGTAGCCATACTCCGCCACGCGAAAGCGACTCGTCTCCGCGTCATGACTGATCGAGAGTGATATGTTCATAACTACGTACGGGCGAATGTCTTCGGGCACGAGTTCGATGATCTTCTGCGGGTCCGGATAGTTCCAGGTATCGATATGAATCAGCCACATCGGCTGCTGGGGTGAGACAGGGCGGCGCAAGGGCGCCCCCAAGGCAATCTTCGCCGAAAGCACGATGATGAACAGCGCGAAAATGGACTTGGAGAAGCGGAGGTTATAACCAAGGTTATAAAAAGACTTAACCTTCATATATGCAGTTGTTGGGGTGATACCATCGAGACTCTCTCCCTACCTAGAAAACATCGATTTGCTCAAGCCATAAATCGCCTAAAGGCAACCGAGCAAGAGCTTCGCCACAACGTAACGCGGCCAATTTTCAAGGCGATACGCCCCTAAGCCTTCATGCTGCCGATTCCAGCATTCGTCGTATCCGCCAACCTACTACAACAGACGCACACCTGCCCAAAATCGAACAACGAAAGGACCTTCGTCATAACGAAGGCTTAGCGTTGCAGGATTCTTTGTGCCTCTTCGTGGCAAAACATCGCTGCAGGATCGCTCCTCCCAACTCCGCGTTCTCAGCGTCCTCTGCGGTTGACAACCACGCAACCCGATCCACCCAACATCCAAGTCATAGCGAGGCCTCCAGAAACCTTTTTAATTGGCCACAAAGAGGCACAAAAAACAAACCACTAAAGGACCTTCGTTATAACGAAGGCTTAGCGATGCAGGATTCTTCGTGCCTCTTTGTGGCCGAATTCTACTGAAAATTCACACGTCGAGTTTCGAAACCGTATCCCCCAGTTTCACCACTCCGTCTTCAACAACACGGACGTAAATCCCCCTCAAGTGAAGCGACTTTCCGAGCGGCGAGTTGATGAACGTCAGGGCCTCCTTGCCAAAGCGTTTCTGGAATTTTCCGCAGCCATTGTGCGGTACGCTCGTCACCTCCAGCACCGCTTCGCCCATTCTCAGACGATCGCCCGCCTTCAGATTCTCGTCGCTCAGATCAAAATCCACGCAGAGCGCATCACCCGCTAAAGCCATTTGCTCGGTCGATCCGGCAATGAGCTCCAGCACTCGGTAGTTCATAATCGCCAACTGCACGTCAGGATCCGGACTCCCGTCTTCCAGCGACTTCCAGCAGCCCTTCACCCAGTTATCACCCTCAGCCCCGCCGGACAGGCTCAGGTGACAGCTTTCCACGAGCTCTCGGGCATCCGACTTCGGTCGAACGACCAATAGCTTCAAGACCCCGCCATCCTTCGGGGCATCCGCTACATAGCTCAAACGTTCCCTAAACTGCTGTTCGCTTATGAATTCCATAAGCGAATCTCACCGCATCCAAGCTAGTACTACAAGCCGATCTTTGACTTCCTTTAATCGGCCCCGACAAAAGCGATTCTAATTAGCCACCAGAAGGCACAAAAACCAAACCACTGAAGGGCCTTCGTTATAACGAAGGTTTAGCGCTGCAGGATTCTTCGTGCCTTTTCGTGGCAGAACATCGTTGCAGGATCGCTCCTCCCAACTCCGCGTTCTCAGCGTCCTCTGCGGTTAACAAACCACTGCAGGATCTCATTCGTGCCCCTTCGTGGCCTTGGACTGCTTCGCAGTGACGTGTCGTCGTATTCACTCCTCGGTAGTGGGAGAAAAGATACAACATCGCTCGTGCCTCGCTGGATCGCCTACGGCGGGAGGATCCGGCTGTCGCCGGCAAGGATACGAGTCATTCTCTGCCAGACCCGAACTCCGTGGAATCCGTGGAATCCGTGGTTAAAACTCGAATCGTACCAAGAAGCCCAACGACGACACTCGAAGAATGAAATGATGAGACAAATCCCGAAGCACCCAATACCTGGAACCCGGAACCCAGTTACTCACTCGCTATCACGCGATAGCAAACGGGAGCGCCGATCGGAGTCGGGTCGATCAAAGTAGTGCTTTGCGAGCCGACGACGGTTTTCACGTCTTCAACCCTCTCCCAAACGCCATCCACGGAATGGATCTTCCAGAGCGAGAAGGTCGCATTCTGGCGATTCTCCACCTCCACGACAGCGAGGCTTTGATCGACCGTAAACCCGAGGATCTTGACGACCTGCTCCGGAGCGACAACCCGCAGATTAAAGGACTGCGCTGCGGTCTGGATACCATCCGATACCGAGACCGTGACCACAACCGTACCGGTCATGCCCGGATTTGGCGTGATGTCCAAGGTGCGCTGGCTGCCCGTCCCCTTCAGCTTGAGACCGAATTGCGAAGCGATCAGCGAATTCGAGGAGCTTACCGATACATCCAAGGAGCTCAGCGCCGTATCGCGATCCGAGAGCGTGAAGGCCAAAGCATTGATACTGCCATCTCCCTCGATCGTGTAATTGTCCTCAAGTCCCGAAATCACAGGGGCTGCGTTCTTGGTAATGTTCACGCGAAGTACGCCATTGGTACTGTTCACGCCGTCGCTGACAGCTAGGCGGATTGTAGTCGAGCCCGACACAACCGATTGGGTCGCGAAGCTTACCGTTCGATTCGCGCCCGATCCGCCGATCGAAATACTGTCGGAAGCGATCAGGCTTTCGTCCATGGACGTTCCCACAACCGTCAACTCCGACGCCGCGGTCTCCGCATCCGAAATAGTAAACGCCACCGGCCCTACCGCTTGCCCATCAAAGGCATCGACTGCGGAAATCGAACCCACCGTCGGAGCCAAATTGCGCAGCACTTCAACCGTGAAAGTCTTCTGAGCAACGTCAACACCGTCGCTAAGAAGCAAGGTTACTACAGCGGACCCAGTGGCAGAACTGGTCGGATTGACCGAAACCGTCCCTGTCCCGTCCCCTAACTCCACCGAAATCCCAGTGAGGGGTACCAAAGCCAAGTTGGACGAAATCGCTTCGACTACCAAATCCGCCGCATCCGACTCGGCGTCCGCGAAGGAAAACTCAACCGCTGGCAAGTCTTCCCCCTTTAAAACAGAAATATCCTCAAGATCGCCCAAGCTCGGAGCCGTATTTGGCATCATTCCCACCGATACGTTGGTATAACCAGAGTAGCCAAAAGCATTGAAAGCCCGTACCCGATACTCGTATTCGCGGCCAGGGACGATCGACGCGTCCATATAGGCTTCCGCATCCGCTCCCACAGTGGTCAGCAATCCGAAGCCCTCTCCCAAGCGAGCGCGCTCGATCTCAAACCCATCCTCGTTGTCGGAATTGTCCTGCCAGGTTAGCGAGAGTTGTCCTGCGTGCACCCCCGTCATCCCCAACAAGAGAAAGACAGCGGACACGATTCCCGTCCAAACGACGCGAACGCGCTGGATATTGCTGACTTGACCATGGTACTTGGCGCGGCGTGGGTTAAGCATGACTCCACCCAATTCGCCTGCGCAACTGCATACTGAAGAGGCATGACCTAAATTGAGGAACCCCCCGCACGCTTGAGCAAAAACTACGCAAGCCCACTAGGGGCTGCCCGCAGCGCCTTCTGCGGACTTACTTCACGCAAGCCTTAAGCCTGAAAATCTGTAAAATCTCGCCCTTTTGAAATGGCACTCGGCAAAACGATCAGCCAAGGCCCGAGGAGTTCCTCTTCAAAGCCAGCTTCACAACGTCCCGCCAAGTCGCTCCAATCCCACCGAGGAGCCCAACGACAACACTCTAAGAATGAAAGGATGAGACAAATCCCGAAGCACCCAGCCCCCCCCCATAAACCTAGTACCAGTCTTCCATCTTCAATCTTCAATGCCGGCCCAATCGCCCCAGCCGGCCATCCCCCAACACCCAATCTCCCACATGTCGCGGCAAAGCAAAGTGTCGACGGAACGCCCGAAAACCAATTTCCCACCTTCTATCTTCCATTTCTAATCGTGATCGGGCCGCAACGCGGCCTAATGTTTTCTCTCACACCCTGCAGGAATTTACATTCCGAGTTGCCAAGGATCCCTGAGGACGGCCAAATTCCCTGCTTGCCAAATTCTGACATCGAAACGAAGCCATCTATCTGAGTTCCAC
>JBNKSG010000068.1:0-17426 GCA_050297195.1 Opitutaceae bacterium | reverse complement strand
TTTCCGGCTTGTCCGGCGAGTTCCTCGGAGGTGGCGGTGAGCTGCTCGGCGGCGGAGGCGTTCTGCTGGGTGACTTGGTCGAGCTGCTGGATGGAGCGGTTGACCTGCTGGGCACCGGTGGTCTGCTCGGAGCAGGCGCCAGCGATGTCCTGCACGAGCTCGGCGGTGCGGCGGATGTCGGGGACGAGCTTCTCGAGCATTTCTCCGGCGGACTCGGCGATGACGACTCCGGAAGTGGTGAGGCCGGCGATCTCGGCTGCGGCGGCTTGGGAGCGTTCGGCGAGCTTGCGGACCTCGGTGGCGACGACGGCGAATCCTTTTCCGTGTTCTCCGGCGCGGGCGGCTTCGACGGCGGCGTTGAGGGCGAGCAGGTCGGTCTTGCGGGCGATCTCCTCGATGAGTGCGATCTTCTCGGCGATTTCGCGAATGGCGCCGACGGTCTGGCCGACGGCCTCGCCGCTGGCTTGGGCGTCTTCGGCGGCCTTGGTGGCGAGTCGGTCGGTCTGGGAGGCGCCGTCGGCGTTCTGCTGGATGCCTGCGGCCATCTCTTCCATGGCGGAGGTGGTCTCCTCGGCGGAGGCGGCCTGTTCGCTGGCGCCTTGTGAGAGCTGTTCTGCTGTGGCGCTCATTTCCTCGCTTCCGGAGGCGACTTGCTCGGCGGCTGCGGCGACGTCTCCCATGACGCGCCGGAGGCTGGCGGCCATGTCGTTGAGGGCGGCGACCATCTGTCCGATTTCGTCGTTGGAGGTGACGGCGAGCGATTGCGTGAGATCGCCTTCGGCGGTCTTCCTTACCAAGTTCATGGCGAGGGCGAGGGGACGAGTGACAAGCCGAGTGATGGCCACTGCTATGAGCACTCCGATTGCGATCGACAGCAATGTGCTTCCGATGTTGAGACGAGAGGCGTTCTCGAGCCCGTCTGCGGTCTCGTTGGAGATCCGGTTCACCTCGGTTTGGGATTCCAGGATCTGGTTGTTGGCGAATGCGGATATGGCATTGACCGCTTTGCCGCGACCTTTCTCGATGTCGATCATCTGCTGCATGCTTGCGAGCTGGACTTCAATTGCCTCCTTGTATTTGGCGATGTCGTCGTCGGCACGGTCGATGAGCGCGTGATCGCTCGCCTTCGTGAAGATCGGTCGGAGCTCTTCGATGCCTCCGTCAATGACGTCGAATACGGAGAGGTTCTTGGCAACCAGCTCGGGATCGCGCGAGGAGCGGGCTTTTTCTGTATCGAAGTTGAGCGCTAGAATGCTGCTGATGAGCTTGTTGAGCAGTATGACCTTGGTGCGGCGATTGAGTAGGGTGTTGTTTTCCACGTCGTTGTTGATGTCGCGCTCGAACTTCACGTATTGCTGGTCGAGAATCTCCTGCAACGCGGCGATGGCGTCGTTTGATGTGGCGCGGGAAGCGGCGAAGGCCTTGTCGACCGCTTTATCGATCTCGATGCTTTCATGTATCGAGTCTTCCAGTTGCTTCAGCAGGGGCGGGGCGCTTTGGATCTTGTCCTTCAGCGTGACGAGGTGTTTCGAGCCGCTGGCGAGTTTGTCCAAATCAGAGAGCTCGGCGTGTATCTCATCGGTGGATACGAGTGCTGCATTGAGGTGTCCAGAATCTCCGGAGTAGAAGAAATCGTTCGACGCGTCGCTTACTTTTTCGACGGTCGCTCGAAGCTCGTTGGATGCCTCAAGCTGGGCGACGTATTCGCTTGCTAGATACCTGGCCTTTTGGGCCGAGTTGTTCATTTTGTAGATGGAGTAGCCGCCGGCGGCAGCGGATATCAGCATCACGGTTGCGAAGCCGTATCCCATCTTTTTCCCGATGGGGAGGTTTGCGAGTCGTTGTGCGAAGCTCATGTTCTTTCGGTGGATTTTGTGTTGTTAATGGGTTTCTTTAGCTGCAAGGCTGTTGCTATCCTGCGATAGCGAACTCGAGGTAGGCGCAAAGGGTGATTCGTTTTTGGATATCCCAGTTTTCATGTTGAGGGTTGCTGGTGGTGAAGCGGTTGATTCGTTGAATAGGGGTCGGGTTGTTCGTTCATCCGATGGCGGCTTCGAGGCGGCCGAGGCGGACGATGCCGGCGAGATCGAGGATGATGGCGACTTGTCCGTCGCCCATGATGGTGGCTCCGGCGGCGATTTCCACGTCTTGGTAGAAGTGGCCGAGGGACTGGATGACGGTCTGGTGGCTGCCGAGGACGCGGTCGACGACGAGGCCGACGCGCTCGTTTCCGTGGCGGACGACGACGACCTTCTCGAGTGTCGGCGCTTCGCTGGTGATGCTGAATGTCTCGCGAAGGCGAAGGTAGGGTATGAGTTCTCCGCGTAGGGCGATGGTGTGTCGCCCGTTGTTGCGGCTATGCTCGGCGGAGGAGAGTTCCACGGTCTCGAGCACGCTGGACATGGGGACGATGAAGCGGTCGCCGTCGAGCTCGACGAGAAGTCCGTCGATGATGGCCAGCGTGAGTGGAAGGGTGAGGGCGATGGTCGTGCCTTGTCCCAGTTCGCTGGAGAGCTCGATGGCGCCGCCGAGGGTTTCGATCTGGCGGCGGACGACGTCCATGCCGACGCCGCGGCCGGAGATGTTTGTGACGGCTTGGGCGGTGGAGAATCCTGGTTGGAAAATGAGGTTGTAGATCTCGGAGTCGGAGAGGGACGCGTCTTCGGAGATGAGGCCGCGGTCGATGGCCTTGCTGCGAAGGGCATCCGCGTCGAGTCCCCGTCCGTCGTCGGAGATGGAGATGACGACGTTTGTTCCGGCGTGAGTGGCGGAGAGGCGGAGCGTCCCATGCTCGGGCTTTCCGGCGGTGGCCCGCGCTTCGGCGGGTTCGATGCCGTGGTCGAGGCTGTTGCGGATGAGGTGGACGAGCGGCTCGCCGATCTGGTCGAGGACGGTTTTGTCGAGTTCGGTTTCCGCTCCTTCGGTGACGAGCTGAACCTTCTTGCCAAGCTCGGCGGAGAGGTCGTGGACGAGGCGGTTGAAGAGGGCGAAGGTCGCTCCGATGGGCATCATGCGAATGCCGAGCACGCTATCGCGCAGCTCGCCGACGAGCCGGTCGAACTCTTCGACGGGTGAGGAGAGCTCGGAGTCGCCGAGACGCGTGGCGACTTCGGCGATGTGGGCTTGGTTGATGACGAGTTCGCCGACGAGGGCGACGAGGAGGTCGAGGCGTTCGGAGGAGACGCGGAGGGTCGCGGCGTTGGACAGGCGTTCGCCGGCGGCGGAAGCGCGGGCGGCGGGTTTTGCGGGTGCGCTTTGCGTGGGTGGCTGGTCGCCGGTTTCGGCCTTGTGAGAGGCCGTCTCGAATGGGAGTTCCTCGATGTCGATCTCGCTTCCCTCTTCGACGAAGATGAAGACGTCTCGGACGGCGGCGAGATCGCGGTCGGTGACGAGATTTATCTCCCAGGCGAGGTAGCAGAGAGTCGGGTCGATCTCTTGGAGCGGGGGGATGGCGGAAGCGTCCGCGACGATCTCGCATTCGCCGAGTTCGCGTAGCTCGTCGAGCAGGGCGTGCGGCCGCGTGCCGGAGAGCATGAGATCGGGGGAGGGGCGAAAGCGGATGCGGATGCGGCGGAGGCAGCTGGGGCTCGGTTGGCTGGCGTCTTCATCGACGTCTTCCTGCGTGTTGGCGAGGACCGGTTCGTTCGATTCGGAGAGCAACGACTGAATCCGGGCTAGGATCGCTTTTCCGTCCTGCTCCAGAACCTGTTCGACGTCGCCGTGCGCGGCGAGCAGCTCGGCGATATGGTCGCGGGAGAGCAAGACAAGCTCTCGCAGCTCATCGGAGAGCGGGAGCTTTCCGTCCCGGACGAGGTCGAGGGCGGATTCGACGTGATGGGTGAAGGCGGCCACGGCGTCAAAACCAAACATGGAGCCCGAGCCCTTGATCGTGTGGAAGGCACGGAAGATGTGGTTGATTTCCTCGTCCGTGGGATGGGCTGGATCGAGCGCGAGTGCGGTCTGCTCGATCTGGGCGAGCAGGTCATCTGCTTCGCAGAGGAAGGTTTCGATATGGTTGGGCACGGAGTCCATTGGCGTTTTGGCGGAGGGAGTGGCGGCGAAGGGAGGTCAGCCGAGGAATTTCTTGGCGACTGCGACGAGCTGGTCGCCGCGGAAGGGCTTGACGATCCAGCCGGTGGCTCCGGCAGCTCTTCCGGCCTGCTTCTTGTCGTCCTGTGACTCGGTGGTGAGCATGACGATGGGGACGAACTTGTACTTGGGCTTGGAGCGTAGCTGGCGGATCAGGCTGATGCCATCGAGGTTTGGCATGTTGAGGTCGGTGATGACGAGGTGGACGGGCTGGGCCTCGATCTTGACGAGGGCGTCGCGCCCGTCGGCGGCTTCGACGACTTCGTAGCCGGCGGTGCGGAGGGTGAAGGCGACCATGCCGCGCATGGAGGCGGAGTCGTCGACGGTGAGGATTGTCTTTTTCATTGTGGGATATCGTTGGTTTCGATTAGGTTGTGTGAGAGTCCGAGATCGGAGAAGCAGGTGGCGATGACGGCGGAGACTTGGCGGAAAGCGCAGCGTTTGCCTGCGATTGCCGCACCGGAACGGGCGGCGCAGAGCAGTTGGGCTCCGGCGGCGTCGCACTCGGCGATTTCGCTGAGGTCGAGAATGAGTTCCGCTTGTTCTTGGAGGTGCTTGAGCAGCGTCTGGCAGAGTTCCTCGACGTCGTAGATGGCGAGGGATCCTCCGAGGCAGAGATCGCCGTTGTTGTTGATTGAGACTGTGGTTGTCATTGTGGTGTGGGCGGCTAAAAGAACTCGATGGACTGGAAGTCGCTGTTGTCGGTGGCTTGGCTTTCGGATTTCTGGTGGATTTGGCGTTCTGAGTTCATGGTGTAGCTGGTGGCGAAGCGATCGAGGATCCGCGTGGTGTCGACGCTGTCGTCGAGATGGGGCGAGAGGGCGTCGTGCAGCTCCATGAGCTGGGATCGTAGCTGGGCGGTGGCGTTGGTCATTTGGGCGAGCGCGGCGAGTTCGTTTCGAAGGGTGGTGGCGGTTTCGAGCTGTCTATCGACGATGGCCTGGGAATGATTTGGAAGGCTGCTGGACGGGGCTCGTTGGAGTGCAGCGTTGAGCTGCTCGTGAAAGTGCTGGCACATGTGGTCGAGGTCCGCACTTATGGCCGTGAGCTGTTGGATCTGGATGGAGGCGATGCAGCCGGCTTCGGTGACGCGGATGCGGAGGTCGAGCTGGTTGTGGGCGTTTTTTAGCCAGTGGGCGATTTCGCGGAGCGCGGCGGTAACGTGCTCGCCCCGTTGACGAGCGACGTCGCCGAGCTGCAGGTGTTGGATGTTGTCCGGGAGGATGGCGACGAACGCCTGGATGAGGAGGCCGACGTCCTGGGCGTCGCGCTGGTTTTCAGCGCTCTGTTCCAAAAAATGGGTCGACGTGTGGTGGAGCGTTTCCAGCAGAGCGCCGAGCTCGACAAATGCTGGCTCGATGAGGTGGAACTGAAGTTCGAGCTTGTCGGCCAAACTATCGAGTTGCTGAATCAGGTCATCGATTTGCAGCTCGGAATGGTCTGGAGATGAGGTGTCTTGAGTTTTTTGGCGCATCTTGGTCTAGAATTCTTCGAAGCCGGGAGTTGCGAGAGCGGGTTCTGGCAGATGGGGGATCGGCTTGGAAGGGGGAGCGGGCTGCTGCTTTTGCTGGGATGATTGGCTCGGCTCGGTGTGTCCGGTCGCCGGGGGCGTTTCGTCTTCCTCGTCGACGTGGCTGCCTGAGAAAACGCGGGCGGTGCGGGTGAGCCAGTGCAGGTCGTCGATGCGAGAGGCCAAATGGGTGACGGCGTGGGCGCATTCGGAGCTGAGGTTGGCATTGTTTTGCGTGGTGGCGTCGATGTTATTCATGACCTCTCCGAGTTGGCTGATGCCAGCGGCCTGGTCCTTGGAGGTGGACGCTATCTGGGCGACCAACCTATCGACTTCGCTGGCTCGGGTGGCGATTTCTCCGAGTTCTTCAGCGACTTTTTTGCAGAGCGATATGCTTTGGTGACTGCTTCGACTGGTTTCGTTGATCTTTTGGGTTGTCTCTTGGGCTGCGGTGGCGGAGTGCTGGGCAAGGCGTCGGACCTCGTCGGCGACGACGGCGAAACCGGCTCCCGCCTCGCCGGCTCTGGCGGCTTCGACGGCGGCGTTGAGGGCGAGCAAATTGGTTTGGAAGGCGATCTCGTCGATGGTGTTGACTATCTTTTCGACCTCGCTGGAGGAACGTTGGAATTCCTGCATGGAGGCGTTGAGTTCCTGCATGGAGATCGATCCGGCGTCGGCGGCTTCGAGGGAGAGAGCTGCGATGCTCTTGGCACTCTCGGCACGTTCGCGGTTGGCCGTACTGACATGGCCTAGGTCGTCAAGCGTCAAGGCGCTGACCCGGAGGGCTCCGGCTGTGTCGGACGTCGCTTCGTGGAGCGACTTGCTGACATGGCCGAGCTCTTCGACGGCGCTATCGACGTCATTCGAGCTGCGATGGAGAATGGCTGAAAACTGACGAAGCTCGCGGGCTATGGTCCAGTGAAGGTACATGCCGCAGAGCGCAATGATGGCGAGAAAGGAAATGGCGACGCCTATTCCGATGGCGACGAGTCGCTGCTTCTCGGAACTGACCTGAGCGTAGTGCTCTTCGATCTTGGTCTTGAGGTGGTCGTTGTGCTTTCGGATAGCTGCCAGTATGGCGGTCTGGGCAGGAGCGATGTGATCGATCTCGATCTCGTTGGCGGCGGCTCGGTTGCCGAGCATGAGCTCGGCGATGAGCTTCTGGTTCGTTTCGGCGAGCGTCTCGAGTTGAGATGCGAGCGTCGGGTCGTTGCAATTGATGGCGCTGGCGTTGGCACGTACCTGCTTCATGAGGGCATTGCAGTTGGCGACAGCGGCCTCCATCTTGCCCGGGTTTTCGAGATTAAGCAAGTTTGCTAGATGGAACTGGCTGGTGCAAAGGGACTCGAGAAACCGAAAGGATTTCTCTTTCTCCTGGGCTTGATACGCGTGTTCCGCTGCGGAATCGCGGATGAAGGAGCGGAGAAAGAGAAACGCTCCGCCGGTGATAGCTAGCGCTGTGACGAACGTGATGGTTAGTAATATGGCGAGCCGCGATCCGAAGCTACGCGGAGGACTGTGGTGCCTTGAGGGAGCCGTACTGGTGTCCTTGCTTTCGCTGGCGTTCGGGAAAGGGATCTTGTATCCATTTTTTCGAAACATAGGTGGGCTCGCGAGGTGAATTGTGGAAAGTCGAGTCGTTGGATCGGTTGTGAGTTCCTATCTGCCCCCTAGTTTCGACAGATGGTGTATCCGCCTGAGTAGTTCGTAGGTTAAGCGTTAAACTGGTTTGGGGTTGCGGGTGCTTGTTCGCTTCGCGTTGAAACGGAGGTGGGGGAAAATGCGTTCCCGTCGGCGTTGCGTACGGCACTGGAATGCGGGTGGCCGTTTGGGCTCGGGCTTTGGCTACCTTGCGTGGATTGGCTGCCGCTGATGGAGGTTTTGCGGTCCGCTTTACCCGTGCGGCCGAGGCTGGCGTCGCTGGTTTCGTCGCCTCCGACGAGTTGGCGGAGGGTTTGGATGCTGCCGCGCAGCGGCGGTTCACCACAGGAATTGGTATCGCAAAGAGGGAGCACCCTGGCAGGGGCTCTAGAGGTGGCATGTTCCCAGCGACAGGCCGAGCCAGTGGCCAATCGGATTGGCGGTTGATGGCGATCTCTCCGGGATCGCGGAGCTCTAGGGGCGCCTTCTACACGGTAGCGGCGGTGCTGAAGTCGAAACGAGACAATAGGTCCGGGCCGATCGCTTCTTTCAAGGGGTCGAGGAAAGGCTCGTAGTTTCGCCATTGATCGAGGCCTGAGCGGCTGATCGGGCGACGGACTTGCTCGGAGCTGGGAGTGCGTACGTTTCTTTCTGTCTTGTAGAAGTCGATACAGTCGTGCTCGAAGGGGAGTTCGCAGTAGTCGAGGATACGTTTCACCTGCTCTTCCAAATTGTCCACGACGTCTTCATACTGTACGCGAAGCACTTTGCCTGGAAGCGCTTCGTCCCAGTGGTCCATCAGACGGACGTAGTCTCGGTAATAGCGTCCCATCCACTCCAGATCGTAACTGAAGTCCTGGCCTTCGCCGAAAAGCTGTTTGTATCCACTGTATCCGCACGCCATGGGATGTCGCCGTGCATCGATGATCTTTGCATTGGGCAAGATGAGTTGAATAAGCCCGATGTGCAGAAAGTTGTTCGGCATCTTATCTATAAAGAACGGAGCTCGATCTCGATAAACACGTGTATCGGCGATGAATTTCTCCCCGAAGCGCTTGAAGTAGGAATCGTCCAGCTCCCAGAGGATTTGAGGATAGCGATCCGCCTCTTCCGCGCTTCTCCCTCGCAGTCTCTGGGCAAGGCCGAGAATGTTGTGAAGCTCCATGGTGCCATCGACCTGGGAATGGGACGCGAGGATCTGCTCTAGCAAGGTGGAGCCGGCGCGGGGGAGCCCGACGATGAAGATCGGGTCAGGATCTTGGGCCCCGAGATTGCTCTTTTTCTGGAAAAGTTCCCGCGAGCAATGCTCGATCTGAGCATTGACCATCGCCTCGGTCTTGTCGGGATCGTACCCGGAACGCCGCCGCTTCAACGCGTTTCCCTGCTGATAGAATTTGAAGGAATCCGAAAAGGATTTTCGATCTTCATACGCTTTCCCGGCCGCGAAGCAGAGTTGCGCTTTGTCTTCCGAATCGACGCTTGGATCTTCGATGGCCGCTTCCACTTGGGCTATCTCTTGATCGGAAAAGCGATGAGTCTTGGTGTTCGCAAGGCTCCAGTAGGCATCCCCGTATTGAGGGCGTATGCGATATGCTTCTTGGTAGGATTGGATGGCCGCTTCGCGAGAACCAATAGCCTTCTGCGCGTGGCCAAGCATGACATGGACCTCTGCCTTTTCCGGATCGAACTGGAGATAGGAGCGGTACAGCTCAATCGCTTCCTCGAGGCTTCCGAGCCCCGACAATGCGCTCGCCTTGCATAGCTTATAGTTCTGGTTGTCTGGCTGCTTCTGGAGAAGTATCTCCGCTTGAGCAAGGGCTTGGCCAAACTTGGCTTTTCGATTGAGGATCTTGAGATAGTCGGTTCGAGCCCCGAGGTGGTCTGGTTCGAATTCGACGCAGCTTTCTAGGAGAAATTCAGCGTCATCTAGAATCTTTAGGCGGATGCCGATTTCCGCGAGCAAACGCATGCCTTCGACATGGGTTTTGTCCGTAGCGAGAAATTGGCGACACAGGTGTTCCGCCTTTTGAAGCTTACCTTCATGAAACAGGTCTTTGGCTTGAAGCAAGGGAGCGGGAAGTCCTTTTAAATAGTCCGCTTGAGCCAGCGCAAAGCGACCGCCATCGGGGTTGCCGCTTTCGCATAGAAGGTTGGCAAGCGCGCTCCAACTGGCTTGGAGGGCGGGATTGAGCTTAACGGCGGTCGAGAAAGCATCTATGGCGAGATTTGCCTGCTGCATGGAAAACAGGCAGTATCCCTTTTCCTGATACGCCCTGCTGTGCCTCGGATCGCATTCGACGAGTTGATCGAGAACACGCATGGCGTCATCAAAACGCTTTTGGTAGCGCAAGGCGATCGCGAGCGAGTACAGCGTTTCGCGTCTCTGGTAGTCGTCGATCTCTTCGTTGAGGAGATCGTTGAGCTTCTTTTCGGCCTCGGCAAACCAGGCGTTTTGGATGAGCGCCCGCCCGTGGGCGAGCGCTTCCGAGAATGTGCTTTTCTCCATGAATCCTCTGTTGGCCAAAACGTCTTTACTGGAAGTCGTAGGAGAGCCTAATTCCGTAGGTCATTGGACGGCCGGTTACCACGTGTGGAGTGAATTGCTGCGTATCGATATAGTCCATCGTCTTCTCGTTGGTGACGTTGTCGATGAAGAATTCTGCGTTCCACGCGTCGGCAGTCACTCCGAGAGCGAGATCCAGAACGGTTGACGCTTCTTGCACGTAGCGTCCGCCAGGTAATCCGTCGACTCCGAGGAGTTCGGTGTTCGGAGCCGCGCCGAGGTAGGCGTCGCTTTCTCGTTGGATTTTCAGCCCCGAGCTTTCCACTTTGTACACGCGTCGCATCGTGTCTTCGACTACGTAGGCATCCATCTTCAAGCCAGACAGGCTTTCTCCCGTATGCTTTATGCCGGCTTGGAAGTATCCTTTCATGCTGCCGAGCTTTTCGCTGTCTGGAACGTCGAACTCGTAGCGAAGCCGCAGGTTTCCAGAGAATTCTGCGGAAAACGGCAAGCGGCTGCCAACGGGGGCGGCGATCCCTAGGAGTTCCGGATTCTCCCGCGTGATCTCTGTATCCAAGAAACTGAACGATCCTGCGAGGGTGAGGTTCTCGGAGGCACGGTAAGCGAAGTCGGTGTCGAGCCCCCTTATTTCGGCGTCCCCGACATTGTCGGAAAACCACAGGAAGCTAATATTCGCCGGATCGAAGCGCGAGGTTTGCAGGTCGGAGATTTCCGATTGGAAGAGGGTCGCGTTTATTCTCAAGCGATTCCTCAGAAATTCGCTTTTCATGCCGATTTCGAAATTATCCAGCGTGTCTGTTTGGGAATACACGGGGATACGATATCCTTCGAACACGCCGCTCTGGTTGGTGGCGAGTCCTCCAACCACGCGATTTGTTACGGGAGGGCGGAAGCCCTGCGCATAGGAAGCGAAAAACAAGACGTCGTTGGTCGCCTGCCAGTCGATGGAGCCTCGATAAATGACGTCGTCAACCTCTACGTTTCCATCAGGCTTGAGTTTGCTCACGTCGAGCTCCCCATTTTGAATCGCGGCCCAAGTAGCCGATCCCGCGCTTTGGCCGAGCGAGTCGATAAGGGCTTGTTCGCTGTTGGCTCCGAAGGCGCGCAAACGCTCGGTCACGTTGACAGTCGTCGTCGCGCCTTTGTAGTCGTCCACGATGTCGTAGTAGCGAGCGCTGAGCCCTAAGGTAACCGTATCCGAAAGGTCGGTCTCTACTTGTCCAAAGAAGGCGATTTGATCGGTTTTGTGGGTAACGTCATCGACGAAACTATACTCTGGCGAAAAAGGACCGCCATCAGTATTCAGTCCTTCGGTACCGGGAGGAGCGGCTAGGGTGCGCGCTAGATTCGAGAAATAGGGGCTATCGGTAGCCGCTATCTTGAATTTTCCTACAACGGGGATCTCTTGCTTGTCGTAGAACATTCCCCCGAGAAGGCGCACGCGATTGTCGGCGGAAGTGTTCACGCGGAGCTCGTGCGTCATGCGCGTGTTCCCTGATTCTTCCTTGTAGAACTTGGAGGGGTCGAATCCCTGCGAATAGGTGCCGTCGCCCGGGTAGAAAACGTAGTACGCGGAATACAGTCCGCCGTTGGTATAGAACGTATAGTCGATCGTGGCGCTGATGTTGCGATCTAGATAGCCGCCCGCGTAGACGACGTCCAGCTTCCCTAGACGCCCATTCAACGTTAAGGTGGTCAGCCCGAACTCGTCGTCGTTCTTTTCCGGCGCGAAGCGGTTGACGGAGCTTTCTCCCTCGAGGTTTGGATCGTAAGCCCAAACGCCTTCGGTCGAGAGCGTTTGCTGGGTGTGCTGAACGAGAAGGTCCCAGTCTTTGTTGACTTTGTAAGCCACTCCGAGGCGAACGCCCGAGTAGGTGGCGTCGTTGTAGTTGTCTTCGACCAGATCGTCGTTTCTGGGAATCGGGAGCGTCTGGTTCTCCGGATCGGGAAGAGGGCCGCCCGATACGCGGTCGACCACTACGGCGCTTCCGTTCCAGCCGCCGTTTTGCGGGTCGTTTTGGATGTTGTCGATCCATCCTCCTTGCGTGTCGTTGTAGAAGGCAAGACGGACGGCGAGCTTGTCGGAAAGCGGAAGGTTCGTGTACCCTTTCAGCGCGAAGCTACTGTCGCCTCCTTTCGTTGTGGAAACGGTCGTTTCGAACCCGGAGGCAGCTGCTTTGAAGTTGGGCTTTCGGGTAATGAGGCGCACTGTGCCGGACTGGGAGCTGGCTCCAAAGACCGTACCCTGCGGACCAGGCAGGACCTCGATGCGCTCGAGGTCGGCTGCGTACACGTCGAGATTTCGTCCCTGCATGGCAACTGGCTGCTCGTCGAGGTACATCGCCACGGATGGCTGAATCGCTTGCACGGACGAAACTGTGATGATGGTCTGGGAGGTCGCGGCCCCGCGGATATAAAGTTCGTTCTGCCCCGGTCCGGTACCCTGTATGGAAATATTGGGCAGGAGATCTAGATAGTCATCGAGTTGATCGACGCGAAGCCTTTTCAGGCTAACGTTATCGAGAGAAGAAACGGAAAGAGGGATCTCCTGCTGGTTTTCCTCTCGCTTGGTGGCCGTAACGGTAAAGGTCTCCAGCGTGAACATCCCAGCATTGTCCTCTTCCTGAGCGGAAGTCATCGGGGCGAGCGAAAGGGCTGTCGATACCGTTGCAGCAAAACCTGTCTTTAGCAGCCACCAATCGAAAGGTAGTTTCGTGGATATTGGGCGTGGAGCATCGAAAGCGCTCGGCGAACCAAGGCTTTGCCTTTCAGAAGACAAAGTGTTTCGAGCGTCTCGGACGCTAGTGGATTTTCTGTCTTTTTTCACGGTATGTAAATTGGTTAAGTAAAAGAGTTCCCGTGATCTGATTGACTGCGGGAGCGTTGTCGTCGCCTTCCATTCGGCAACGGTTACCAAAAGCCTGAGTGAAACCGGGCCTTGTTCGTGTTTAATCGTTAACCTCTCTCGCGTACGCGTTAGAACCGAAGGTCGTATATATATTTGTTTCCCCGAATCGTCAATAATACGGCCATTATTTTCGGTGGGGGGTTGGCCTAACTGTTTTACGCCGCCAGCGGCCTCTCCTGAGGTCGGTAATCCCGGTGAAGTCGCTTAATGCAGAATAGAATGCCGTTTGCGTCGCAGCTAGTTGCGAGGCTTGGCTAATTGGCGAGGGCGAGGGTGAAGGTGGCGGTGGCGCCTTTGCCTTTGCCGGGGCTGTCGAGGCTGAGCTTTCCACCGAGGGAGCTCGCGGCATTGGCGCAGGAGTGCAGGCCAAACCCGTGTCCGTTTTTCTTGGTGGTGAAGCCATGCTGGAAAAGGCTGCTTTTTAAGGATTCGTCGAAACCGACGCCGTTGTCCGTAATGGTGATCGCGATACACTTGTCGTCATCGACCTTCTTGGCTGAGATGGTGATCAGCCCGCGTTCCGGCTCTTGCTCGAGGATTGCGTGTTTGGCGTTGGAGATGAGGTTTAGGATGATCTCGAGCACGCGTTCCTTGTCGTTCTGCAGAACGAGCTTCGCTGGCAGGTCGTTGACGATTTCGAAGGTGCGGGCGTAGCCTTTTGTGTCGGCGATGGCGATAGCGCTGTCGCAGAGTTTGGCGAGGTTGAATTCTTGTATGACACCGATGCACTTGGCGTAGGTCTGCTGCGCTGCGACGATGCTCTTTATGTGGGTGACGTCGGAATCCATCGTCTCGATGATACTCCCCATGACGTTCATCTCGTCTTGCAGGACTCGGGACATGGATATTATGAATTCGGGTATGGCTTTGCCCCGCTTGTCCTGGGTGAGGAAGGTCTCGATATCGTGCTGCTGGCTTTCGATGAGCTGGGCGAGCATTGAAAGTTTGGATACGTTCGAGTCGCCGACTTTGGAGGCGAGGGAGGCGAGGTTGACGTTCACGCTGTTGAGCACGTTGCCCACGTTGTGGAGCACGTTGGTGGCGATTTCGGCTTTCCCTGCGGTGCGGGCGGTGGCGAGGAGCTGATCCTGGGTTTTCTGCAGGGTGTGGAGCGTTTCGGTGAGGGAGTCGGTGGTCTGCTGCAGCTCATCGCTCTTTTCCGCTAGCTCGACATTGCGGCGTTCGAGGGTCTCGGCTTGTTGTTGCAGCTTCGCGTTCTTGCTTTCGACCTCTTGGGTTCGTTTCGCGATAGTCTTTTCGAGTTCGAGGCTCTCTTGCTCGAGTCGTCGGGCGTTCCACTTGACGATGGCGAAGACGAGGAGGGCGAGGGCGGCGAGATACAGAGTATAGGCCCAGGGTCGCTCGTACCAGTGGGCGAGCAGCGTGATGGGCATTTCGAAAGTCTCGGAGGTTTGTCCGTCGGCGCGGCGGGTGGCGATCTGGAGGAGATACTCTCCTGGATTCAGGTTGGTGATTTCTCGTTTCGAGGAGGCGTCGAAGTCGGCCGTGGCTGTGTCGTGGCCGCGCAGGGTGATGCTGTATCTGGAGGTGCGGGCCGAGGCGAAGTCGGGGAATGCCGCTTCGATCGTCAGGGAGTCCTGCCAAGGCTGCAGCACAAGCGGCTTGCCGTTCTCTGCGCTCGCCGGCAGATTTACGTGATCCTTGACGGAGGCGAGCCTGTGGAGACGGGGCTTGGCTTGGATTCGCGGGGTGGCGGCGAGCGGCGAGTTTGCCAGAACGAGTCCGAACCCGCCGCCGATCCAGGCATTGCCGTCGTCGTCGTAGAGGAGGCAGTCGGCGACGTTGTTGATCGTGGAGCCGACGGTGGAGATCGCTCCGAGAATCTTGCGATTCGGCCTGGGGAAGGTGACGCTTCGTCGCGGGTTTGCGGGAATGAAGACGTTTTCGGGGGCTCTGCCGAAAAATCCGGAGAATCCGAATGGTTTCTCGCCGGGGAACCTCAGCATCTCGTCGTTTTCCACGAATAGCTGCGACGCTTCGTCCCATCGAAGCATGGGTTCGTTGGTGAGGTAGACTTCGCCGCCGATATTGAGGACGCTGCGCCATTTCTTGTCTGGGGTTGGCTTGAGCGTTAGGCGTTCGACGGAGCCTCCCGTTGCGTCGAGGCGAATGCGGGCGACATCGAGTATTCCTAGGGTGCCTAGGAGGACTCCGCTCTTCGTCTCCGCGATCGAGAAGACCTCTGAGCGGTCGCCGTCCAGGAAGGGGCCGGGGACCCACTCGCCATCGCGCTTTTCGATGCGCTGAATGCCCTTGTAGGTACAGGCGAGGATCAGGTTGGGATATTCCGAGGGCTGCCAGAGGTTGGTGCCGCTGACTTCGGACAAGACCTTTACGGAGCCGTCCTTTTCCATGACCGCGAATACGGACCCCGCGATGAATAGGCGGTCGTCATAGGCGTACAGGTCGGTGATGCGCTGGATGCTGCTGGCGCGGTGAAAGGTTTCGTTCTTCTTCTTTGGGTCTCTCGCGCTGGCTAGGAGTTCGGAAGGCATTGCGAGGTAGATTCTGCCGTCGAAGATCTCGATCGCGGAAACCGTATCCGGGACGCCGTGCTGCTCGCCGTAGTGTAGGAAATCGAAGTCCAGGTCGAGGCGCGCCACGCTTCGCCTTGAGGCGATCCACAGGCCGTTCTGGCCATCGAGCCCGATCCGTCTCACATTCGTGTCGCTAAGGCCGTCTTCGATCGAGATGGACCTTTGGAGGTGACCGGAACGGTCGAAGAGCAGGACGCCTAGGTTCGAGGTGCCGATGGCCAGTTCTCCAGGCTTGGTCTCGACGAGCGACGAGACTTGCGCTTCCAGCTTTGCCAGTTCCTGGCAGCCGGGCCAAGTCCAGGCGCGTGTCCCGTCGAAACCGATTATCTCGTTCTCGAGGGTCAGGACCCAGGAGCCTCCTTCGCTGCGGGGGGTGGAGGAGGTGGGCCATCCGCTTATGATTCCCTGCAGCGTCTCGCTGGCCGGCACGAGTTCTTGTTTTTCCCAGTCCCATCGGTTTATGGGGATTTCTGGACGCCCGCCCAGGGCGAAGACTTCGTCGCCGATGGTCATTAGACCTTGGGGCCATGCTTCGCATTGGTGCGTGACGGAGCTGCCGTCTGGCTTGAACACGATCAGCTCGGTGCCCTTGGTCGCGATGAGGCATCCTCTCGCCATGGTTGTATTCGTTACCGGGTACCCCTTGATGTCGCTGTTCTGGTCTGGCATGGGGATTTGTCGCTGCTCGTAGGAGCCTTTTCCGTCCGGACGTATCTCGACGATGCCTTTGCTGTGGCCAATTGCTATGCATTCCTCGTCGAGTTGCTGAGCGGAGGCGGGCCAGCTGATCTTGCCCTCAGCGAGGGCGCTCCAGTTCGTCCCGTCGAAGTAGAAGATTCCGTTGCTTGTGAGGAATGCGATCTCGCCGTTTGGTAGTTGCGTGATGGCGTGGGCGTTGCCGGTGATGCCGGTATCTCGCGCGTAGTAGGTTTCGATCCTGGGCGTCCCCATGGAGACGAGGCGTTCAAGGTCCTTCGCTTGGATTTCGGCCGCTCGGGCGAGGGCGGTGGAGAGTAGCGCGATAGCAATTCCGATGAGTATGGTCTTCGGCATCGAGTTAGAGTAAGGTTGGAATTGTGAGGGTTGGAGATTTCGCGGGTTCCGTCGGGAACGATCCAATTTCTTTGAGGGTGGATTTGGCAGAAGAGTGGTCAGGAAAGATGAGCAGCGTGTCGGATATATCGTTTAAATGTTTTCTGAGCCGAATGTGGTGCGTAGCGCTCAACGACTCATTCTCGGGCTTGGCTTTTGTTACGTGTTGGCGAGCGGGAGAGTGAGCGTGGCGGTGGCTCCTTTGCCTCGGCCGGGGCTGTCTAGACTGAGCTGCCCGCCGAGGGCGCTTGCGGCATTGGCGCACGAATGCAGGCCGAATCCGTGTCCGTCTTTCTTGGTGGTGAATCCATGGTTGAAGAGCTGGCTCTTGAGGGCTTTGTCGAAACCGACGCCGTTGTCCGTAATGGTGATTGCGATACGCTTGCCGTCGTCGACGTTCTCGGCTGAGATGGCGATCAGTCCGCGTTCCGGATTCTGGTCTCGGATTGCGTGTTTGGCGTTGGAGATGAGGTTTAGGATGATCTCGAGCACGCGTTCCTTGTCGTTCTGCAGAACGAGCTTCGCTGGCAGGTCGTTGACGATTTCGAAGGTGCGGGCGTAGCCTTTTGTGTCGGCGATGGCGATAGCGCTGTCGCAGAGTTTGGCGAGGTTGAATTCTTGTATGACACCGATGCACTTGGCGTAGGTCTGCTGCGCTGCGACGATGCTCTTTATGTGGGTGACGTCGGAATCCATCGTCTCGATGATACTCCCCATGACGTTCATCTCGTCTTGCAGGACTCGGGACATGGATATTATGAATTCGGGTATGGCTTTGCCCCGCTTGTCCTGGGTGAGGAAGGTCTCGATATCGTGCTGCTGGCTTTCGATGAGCTGGGCGAGCATTGAAAGTTTGGATACGTTCGAGTCGCCGACTTTGGAGGCGAGGGAGGCGAGGTTGACGTTCACGCTGTTGAGCACGTTGCCCACGTTGTGGAGCACGTTGGTGGCGATTTCGGCTTTCCCTGCGGTGCGGGCGGTGGCGAGGAGCTGATCCTGGGTTTTCTGCAGGGTGTGGAGCGTTTCGGTGAGGGAGTCGGTGGTCTGCTGCAGCTCATCGCTCTTTTCCGCTAGCTCGACATTGCGGCGTTCGAGGGTCTCGGC